>DHHN01000226.1 GCA_002403295.1 bacterium UBP1_UBA4771 | reverse complement strand
GCGGCGTCTCTCGGCGCTCGGCCCCGGCGGCCTCACCCGCGAGCGCGCGGGGTTCGAGGTCCGCGACGTGCACTACACGCACTCCGGGCGCATGTGCCCCACCGAGACGCCGGAAGGCCCGAACATCGGTCTCATCACCTCGCTCGCGACCTTCGCCCGCGTGAACGAGTTCGGCTTCCTCGAGACGCCGTACCGGAAGGTCAAGAACGGCACGGTGACCGACGACACGGTGATGCTCTCGGCCGATCAGGAGGACACGGTCATCATCGCGCACGCGAACGCGAAGATCGACAGGCACGGCAAGTTCATCGAGCCCGTCGTCATGGCCCGCTTTCGCGGGGATTTCGTCCTCGTGGACCCGAAGGAGGTTCACTACATGGACGTCTCCCCGAACCAGCTCGTGAGCGCCGCCGCGGCGCTCATCCCCTTCCTCGAGCACGACGACGCGAACCGCGCCCTCATGGGATGCAACATGCAGCGCCAGGCCGTGCCGCTCATCAAGGCGGAGGCGCCGCTCGTCGGGACGGGCCTCGAGGGCAAGATCGCGTACGATTCGGGCGTTCTCTGCGTCGCGCGCCGCCCGGGGCGCATCGAGGCCGTCGAGGCGGATCGGATCCTCGTGAGCTACGGGGGCAGGAAGGAAGAGGAGGACCTCGACGACTTCTCCGGATTCGGCGGCGTCGACGAGTACCGGCTCATCAAGTTCCAGCGCTCGAACCAGGACACCTGCGTCAACCAGAAGCCGATCGTCGAGATCGGGCAGAAGGTGCGCAAGGGCGAGGTCATCGCCGACAGCTCCGCGA
This sequence comes from bacterium UBP1_UBA4771, assembly GCA_002403295.1. GTDB lineage: Bacteria > Krumholzibacteriota > Krumholzibacteriia > Krumholzibacteriales > Krumholzibacteriaceae > SSS58A. The sequence continues at coordinate 10,235 of DHHN01000226.1, read as the reverse complement.
CGCGCGACGGCGAGCTCGCGCTCGGGCGGAACGTGCTCGTCGCGTTCATGCCGTGGCGCGGCTACAACTTCGAGGACGCGATCATCATCAGCGAGCGGCTCGTCAAGGACGACGTCTTCACCTCGGTGCACATCGAGGAGTTCGAGACGCAGGTCCGCGACACGAAAGCGGGCATGGAGGAGATCACCCGCGAGATCCCGAACGTGAGCGAGGAGATGCTCGCGAACCTCGACGGCGACGGCATCGTCCGAGTCGGCGCGCACGTCAAGGCGGGCGACATCCTCGTCGGCAAGGTGACGCCGAAAGGCGAAACGGAGCTCACGCCCGAGGAGCGGCTGCTGAAGGCGATCTTCGGCGAGAAGGCCGGGGACGTGCGCGACGCCTCCCTCAAGGCGCCCCCGGGCATGGACGGGATCGTCGTCGACATCAAGCTCTTCTCCCGCAAGGAGCGCGACGAGCGCTCGCGGAGCCACGAGCGCCGCAAGCTGCAGGAGTTCGAGAACCAGAAGAACGTCGAAATCCAGCATATCAAGGAAAAGCGCCGCGAGCGTCTCGAGCGGCTCATGATCGGGCAGATCTCCGAGAAGCTCGTTCACGCGGAGACGGGCGAGGTGCTCGCCCGCGCGGGACGGAAGATCACCGACAAGATGCTCCGGAGCATCGACATCGACCATCTTCACTGGGGGCTTCCCGTGGTGAAGGATCCGAAGGTCGACCGCCGCATCCAGTCGCTCATGGAGGCCGCGGCCCGCGCCATCGAGAAGGTCGAGAGCCGGTTCGAGAAGGAATCGGAGCGGATCATGCGCGGGGACGAGCTCCCGCCGGGCGTGAGCAAGCTCGTAAAGGTCTACGTCGCTCGCAAGCGCAAGGTCTCCGTCGGCGACAAGATGGCCGGGCGCCACGGAAACAAGGGCGTCGTCTCGCGCATCGTCCCCGACGAGGACATGCCGCACCTGCCCGACGGCACCCCGATCGACGTCATCCTGAACCCGCTCGGCGTGCCGAGCCGAATGAACCTCGGCCAGATCCTCGAGACGCATCTCGGCTGGGCGGTCGACAAGCTCGGCTACAAGGTGTCCACCCCCGTCTTCAACGGCGCCACGATCGACGAGATCAAGAAGCTGCTCGTCGAGGCGAAGCTTCCCGAGAGCGGCAAGGTCCGGCTCATGGACGGCATGACGGGGGAGCCGTTCGACGAGGACGTCACCGTCGGAAACATCTATATCATGAAACTGTCGCATCTCGTCGACGACAAGATACACGCGCGCTCGATCGGCCCGTACTCGCTCGTCTCGCAGCAGCCGCTCGGCGGCAAGGCCCAGTTCGGCGGGCAGCGGTTCGGCGAGATGGAGGTGTGGGCGCTCGAGGCCTACGGCGCCGCGTACACCCTGCAGGAGCTCCTCACCGTCAAATCGGACGACGTGGCGGGGCGGAGCAAGATCTACGAAACGATCGTCAAGGGCGAGAACGCCCCCGATCCGGGGCTGCCGGAGTCGTTCAACGTGCTCATCAAGGAGCTCCAGAGCCTCTGTCTCGACGTTCAGCTCGAAAAGCTCGAGAAGAATTAGGGAGGTACCGAGTTTGTATACCACCCTCTTCGAAAAGGACCGCAGCAAGCCGACCGATATCAAGGCGATGCGCATCCAGATCGCCTCTCCCGAGACGATCCGCCAGTGGAGCTACGGGGAGGTTACGAAGCCCGAAACGATCAACTACCGGTCCTTCAAGCCGGAGAAGGACGGCCTTTTCTGCGAGCGCATCTTCGGCCCCGTGAAGGACTGGGAGTGCGCCTGCGGCAAGTACAAGCGGATCCGGTACCGCGGCGTCATCTGCGACCGTTGCGGCGTCGAGGTGACCCACTCGCGCGTGCGGCGCGAGCGGATGGGGCACATCGAGCTCGCCGTGCCCGTCGCCCACATCTGGTTCCTCAAGGGAGTGCCGAGCCGCATCGGCTACATGCTCGACATGACCGTGCGCAATCTCGAGCGCATCCTCTACTACGAGTCGCACGTCGTCATCGATCCGGGCAACGCCGATCTCAAGTTCAAGGAGCTCATCGACGACGACACCTACGCCGAACTCCACGATCAGGGCAAGGAGTTCACCGCCAAGATGGGCGGCGAGGCGATCCGCGACCTCCTCAAGACGCTCAACATCGAGGAGCTCTCGATCACGCTGCGCGCCCAGTCCAAGGTCGAGACCTCGGTCCAGCGCAAGAAGGACATCCTCAAGCGCCTCAAGGTCGTCGAGGCGTTCCGCCAGAGCCAGAACAAGCCCGAATGGATGATCCTCGACGTCACCCCCGTGCTGCCGCCGGATCTCCGGCCGCTCGTGCCGCTCGAGGGCGGACGGTTCGCGACGAGCGACCTCAACGATCTCTACCGGCGCGTCATCAACAGGAACAACCGGCTGAAAAAGCTCATCGAGATCCGGGCGCCGGAGGTCATCCTCCGGAACGAGAAGCGCATGCTCCAGGAGGCGGTCGACGCCCTCTTCGACAACAGCCGCCGTTCGCGCGCCGTGCGCGGCCAGGGCAACCGTCCCCTCAAGAGCCTCTCCGACATGCTCAAGGGCAAGCAGGGCCGGTTCCGCCAGAACCTCCTCGGCAAGCGCGTCGATTACTCGGGGCGCTCCGTGATCGTCATCGGCCCCGAGCTCGAGATCGGCCAGTGCGGACTGCCGAAGTCGATGGCCCTCGAGCTCTTCAAGCCGTTCATCATCCGCAAGCTCGAGGAGAAGGGCTACGTCCAGACGGTGAAAAGCGCGAAAAAGCTCGTCGAGCGCGAGCGTCCCGAGGTCTGGGACATCCTCGAGGAGATCATCCGGGATCATCCGGTCCTTCTCAACCGCGCCCCGACGCTCCACCGGCTCGGCATACAGGCGTTCCAGCCGCTCCTCATCGAGGGCAAGGCGATCCAGATACATCCGCTCGTCTGCACGGCGTTCAACGCCGACTTCGACGGCGACCAGATGGCGGTCCACGTGCCGCTCTCGTACGAGGCGCAGCTCGAGGCGCGGACCCTCATGCTCGCGGCGAACAACATCCTCTCGCCGGCGAACGGCGCCCCGCTCGCCTCGCCGACGCAGGACATGGTCCTCGGGCTCTACTACATTTCGATGACGCGCGAGGGCGCGAAGGGCGAGGGCAAGCGTTTTCACAGCGCCGGGGAGCTCATATCGGCGTGGAACCAGGGCGCGATCGACCTGCACGCCAAGGTGAAGGTGCGCATCGGTGGCGAGCTCGTGACGACGACCGCCGGGCGCGTCATCGTGAACCAGATCACCCCCCCGGAGCTCGGGTTCGTAAACGAGCTGTTCGACAAGAAGGCGGTCGCGGCGATCATCGGCGACTGCTACAAGAAGCTCGCGAACCGGGCGACGGTGCATTTCCTCGAGCGCCTCAAGGATCTCGGCTTCCGGTTCGCGACGAAGGCCGGCATCACCTTCTCGATCGACGACGTCGTCGTGCCCGCGGAGAAGCCGCAGCTCATCGGTGTCGCGCAGAAGGCCGTGAACCAGATCCAGAAGCAGTACAAGGACGGCATCATCACCGACGGCGAGCGCTACAACAAGATCATCGACACGTGGACCCACACGACGAACAACGTCGCCGAGGCGATGCTCGAGACCCTCAACCATGACCGCGACGGATTCAACCCGATCTACATGATGGCGATCTCCGGATCGCGGGGCAACAAGGAACAGATCCGGCAGCTCGCCGGCATGCGCGGTCTCATGGCGAAGCCCCAAAAGCGCATCACGGGCGGCATCGGCGAAATCATCGAGATGCCGATCACGGCGAACTTCAAGGAAGGCCTCACCGTTCTCCAGTACTTCATCTCGACGCACGGCGCGCGCAAGGGTCTCGCCGACACGGCGCTCAAGACCGCCGACGCCGGCTACCTCACGCGCCGCCTCGTCGACGTGGCGCAGGACGTCATCATCACCGAGCACGACTGCGGCACGATCATGGGCATGGACACCGTCGCCCTCAAGGAGGGCGAAGAAGTCATCGAGTCGCTGAGCGACCGCATCCTCGGCCGCGTGGTCGTCGACGACATCATCGATCCGCAGACGGGCGAGACGATCTGTCCGGCCAACACCCTCGTCGACGAGGAGATGTCCGCGGAGATCGAGGAGCGCGGCGTCGAGCGCGTCAAGATCCGCTGCGTGCTGACCTGCGAGGCGCGGCGCGGCGCGTGCGCCCTCTGCTACGGCCGCAACCTCGCCACGGGCAACCTCGTCGACATCGGCGAGGCGGTCGGCGTGATCGCGGCGCAGTCGATCGGCGAGCCGGGAACGCAGCTGACGCTTCGGACCTTCCACGTCGGCGGCACCGCGTCGCGTATCGCCGAGCAGACGCAGAAGACGACGAACCATCCGGGCGTCGTCCAGTTCAAGAGCACGAAGACCGTGGTCGACCGCAACGGCAATATCATCGCGACGGGCCGCAAGGGCGAGATCCTCATCCGCGACGAAAAGAGCGAGCGGATCCGCGCGCGCTTCGGCGTGCCGTACGGCGCCGCGCTCCGCGTGAAGGAGCAGGACAAGGTCGCCAAGGACGCCATCATCTACGAATGGGATCCGTACTCCGACAGCATCATCTCGGACAAGAGCGGACGGCTGCGGTTCATCGACATCAAGGAAGGGATCACCCTTCGCGAGAAGGTCGACGACAAGTCGGGGCTTCGGCAGATGGTGATCGTCGACGACCGCGACAAGAGACTCCAGCCGCACATCGAGCTCGTCGACAAGGGCGGCAAGCTCATCGGCAACTTCATCGTGCCGACGGGCGCCATGATCATGGTGCACGACGGGGCCGAGATCCTGCCGGGCGACATCCTCGTCCGCATCCCGAAAGACATCTCGAAGACGCGCGATATCACGGGCGGCCTTCCGCGCGTGGCCGAGCTCTTCGAGGTCCGCAAGCCGAAGGAAGCCGCGGTCGTCTCCGAGATCGACGGCCTCGTCGAGTTCGGCGCCGTGACGAAGGGTATGCGCAAGCTCAACGTCGTCAACGAGAACGGCGACCGGCGCAGCTACATCATCCCCCAGGGCAAGCACCTGCGGGTGTACGAGGGGGACCGGGTCGAGGCGGGGGACAACCTCACCGAGGGACCCGTCAACCCGTTCGACATCCTGAGCATCAAGGGCGTGAACGCCGCGCAGAACTACCTCGTGAACGAGATCCAGGAGGTCTACCGGCTCCAGGGCGTGCGCATCAACGACAAGCACATCGAGGTGATCGTGCGGCAGATGCTCCAGAAGGTCATCGTGGAGGATCCGGGCGACACGCGGTTCCTCGAGGGGGACATCGTGAGCAAGTCGGAGTTCCGCGAGGAGAACGAGCGGACGATGAAGGAAAAGGGCAAGCCCGCCACCTTCAAGCCGCTGCTCCTCGGCATCACGAAGGCCTCGCTCACGACCGAGAGCTTCATCTCGGCGGCGAGCTTCCAGGAGACGACGCGCGTTCTCACCGAGGCCGCCGTTCAGGGAAAGGTCGATTACCTGCGCGGGCTCAAGGAAAACGTCGTCATGGGGCATCTTATTCCGGCGGGCACGGGGCTCCAGCGCTACAGCCGGATCCACATCGAGGACGAGGTGAGCGAGGAGGATCTGCTCGAGCGGGATTTCGCCGAGGAGGAGCTCGCCGAGCTCGTCAGCAAAATGAGGGGGCAAGTGTCTTAAACCGCTCATAATTATTTACTTGACATGGATGGAGCTGGATGATAGATTGCACTTTTGCGTCCCACTTTCCGTCCAATCGAGTGGGTATAAAACACATAACCGATTACCATCGTTGTAATTAAGGGGTATGCCGGTGCCGACGATCAATCAGCTTGTACGCAAGTCGCGCGATGCGGTTCGCAAGAAAACCCACGCGCCCGCGCTCAAATCGTGCCCGCAGAAGCGCGGCACCTGCACGCGCGTCTATACGTCGACGCCGAAAAAGCCGAACTCGGCGATCCGGAAGGTCGCGCGCGTGAGGCTCCAGAACGGCTTCGAGGTGACGAGCTACATTCCGGGCGAGGGGCACAACCTTCAGGAGCACTCGATCGTGCTCATCCGCGGCGGCCGCGTGAAGGATCTTCCCGGCGTCCGGTACCATATCATCCGCGGCGCGCTCGACTCGGCCGGCGTCGAGGGACGAACGGTGAGCCGGTCGAAGTACGGCGTGAAGAGACCCAAGAAGACAGCCGCTTAAAACACGGGAGTATAACGGAATGCCACGCAGGCGCGAAGTCGTTAAGAGATCGATTGTCCCCGACCCCAAGTTCGGCGATATGCTCGTGTCCCGGCTCGTGAGCTACATGCTCCGCCGCGGAAAACGCGGCACCGCCGAAAAGATCGTGTACGACGCGCTCGACATCATCGAGCAGAAGACCGGCCAGAGGGGCATCGACGTCATGAGGAAGGCCATCGAGAACGTCAAGCCGGTGCTCGAGGTCACGTCCCGCCGCGTCGGCGGCGCCACGTACCAGGTGCCGATCGAGGTCCGGTCCGACCGGAGACTCGCTCTCGCCCTGCGGTGGATCATCGGCTATTCGAAGACCCGTCCCGAGCGGGCGATGGCGGAGCGGCTCGCCTCCGAGCTCATGCTCGCCTACAAGCACGAGGGGCCCTCGATCAAGAAGCGCGAGGATACCCACAAGATGGCCGAGGCCAACAAGGCCTTTGCCCACTACCGGTGGTAGTTTGAATGTCGCCCGGCCTTTCTGCAGGCCGGGTCGCATAGATCTTTTCGGATGGGCGGTGGGGTGGATCCAAATTGGAGCCCGCGGAAACGCGGATTCCAACGAGGGTGAGGGATACAATTGATGAGTAAGCAGACTTCGTTGTACGACACCGATCGCACGCGGCTCACCTGATTCCGCAAGCCTCCCGAGTCGGGGCAATGGGACAGGCAGCCCCGGCGAGGATGAGGCTGTGATGACCAGGGAATTTCCTCTCGAACAGGTCCGAAACATCGGGATAGCCGCCCATATCGACGCGGGCAAGACTACCCTGACGGAGAGGATTCTCTTCTACACGGGCAAGGTGCACCGGATGGGAGAGGTGCACGAGGGCAGCACGGTGATGGACTGGATGGATCAGGAGCGCGAGCGGGGCATCACGATCACGTCCGCGGCGACCACCTGCTTCTGGAACGATCACAAGATCAACATCATCGACACGCCCGGTCACGTGGATTTCACCGTCGAGGTCGAGCGCAGCATGCGGGTGCTCGACGGCCTCGTCGCAGTCTTCTGCGGCGTCGGCGGCGTCGAGCCCCAGTCGGAGACGGTCTGGCGCCAGGCCGACCGCTACCGCATTCCGCGGCTCGCGTTCGTGAACAAGATGGACCGCGTCGGAAGCGATTTCGTGAACGCCGTGCGGATGATGCGCGAGCGGCTCGCCGCGCCGGCCGTGCCGGTCGTCCTGCCGATCGGATCCGGCGACGATTTTATCGGGATCGTCGATCTCGTCGAGATGCGGGCGACGTACTACGACGAGGACAGCCTCGGCGCCGATTTCCACGAGGCCGACGTTCCGGCGCACCTCGCCGAAGAGGTCGACGAGGCGCGGGACGCGCTCGTTCACGCCCTCGCCGACATCGACGACGGCATCCTCCACCACGTCCTCGACGGCACCGCGATTCCGGCCGACGAGATCCACGCGGCGCTCCGCAAGGGCGTCGTCGCCGCGAAGATCGTCCCCGTGCTGGCCGGTTCCGCGTTCCGGAACAAGGGGATACAGAAGGTGCTCGACGCGATCGTCCGGTACCTTCCCGCTCCGAGCGATCTTCCGCCGGTCACGGGCCTGAACCCGTACACGGAGAAGGAAGAGGAGCGTCCGCCGCTCGACAAGGCGCCGTTCACGGCCCTCGTCTTCAAGGTGCAGAGCGACAAGTACGTCGGGCGTCTCCATTTCATCCGCGTCTACAGCGGGTCGCTCGCGGCGGGCTCGCAGATCATGAACGCCTCGAGCGAGCGCAAGGAGCGCGTGAGCCGCATACTCCAGATGCACGCGAACAAGCGCGAGGAGATCGACGGCATATTCACCGGCGACATCGTCGCGGTGGTCGGCCTCAAGGCGGCCGTCACGGGGGACACCCTCTGCGATCCGAAGCATCCGATCCACCTCGAGTCGATGCGGTTCCCCGAGCCGGTCATCTCCGTCGCCATCGAGCCCAAGACGAAGGCGGACGAGGACAAGATGATGAGCGCCCTGCAGCAGCTCAGCGCCGAGGATCCGTCGTTCCGCATAAAGATAGACGCCGAAACGGGGCAGACGATCATCTCGGGGATGGGGGAGCTCCACCTCGAGATCCTCGTCGACCGGATGCTGCGCGAGTTCGACGTGGGCGCCACGGTCGGCCGTCCGCAGGTCGCGTACAAGGAAACGATCACGGCCCCGTGCCGCTCCGAGGGACGGTTCATCCGCCAGAGCGGCGGCCGGGGCCAGTTCGGCGTCGTCGTGCTCGAGCTCGAGCCCTCCCCCGGCGCGGGATTCGTCTTCGAGAACCGCATCAGGGACGGATCGATCCCGAAGCAGTTCATCCAGTACGTCGAAGTCGGCGTGCGCGATTCGATGGTGAGCGGCCCGCTCGGCGGGTACCCCGTCGTCGACGTGAAGGTGTCGCTCGTCGACGGCGCCTACCACGAGGTCGACTCGACCGACATAGCCTTCCGGGCCGCGGCCGGCATCGCGTTCACGGACGGCATCCGGCGCTCCTCGCCGGTGCTTCTCGAGCCGGTCATGGATCTCGAGGTCGTGCTCCCCGTGGAGTACGTCGGCGAGGTCATCAACGACATCAATATGCGAAGAGGCAAGGTCGAAGGGATGTTCCACCGCGCGAACGCGCAGGTCATCGCGGCGCGGGCGCCCCTCTCCGACATGTTCGGGTACGCGACGAGTCTCCGGTCCCTCACCCAGGGCAGAGCGGTCTACACCATGCAATTCTCGCATTACGACAGGGTGCCGCCGGGGATCATCATGGACAAGCTCGGCCACGTCACAGGCCTTGCGTGAAGGAGGTAGGTTCTCATGGCAAAGGCCAAGTTTGAACGGACGAAGCCGCACGTGAACGTCGGGACGATCGGGCATGTCGATCACGGGAAGACGACGCTGACGGCGGCGATCACGAAGCACCTGGAGAAGAAGGGGCTGGCGAAGTTCATATCGTACGACGAGGTGGCGAAGGCCTCCGAGTCGCAGGGGCGGCGTGACGACACGAAGATCTTGACGATCGCGACGTCGCACGTGGAGTACTCGACGGTGAACCGGCACTACGCGCACGTGGACTGTCCCGGGCACGCGGATTACGTGAAGAACATGATCACGGGAGCCGCGCAGATGGACGGGGCGATCTTGGTGGTGTCGGCGGCGGACGGGCCGATGCCGCAGACGCGCGAGCACATACTGCTGGCGCGGCAGGTGGGCGTGCCGTACATCGTGGTGTTTTTGAACAAGGTGGACCTGGTGGACGACGCGGAGCTGTTGGACCTGGTGGAGCTGGAGTGCCGTGAGCTGTTGAAGGAGTACCAGTTCCCGGGAGACGAGATACCGTTCGTGCGGGGGAGCGCGTGGAAGGCTCTGCAGTCGGAGGATCCGGACGGGCCGGAAGCGAAGTGCGTGTGGGAGCTCATGAACGCGATCGACACGTACATACCGCTGCCGAAGCGGGAGATCGAGCGGCCGTTCCTGATGCCGGTGGAGGACGTGTTTTCGATATCGGGACGGGGTACGGTGGGGACGGGCCGAGTGGAGCGGGGGAAGGTGCACGTGGGCGACAACGTGGAGATCGTGGGCATCAAGGATACGATGAAGACGGTGGTGACGGGCGTGGAGATGTTCCGCAAGCAGCTCGACGAGGGGATGGCGGGAGACAACATCGGGTTGCTGCTGCGGGGGGTGGAGAAGGAGACGCTGGAGCGTGGGATGGTGATCGCGGCGCCGAAGAGCGTGACGCCGCACCGGAAGTTCAAGGGGAAGGTCTACATCTTGAAGAAAGAGGAAGGCGGGCGGCATACGCCGTTTTTCAACGGGTACCGGCCGCAGTTCTACTTCCGGACGACGGACGTGACGGGCGTGGCGACGCTGCCGGAGGGCCGCGAGATGGTCATGCCGGGCGATGACGTGGAGATGGCGATCGAGCTCATCACCCCGATAGCGATGGAGAAGGAACTGAGATTCGCGATCCGGGAGGGCGGCCGCACGGTGGGCGCCGGGATCGTGGTCGAGATTACGGAGTA
>DHHN01000227.1:4977-5905 GCA_002403295.1 bacterium UBP1_UBA4771 | reverse complement strand
TCATCGCGGCGCAGTCGATCGGCGAGCCGGGCACGCAGTTGACGCTTCGGACCTTCCACGTCGGCGGCACCGCCTCGCGCATCGCCGAGCAGACGCAGAAGACGACGAACCATCCGGGCGTCGTCCAGTTCAAGAACAGCAAGACCGTCGTCGACCGCAACGGGCACGTCATCGCCACGGGCCGCAAGGGCGAGATCCTCATCCGCGACGAGAAGAGCGAGCGCATCCGCGCGCGCTTCGGCGTGCCCTACGGCGCCGCGCTCCGGGTGAAGGAGGACGACCGGGTCGCCAAGGACGCGATCATCTACGAATGGGATCCGTACTCCGACAGCATCATCAGCGACAAAAGCGGGCGGCTGCGATTCGTCGACATCAAGGAGGGGATCACCCTCCGCGAGAAGGTCGACGACAAGACGGGCCTGCGGCAGATGGTGATCGTCGACGACCGCGACAAGAAGCTCCATCCGCACATCGAGCTCGTCGACAAGGGCGGAAAGCTCATGGGCAACTTCATCGTGCCGACGGGCGCCATGATCATGGTGCACGACGGGAGCGAGATCCTGCCGGGCGACATCCTCGTCCGCATCCCGAAGGACATCTCGAAGACGCGCGACATCACGGGCGGCCTCCCGCGCGTGGCCGAGCTGTTCGAGGTCCGCAAGCCGAAGGAGGCCGCCGTCGTCTCGGAGATCGACGGCCTCGTCGAGTTCGGCGCCGTCACGAAGGGCATGCGGAAGCTGAACGTCGTCAGCGAAAGCGGCGACCGGCGCAGCTACATCATCCCCCAGGGCAAGCACCTGCGGGTGTACGACGGAGACCGCGTCGAGGCGGGGGACAACCTCACCGAGGGCCCCGTCAATCCGTTCGACATCCTCAACATCAAGGGCGTGAACGCCGCGCAGAATTATCTCGTGAACGAGATCCAGGA
>DHHN01000227.1:0-4933 GCA_002403295.1 bacterium UBP1_UBA4771 | reverse complement strand
TTCCTCGAGGGAGATATCGTGAGCAAGTCCGAGTTCCGCGAGGAGAACGAACGGACGATGAAGGAAAAGGGAAAGCCCGCGACCTTCAAACCGCTGCTGCTCGGCATCACGAAGGCCTCCCTCACGACCGAGAGCTTCATCTCGGCCGCGAGCTTCCAGGAGACGACGCGCGTTCTGACCGAGGCCGCCGTGCAGGGGAAGGTCGATTACCTGCGCGGGCTCAAGGAAAACGTCATTATGGGGCATCTCATTCCGGCGGGCACGGGGCTGCAGCGGTACAGCCGGATTCATATAGAGGACGAGGTGAGCGAGGAGGACCTTCTCGAGCGCGATTTCGCCGAGGAGGAGCTCGCCGAGATCATCAGCAAAATGAGGGAGCAAGTGTCTTAAGCCGCTCATAATTATTTACTTGACATGGGTGAAGGTGGATGATAGATTGCACTTTTGCGCCCCACTTTTCGACCAATCGAGTGGGTATAAGACACATAACCGATTGTATTTATTGCAATTAAGGGGTTAACGTTGCCGACGATCAATCAGCTTGTACGCAAGTCGCGCAAGGCGGTTCGCAGGAAAACCCACGCGCCGGCGCTCAAATCGTGTCCGCAGAAGCGGGGCGTCTGTACGCGCGTGTACACCTCGACGCCGAAGAAGCCGAACTCGGCGATCCGCAAGGTCGCGCGCGTGAGGTTGCAGAACGGCTTCGAGGTGACGAGTTACATTCCGGGCGAGGGACATAACCTGCAGGAGCACTCGATCGTGCTCATCCGCGGCGGCCGCGTGAAGGACCTTCCCGGCGTCCGGTACCATATCATCCGCGGCGCGCTCGATTCGGCCGGCGTCGAGGGACGAACGATCAGCCGGTCGAAATACGGCGTGAAGAGACCGAAAAAGACGGCCGCTTAACACACGGGAGTAGCACAGAATGCCACGCAGGCGCGAAGTCGTTAAGAGAGCCATCGTTCCCGATCCGAAGTACGGCGACATGCTCGTTTCCCGGCTCGTGAGCTACATGCTCCGGCGCGGAAAGCGGGGCACCGCCGAAAAGATCGTGTACGACGCGCTCGACATCATCGAGCAGAAGACCGGCCAGAGGGGCATCGACGTCATGAAAAAGGCCATCGAGAACGTCAAGCCGGTGCTCGAGGTCACCTCCCGCCGCGTCGGCGGCGCAACGTACCAGGTGCCGATCGAGGTCAGATCCGACCGGCGTCTCGCGCTCGCCCTGCGATGGATCATCGGGTATTCGAAGACCCGTCCCGAACGCGCGATGGCCGAGCGGCTCGCCTCCGAGCTCATGCTCGCCTACAAGCACGAGGGGCCCTCGATCAAGAAGCGCGAGGATACCCACAAGATGGCCGAGGCCAACAAGGCCTTCGCCCATTACCGGTGGTAGCGGGAATGTCGGCCGGCTGATCTGCAAGCCGGATCGCATAGATTTTTCGGATGGGTGGCGGGGGGAATCCAAATTGGCGCCGGCGGAAACGCGGGTTCCAACGAGGGTGAGGGATACAACTGATGAGCAGGCAGACTTTGCTGTACGACACCGTTCGCGCGCGGCTCACCTGATTCCGCAAGCCTCCCGAGTCGGGGCAATGGGACAGGCAGCCCCGGCGAGGATGAGGCTGATGACCAGGGAATTTCCTCTCGAACAGGTCCGAAATATCGGGATAGCCGCCCATATCGACGCGGGCAAGACTACCCTGACGGAGAGGATTCTTTTCTATACGGGCAAGGTGCACCGGATGGGAGAGGTGCACGAGGGCAGCACGGTGATGGACTGGATGGATCAGGAGCGGGAGCGGGGGATCACGATCACTTCCGCGGCGACGACCTGCTTCTGGGACGACCACAAGATCAACATCATCGACACTCCCGGCCACGTGGACTTCACCATCGAGGTCGAGCGGAGCATGCGCGTGCTCGACGGCCTCGTCGCCGTGTTCTGCGGGGTCGGCGGGGTCGAGCCGCAGTCGGAGACCGTCTGGCGGCAGGCCGACCGCTACCACATCCCGCGGCTCGCGTTCGTGAACAAGATGGACCGCGTCGGATCCGATTTCGCGAACGTCGTACGGATGATGCGCGAACGGCTCGCGGCGCCGGCCGTGCCGGCCAGCCTGCCGATCGGATCGGGGGACGATTTCGTGGGGATCGTCGACCTCGTCACGATGCGGGCGACGTACTACGACGAGGACAGCCTCGGCGCCGATTTCCACGAGACGAGCATTCCGAAGCATCTCGCCGACGAGAGCGAGGAGGCCCGGGACGCGCTCGTTCACGCGCTCGCCGATATCGACGACGGCATTCTCCATCATGTCCTCGACGGCTCCGAGATACCGGCCGACGAGATGCGCGCGGCGCTCCGCAAGGGCGTCATCGCCGCGAAGATCGTTCCCGTCTTCGCCGGCTCCGCGTTCCGGAACAAGGGGATTCAGAAGGTGCTCGACGCCATCGTCCGGTACCTGCCGGCGCCGAGCGATCTTGCGCCGGTCACGGGCGTGAACCCGTACACGGAGAAGGAAGAGGAGCGGCCGCCGCGCGACAAGGCGCCCTTCACGGCGCTCGTCTTCAAGGTGCAGAGCGACAAATACGTCGGACGGCTCCATTTCATCCGCGTCTACAGCGGGGAGCTGGCGGCGGGCTCGCAGATCATGAACGCCTCGAGCGAGCGCAAGGAGCGCGTGAGCCGCATGCTGCGGATGCACGCGAACAAGCGCGAGGAGATCGACGCCATATTCACCGGGGACATCGTCGCGGTGGTCGGCCTCAAGGCGGCCGTCACGGGGGACACCCTCTGCGACGCGAAGCATCCGATCCACCTCGAGTCGATGCGCTTTCCCGAGCCCGTCATTTCGGTCGCCATCGAGCCCAAGACGAAGGCGGACGAGGACAAGATGATGAGCGCCCTCCAGCAGCTCAGCGCCGAGGACCCGTCGTTCCGCATGAAGATAGACGCCGAGACGGGACAGACGATCATCTCGGGGATGGGGGAGCTCCACCTCGAGATCCTCGTCGACCGGATGCTGCGGGAGTTCGACGTGGGCGCCACGGTCGGCCGCCCGCAGGTCGCCTACAAGGAAACGATCACGACCCCGTGCCGCTCCGAGGGGCGTTTCATCCGCCAGAGCGGCGGACGGGGCCAGTTCGGCGTCGTCGTGCTCGAGCTCGAGCCGTCGCCGGGCGTCGGGTTCGTCTTCGAGAACCGTATCAGGGACGGATCCGTTCCGAAGCAGTTCATCCAGTACGTCGAGGTCGGCGTGCGCGATTCGATGGCGAGCGGCCCCCTCGGCGGGTACCCCGTCGTCGACGTGAAGGTGTCGCTCGTCGACGGCGCGTATCACGAGGTCGACTCGACCGACATCGCGTTCCGGGCCGCGGCCGGCATCGCCTTCACGGACGGCATGCGGCGGTCGGCGCCGGTGCTCCTCGAGCCGATTATGGACCTCGAAGTCGTGCTCCCCGTCGAGTACGTCGGCGAGGTCATCAACGATATCAATATGCGCAGAGGCAAGGTCGAAGGGATGTTCCACCGTGCGAATGCACAGGTAATCGCGGCGCGGGCGCCTCTCTCCGACATGTTCGGTTACGCGACGAGTCTCCGGTCCCTCACCCAGGGCAGAGCGGTTTACACGATGCAATTCTCGCATTACGACCGGGTGCCGCCGGGGATCGTCATGGATAAGCTCGGCCACGTGACGGGCCTTGCGTGAAGGAGGTAGGTTTTCATGGCGAAGGCCAAGTTTGAACGGACGAAGCCGCACGTGAACGTTGGGACGATCGGGCATGTGGATCACGGGAAGACGACGCTGACGGCGGCGATCACGAAGCACCTGGAGAAGAAGGGGCTGGCGAAGTTCATGTCGTACGACGAGGTGGCGAAGGCCTCCGAGTCGCAGGGGCGGCGCGACGACACGAAGATCTTGACGATAGCGACCTCGCACGTGGAGTACTCGACGGTGAACCGGCACTACGCGCACGTTGACTGTCCGGGGCACGCCGACTACGTGAAGAACATGATTACGGGCGCTGCGCAGATGGACGGGGCGATATTGGTGGTGTCGGCGGCGGACGGGCCGATGCCGCAGACGCGCGAGCACATATTGCTGGCGCGGCAGGTAGGGGTGCCGTTCATCGTGGTGTTTTTGAACAAGGTGGATCTGGTGGACGATGCGGAGCTGCTGGATCTGGTGGAGCTCGAGTGCCGGGAGCTGTTGACGGAGTATCAGTTTCCGGGCGACGAGCTGCCGGTGATTCGGGGGAGTGCGTGGAACGCGCTGCAGTCGGAGGATCCGGACGGGCCGGAGGCGAAGTGCGTGTGGGATCTGATGAACGCGATCGACACGTACATACCGTTGCCGAAGCGGGAGGTGGATCGTCCGTTCCTGATGCCGGTGGAGGACGTGTTTTCGATATCGGGGCGCGGCACGGTGGGGACGGGGCGTGTGGAGCGTGGGAAGGTGCACGTGGGTGACAACGTGGAGATCGTGGGGATCAAGGATACGATGAAGACGGTGGTGACGGGCGTGGAGATGTTCCGCAAGCAGCTGGACGAGGGGATGGCGGGAGACAACATCGGGTTGCTGCTGCGGGGAGTGGAGAAGGAGACGCTGGAGCGCGGGATGGTGGTGGCCGCGCCGAAGAGCGTGACGCCGCACCGGAAGTTCAAGGGGAAGGTATACATTCTGAAGAAAGAGGAAGGCGGGCGGCACACGCCGTTTTTCAACGGGTACCGGCCGCAGTTCTACTTCCGGACGACGGACGTGACGGGCGTGGCGACGCTGCCCGAGGGGCGGGAGATGGTGATGCCGGGCGACGACGTGGAGATGGCGATCGAGCTCATCACCCCGATAGCGATGGAGAAGGAGCTTCGGTTCGCGATCCGCGAGGGCGGCCGTACGGTGGGCGCCGGGATCGTGGTCGAGATTACGGAATA
>DHHN01000218.1:7058-7567 GCA_002403295.1 bacterium UBP1_UBA4771 | reverse complement strand
AAGACGAAGACCGAAGCCTACCGGCACGCTCTCGAGCACGCGAGGAAGTTCGACCCCGAGAACGAGCGGCTCAAGAACTACTGATGATCGCTTCGCAATGCCGAACGTAATCGGCGCACGGCCCCCGGCTCTCGCGAGCCGGGGGTTTTCTTTTGGGTGAACGGCGTCGTGTGCCCGAAGCGTCCTGGGCGATTGCCCGTCGTGCTCACCCGCTCCGAGGTGCGCGCGATCTACGGCGCCGTCTCGCGCCGGGCGGCTGGGCGCGCTTCGGGCCATGGGGGTTCGGGCGCCCGATGGGCGGAGCGGAGCGTTTCCGGCGGCAACGGAAGGGGTCCCGGGATTGCAGGCGAGTAGGCGATGGTTCTTCCCGGAGCCATGGCGTATCCACATGTTTCAATTTGCTGCAAAGCGAGCGCCTGCAGGCAAGCCGGGAGCCGCGGTTTCGGCACTTGCTTGACCTATTGCCGAGGAGTAAAATAATATCATCTCATCAAAGGGGTCACCATGTT
>DHHN01000218.1:2987-6884 GCA_002403295.1 bacterium UBP1_UBA4771 | reverse complement strand
CCGATCGCCCCTTCATCGAATATAGCGTGATGGTTCTCCTTCCCTTGCTCCTGCTGATCGTCGCGCGCAGAAGCCTGGCATCCTATGGCCTTTCTCTCCGAAGCGTCCCGTATCATCTGGACGTGGCGGCAACGGCATTCGTGCCCGTGGCCATGGCGAACGCCCCTCTGGCGTTCATCGATCACAGGCGATGGAACGGCGCACTCATCCTGGCAGGTGTCCAGATCGTCGCGCTGTGTGTGCTGGCCCGGCTGCTGAAGGGCAAGCCCACACGGAACGAAGGAGGTTTCCTGGCCGGTGCCATCTTGATGATCTCCTGCTCGGGGTTCGCGCCGGGAGCCACGCTGGGCAACGCCATATCCGCCCTCGTCTTCTATGTCTTGTTCCTTGGGTTGGGGGAAGAACTCCTCTTTCGGGGCTACATCCAATCACGGTTGAATGCCGCTTTCGGCAGACCCTATCGATTCCATGGAGTCGACTGGGGCTGGGGTGTTGTCATAGCGTCTGGGCTATTCGGACTCATGCATGTTCTCAACCTTGGAAGCTTGGTGAGCGGCGACTGGGGCCTCGCATGGTGGTGGGGTTTCTGGACGTTCTTCGGCGGTCTTGTCCTCGGTTTCTTGCGCGAGAAGACAGGCGGCATTGTGGCGCCAGCGATTCTGCACGGGCTGCCACAGGCGATCGCCTATTCGATTCTCGGTCTCTGATGGCACAGACCGCCGACGCCGGCGGCGGCCGGTGCAATCGTTGCCGGGCCGGCTCGAGGGACCTTCGAGGAGGATCGTGCTCACGAGCGAGACGGCGAACGACGCGCCAAAGAGCACGGCGAGGAGCCCAGGGCACGAGTATCGTGTTTTCTCCGATCGATTGGAGTTCGACGCGCGCTTCGGCAAGCTGGAAGTGCCACTGGACGAGATCGAGCGGGTCGATGGTTCCGAATCCGATTCGCGATATCGAGAAAGGACCGCGAGAAAGGAGGGTAATGAAACCAAGCGTCAGGAGTTTGACCGCCGGCTTGCATTTCCACGGAGAAGTGCACGGCAAGCGCCAGCATTACTACGTCCTGTCGAGCGCCCGGCAGTATTTCGTCATGTCAGCGTCCCTCAGCAAGCGTGATGCGGGCTACTTCAATCTTGTCAGCAGGTCCGCCGTGGACAAGCTGTACCGTCGGCTCCGTGGCCAGCAGGGCCTTACGGCAAAGATCGTCTTCACCCGTTCAAGAACCCGGCGCCTCGTGCCGTCGCGTCTGACCGCGCTGAACATGCTCTACGTCCTGGTCGCTACGGACCGGGCGAGCATCGATAGGCGCCATACGTCGCGAGAGATCTTCTTCAACGTGAAGGCGTAGAGAGAAATGGAGAGCCAAGGCCCGCGACAATATTCGAAAAACGATCACGTTGCGTTCGAGCGAATAGGTTCACGGATTCTGAGAAACGTCCGGAGGGGCCTCCTGGGGGCGGGCGACGCGCTCATCGGCCAGCGACTCGATCTGGGGCGAGGAGAATGACCGGCGTCGGCATATGCATACGAAGATCGCTGGAGGTCAATCCTCTGCGAGAGCCGGTCCTTCGCTCGGTGATCGAGCACCTTCAATTTCCCCGCGGAAGCTACGGTCTCGATGCCGGGTGCGGCATCGGCCTTCAGGCTCTGCTGCTCGCTGATGCCGTGGGACCCGAAGGGCATATCACGGGAATCGACAGAGATTCCGAATCGCTCGCGTTTGGAAACGAAAGCGTGGTGAAGGCCGGCTATTCGAACCGGATAACATTGTGCGAGGGAGACGCAGGCAACCTTCCGTTCGATGACAACGCGTTCGATTGGGCATGGAGCGCCGATTGCATAGGGTATCCTCTCGGAGAATCGACGCCGTACCTGAAAGAACTCGTTCGTGTCGTGCGGCCCGGAGGAATCGTCGCTATTCTCGCCTATTCATCCCAACAGCTGCTTCCGGGATATCCCGTACTCGAGGCCCGACTGAACGCGACATGCTCGGCGTATCTTCCCTATATAGGAGGAAAAGAGCCGGAGCTGATGTTTCTCCGGGCGATGCGATGGTTCCGGAGAGCGGGATTGGAAGAGGTTGCGGCACGAACTTTCGTGGGCGACGTTCAGGCTCCACTCGGGAGCGGCGAGCGAGATGCCCTGACATCGCTTTTCGAGATGCTATGGGGGGAGCGTCAGCCGGAAGCATCGTCGGAAGATTGGAAAGAGTATCGCCGTTTATGCGATCCGAAATCGCCGGATTTCATTCTGGACATCCCCGAGTACTATGCGTTTTTCACCTATTCGATGTTTCGAGGCAGGGCGCCGCTTCGCGGCAAGGAGTGAGAAATGAAGAAGACGCTGTTCGTGAGCGGATCGATCGGCCTGGGCCACGTGCACCGGGATATCGCCATCGCACGCGAGCTCAGGAAGATCGCCCCCGTGGATGTCGAGTGGCTCGCGGCCGCCCCCGCCGACCAAGTTCTCCGAAACGCGGGAGAGAAGCTGCACCCCGCCTCCGCGCGGCTCGTCGACATGACCTCGATCGCCGAGACGCAAAGCGCGCGCGGCCGGCTCAATCTCATCCGGTACGCCATGAGCGCGCGGAGCCGCTGGACCGGCAACTTCGAGCTCGTGGACGGGATCATGGGGCACGAAGGCTTCGATCTTCTCATCGGAGACGAGACCTACGAAATCTCGCTCGGCTATAAAAAGCAGCCCGCCCGGAAAAAACGCCCGTTCGTCATGATCTACGATTTCGTGGGCGTCGACGCCATGTCGAATAGCCCCCTCGAGAGGATGGGCGCGTATCTGTGGAACCGCAGATGGGCCGGCGGCGGCGCGGGCCGCCGGTCGTATGTTGATCTCGGCCTGTTCATCGGCGAGGTGGAAGACGTTCCCGACATCGGCTTCGGCCCTTTCCTGCCGAACCGCCGGGAGTGGGCGAAATCGAGGTGCACATTCGTCGGGTACGTCTTCGATTTCGATCCCGCGCGGTTATCGGATGTCGGCGCTCTCCGCGCCGAGCTCGGATACGATGGTTCGCCTCTCGTCATCTGCGCTGTGGGCGGGACCTCCATCGGGCGAGAGCTCCTCGAACTGTGCGGCGAGGCGTATCCAACGCTGAAGGAAGCTATCCCCTCGCTGCAGATGGTTCTTGTGTGCGGGCCGCGGCTGGATCCCGGCGCCCTCGAAGCTCCGCGCGATGTGAAGGTGGCCGGATACGTTCCCGCGTTTCACAAGCACCTGGCGGCCTGCGATTTCGCGGTCGTTCAGGGAGGCGGAACGGTGACGCTCGAGCTCACGGCCCTGCGGCGCCCGTTCGCTTTCTTTCCCATCGAGGGCCACTGCGAGCAGGAGGTGTGCGTCGCGGATCGTCTGGCGAGACACAAGGCCGGCATTCGGTTTCGCCAGAGCGAAACGAGTCCGGCCCGGCTCGCGGAGGCGATCCTCGAAGGCATGAGGAGCCCCGCGCAATGGCCGCCGATCCGATCGGACGGGGCCCGCGAGGCGGCAGAGGCCATCGGCGCGCTTCTGTGACGAGTGAGGGCCGACGCGCCGGGAGCGCTCGGCTCGTCCACCTGCGCGACTTCTCTTTCGGCTCGGCGCAAAAAAGGTTACAATCGGTCCCGTCCCTGCAAACGAACGCCAGCCCGGGAGGTCGCGCGTGAACGATATCCTCGTCGGCAAGGGGGAGCAGCCCGTCCATCTGCTCGCGAAATACGGCAACCGCCACGGTCTCGTCGCCGGCGCCACGGGCACCGGCAAGACGGTATCGCTCCTCGTGCTCGCGGAGGGGTTCTCGCGCCTCGGCGTACCGGTCTTCATCGCGGACGTGAAGGGCGACGTCGCCGGTCTCGCGCTCCCGGGCGAAATGAACGAAAAGATCCGGCAGCGCGTCGCCGAGATCGGCGT
>DHHN01000218.1:1166-2903 GCA_002403295.1 bacterium UBP1_UBA4771 | reverse complement strand
GCCTTCAAGCTCGCGGACGACGAGGGGCTGTTGCTTCTCGACCTCGACGATCTGCGGGCGCTGCTCGGCTTCGTCGCTGAAAATCGCAGGGAGATCTCGACCGCGTACGGACTCGTCAGCACGCAGTCCGTCGCCGCGATTCAGCGAGCCCTTCTCTCGCTCGAGCGCGAAGGCGGGGAGAGCTTCTTCGGCGAACCGGCGCTCGAGTTCGGCGACCTCATGCGCACCGATCTCTCGGGCCGCGGCATCGTCAGCATCCTCGCGGCCGACCGGCTCATATTGAAGCCGCGGCTCTACTCGAGTTTTCTCCTGTGGCTGCTCTCGGAGCTCTTCGAGAACCTTCCCGAGGTGGGAGATCTCGAAAAACCGAAGATGGTCTTCTTATTCGATGAGGCCCATCTGCTCTTCGACGACGCGCCGTCGCCGCTTCGCCAACGGGTGGAGCAGGTCGTGCGCATCATCCGGTCGAAAGGCGTCGGCGTGTACTTCTGCTCGCAATTCCCGGACGACGTGCCGAACGAGATCCTCGGCCAGCTCGGGAACCGCATCCAGCACGCCCTGCGCGCTTACACGCCGCGCGACCAGAAGGCGGTGCGCACCGCCGCGGAGACGTTCGTCGTCAATCCGAAGCTCGACGTCGCCGAGGTCATCTCGCGGCTCGGCGTCGGCGAGGCCCTCGTATCGACGCTTCAGGAGAAGGGCGTGCCGATGCCCGTGGAGCGAACGATGATATGCCCGCCGCGCTGCAGGATCGGGGCGATCACGCCCGAGGAGCGCGCGGCGGTCCGCTCCCGAAGCCCGCTCGCGGGCAGATACGACGCCGCGGTGAATCGCGAGTCGGCGTACGAGATCCTGAGCCGGCGGGCCGCGACGGAGCCGGCGAGCGCGCCGGAGAAAACGCCGCCCGCGCGGACGGCCCGAACGGAATCCGAGGCGAGGCCCCAAAAAGACGGCGGAAGCCGTTTCGGCGACCTGCTCTGGGGAACCAAGCGGCGGCAGGGAATGGTGGAAAGCATGGCCAAGCAGGCGGCGCGCACCGCGGGCAGCCAGCTCGGGCGGCAGATCATGCGAGGCGTGCTCGGCGGCATCCTCGGCGGATCGCGCAAGCGGTAACGCGACGCGAGGCGCAGCCGCGGGGGCGAGCCCGGCGCCGCCGGAGCGGCGCGACCGCCGTTCGGCCGCCCGCGCGCGAGCTTCATGGGCGAGGCAATGGATCGCGAAAGCGTCTTCGATCGGGCTCCCGACAGATACGAGGCATGGTTCGACCGAAATCCCTTCGTCTACGAATCCGAGATGGAGGCGCTGCGGGCCGTTCTTCCGGATCGCGGGAAGGGGCTCGAGATCGGCGTCGGCACGGGCCGTTTCGCGGCGCCGCTCGGCATCCGCGTGGGTCTCGATCCGTCGCGGGCGATGGCGGATTTCGCGAGGCGGCGGGGGATCGACGTTTGTATAGGCGCGGCCGAGAAGCTCCCGTTTGCGAATAGGAGCTTCGATTATATCCTCATGACCACCGTTCTGTGCTTCGTCGGAGATATCCCGGCCGCGCTTCGAGAAGCCCGGCGAGTGCTTCATTTCGGGGGCGTTATCGCGATTGGAATCGTCGATACGGCCTCGCCGGCCGGGCGGCGCTACATCGGGCGGATCGGGGGAGGCGATTTCTTCCGCGGCGCCGCTTTCCAGTCGGCGGACGAGGTCGCGGCGCATCTCGAAGCGGCGGGATTCCAATGCGTCGACTTC
>DHHN01000218.1:0-1044 GCA_002403295.1 bacterium UBP1_UBA4771 | reverse complement strand
GGCCGAAGACATGCCCATTCAGGCGAGCGCCGCGCGCGGGGTCCGGGGAACCGTGGAGGTGTTTCCTCGATTCGCGGCCGGGCTCAAGGATCTCGACGGCTTCTCGCACGTCATTCTCCTGTACCATTTTCACGCGGCTTCCGCGCCGAAGCTGCTCGTCGTTCCGTATCTCGACACGGAGCTGCGAGGCGTGTTCGCCACGCGGGCGCCGGCCCGGCCGAATCCGATCGGGCTCTCCGTCGTAAGACTCATCCGAGTAGCCGGCGCCGTTCTCGAGGTTGAAGGCGTCGACGTTATCGACGGCACGCCGCTCCTCGACATCAAGCCCTACGTGCCGCGGTTCGACGGCCGCCGGGCCGAAAGGATCGGCTGGCTTTCGAAACGCGTCGCGGGCATGAATAGGAATAAATCGGACAAGCGGTTTGGCGGGTAACAAATAGGGGCATCGCGCAATCGCTTCCAATGCAGGAAGGCGCCCGGCAAGGCTTGCATCGCGCGGCGAACCGGTGTAGGCTTGCGATGCGGCGCCGCGATATCGCCGCGGCGCCGGCGTTCGCGCGCTCGTGGAAAGGAGGGGATTGTGGCGGAAATGAAAGACGGCTGCGTCAAGCCCGTGCGGGGACCGATCGAGGCGGGCCCGGCCGTGGAAACATCGAGCGCCCAAACGGTCGCGAAGGAGGGGATACGCATGCAGGCTCGCGTCGGAAGGGAAGCTCCGGATTTCGAGGCGTCGGCGTTCATCGCGGGCAAGGGGTTCGCCCCGGTGAAACTCTCGGATTACAAGGGGAAGTGGATCGTCCTCTGCTTCTATCCAGGGGATTTCACATTCGTTTGACCGACGGAGCTCGCGGCGGTCGCCGCCATGTACGGTGAGTTCCAGAAGCTCGGCGTCGAGGTTCTCTCGATGAGCACGGACAGCCGTTTCGTTCACAAGATATGGCAGGAGGAAGAGCTCTCGAAAATGGTCGAGGGCGGCGTTCCGTTTCCCATGCTCTCGGATGCCGGAGGCCGGATCGGACAGGTGTACGGGGTCTACGACGAAGC
>DHHN01000058.1:5895-10040 GCA_002403295.1 bacterium UBP1_UBA4771 | reverse complement strand
GGAGATCGAGCGCCTCGCGAAACGACGCGAGCGCGAACGCTCCGGTCTCATCGTGATCGAGGGGATCCGCGAGGTCGAGCGCGCGCTCGCGGGGGGCGTCTCCATGCTGGAGGCGTTCCATTGCCCCGATATCGAGGCGGGCCCCGACGGTCGCCGCCTCTTCGCGGCTCTCGCCGCGGCGAACGTGCCGGTCACGGAGATCGCGCGCTCCGTCTTCGCGAAGCTCGCCTATCGCGAGGAATCGGGCGGCCTCGTGGCCGTCGCCCGCAGGCCCGAGCGCGCCCTCGACGCGCTGCCCGGCGGCCGCGCGCCGCTCTACCTCGTCGTGGACGCCGTCGAGAAACCGGGAAACCTCGGGGCGCTCCTGCGCTCGGCCGACGGCGCCGGCGTCTCGGGCGTCATCGTGTCCGATCCCGCGACCGACGCGTACAATCCGAACGCGATCAGGGCGAGCCTCGGGACGATCTTCACCGTCCCGGTCTCCGTCGCCGCGGCGCCGGAAGCGATCCGGTGGCTCAAGAAGCGCGGCGTGGCGATCGTGACGACCTCCCCCGAGGCCGAGGCTCCCTATACGGCGGCCGACCTGACGAGGGCCGCCGCCGTCGTCGTCGGAAGCGAGGACCGGGGGCTCGGGGCCGCGTGGGTCGAGGCGTCGGACGTCTCGGTGCGCATCCCGATGATGGGCGCCGCCGACTCGCTCAACGTATCCGCGGCCGCGACGATCCTCCTCTACGAGGCGTTGAGGCAGCGCGAATCTTCGGGTATAATCGGGACGCGTCGAAAGGAGCGCACATGAGCCTCGAGCTGATCTTCGCGCGCCGCAGCATCCGAGTGTACACGGGCGAGCCCGTGACGGAGGGCGAGATTCGTAGTCTCCTCGAAGCGGGCATGGCCGCGCCGTCCGCGCGGAACCTGCGCCCCTGGCATTTCGTCGCGATACGGGATCGCGCGGCGCTCCGCGCTCTCGCCGGGGCGCATCCGCACGGCGCGATGCTCGCCGGGGCGGCCGCCGCGATCTGCGTCTGCGGCGACACGGAGATCTCCCCCGATTTCTGGATTCAGGACTGCGCCGCCGCCACGGAAAATATTCTCGTCGCCGCCGCCGCGCTCGGTCTCGGCGCGGTCTGGCTCGGCTGCCATCCGCGGGAGGAGCGCGTCTCGGCGATCCGCGACGTCCTCGGGATCCCGCGGCGCACCGGCGTTTTGAGCCTCGTCTCGATCGGGCGTCCCGGAGAGACGAAGGAACCCCGCACCCAGTACGACGAAACGAGGGTCCATCATGACAAATGGTGAGAAGCCGGCGGCTTCGCCGCGCCGGCGGCGCCGCGGCGAGGCCGAGGAGCTCTTTCGCGACAACGTGTTCGAAACGGTGATCGATCACCTCGAGGACCGGTTCGACTCGCACGATTTCATCTTCGAGATGATGCGCCGCTTTCCGCGCGAGTATACGCACTACCTCTACGAATGCCGCCGGTCGAAGGACCCGATCCAGACGCTGCACGCGAAGATCGGCCGCAAGCTCCTCGATTTCCGGCACCGCATCCGGAAGATGCAGCGCTCGGCCTCGCGCAACGTGCGGGGTCTCCCGTCCGAGAATCAGCACTGGCAGAAGATCGCCGAAGCGGAGGAGTGAGGTGCGCCCCATGCGGGAGACGACCGGGCTTCGCGCGACGCCGACGCCGTTCGCCGCCTCCTTCCCCGCCGCGGCCGCGCCCCGCTCGGCCCGCGCGCGCTCCGAAAGGCCGCCCGCCCGTCATGGAACGGAAAACTGACTATCCCGCGTATCTCGCCCTCGCGCGAAGCGGCGAGCTCGCCCGCCGCCGCGAGCGTGCGACGGCGCTCCTCGAGCGCTGCTCGCTCTGCCCGCGGCGCTGCGGCGTGAACCGCCTCGAGGACGAGCGCGGCGTATGCGGCGTCGGCCGACTCGCCGTCGTTTCGAGCGCGCACGCCCACTTCGGCGAGGAAGCGGCGCTCGTCGGGGACCGGGGATCGGGCACGGTCTTTTTCGGCGGCTGCAACCTCAAGTGCGTCTTCTGCCAGAACCATGAGATAAGCCACGACCTCGCGGGGGAGGAGGCCACGCCGGGCCGTCTCGCCGCGCTCATGTTCCGCGTCCGCGAGCTCGGTTGCCACAACCTCAACCTCGTCACGCCGACGCACGTCGTGCCGCAGGCGCTCGAGGCGCTCGAGAGCGCCGTCGAGGGCGGATTCGACCTCCCGATCGTATACAACACGGGCGGCTACGAATCGCTCGACGTCCTGTCGCTCCTCGACGGCGTCGTCGATATATATATGCCCGACGTGAAGTTCCTCGACCCGGCCGCCTCGAAGCGGTACGCCGGCGCCGAGGACTACCCCGCGGTCGTGCGCGCGGCGGTGCGCGAGATGCACCGTCAGGTGGGCGACCTCGAGCTTTCGGAAGACGGCATCGCCCTGCGAGGGCTTCTCGTGCGGCACCTCGTCATGCCGGGGATGCTCGCCGACACGAAGCGGATCGTCGAGTTTCTCGCCGGCGAGATCTCGCGCGACACCTACATGAACGTCATGGCGCAGTACCGGCCCGAGCATCGCTCGCGCGAACACCCGCCGCTCGACCGACCGGTCTCCCGCGACGAATGGCGGGAGGCGGTGCGGCTCGCCCGCGGGGCGGGGCTCGGCCGGTTCGACACGGGCTGACGGAGCGGAAGCATGCGGACATCGAGCGATCGCGGCGTACCCGCCCCGACCGCGCCGGCGGACGGCACGGTTCCGGCGCTCGTCGAACGAGCGATCCGCGAGCGGCCGGACGCGACCGCCCTCAAGTGCCGCGAGGCGGCCGGGGATCGCGCGGTCACCTACGGCGAGCTCGGCCGTCTCGTCGAGGCGCTCGGGGCGACCCTCGTCGCGCGGGGCCTTCCGGCGGGCGGTCGCGTCGCGCTGCTCGCCGAAAACGGCCCCGAGTGGGCGATCGCCTACCTCGCCGCCCTCTCCTGCGGCGCCGCGATCGTGCCGCTCGACACGCAGCTCGGCGAGAACGAGATCCGCCGCTGCCTCATGCACTGCGGGGCCTCGTTCCTCGTCGTTTCCCGCGCGACCGCCGCGTCGTTTCCCGGAGGGCCCGCTCATCCCGGCGTCGAAACCCTCGTGATCGCCGGCGCGGACGGGGACGCTCCGCGCTCTCTCGCCGCGGCGACCGCGGGGGGGGAGCGTCTCCTCGCGTCGGGCGACCGCCGGTTCCACGAACGCCGCGCCGCGGTGCGGCCCGGAGACGCGGCCGCGATCTGCTACACGTCGGGAACGACGGGACAGCCGAAGGGGATCGTTCTCACCCACCGCAACATCGCCGCGAACGTCGAGTCCTGCGTGAGGCGGATCCCCGTGCGGAGCGCCGACGTCTTTCTCTCCATCCTGCCGCTCCATCACACCTTCGCGGCCACGGCGAACCTGCTCGTGCCGCTCTCCATCGCGGCGGAGGTGTTCTTCGGCCGCTCGCTCAAGTCGCGCGACATCCGCGAGGACGTCGAGCGGGAGCGCGTCACGATCATGATCGGCGTGCCGCTCCTCTTCGATCGCATGGCGGCGGCCTTCGACAAGCGCGTCGCGGAGCTCCCAGCGGCCCGCCGGCTTCTGTTCAGGACGGCGGGCGCCGCGATCGACGCGCTCGGACGGCTCCTGCGCGCCGAATTCGCGCCACGCGTTTTCCGTCCCCTCCGAGCGGCGGCGGGCATCGGCACGCTCCGCTTCTGCATCAGCGGCGGGGCCGCGCTCAAGGACGAGACCGAGCGGACGTTCTTCTCGATCGGACTTCCCGTGCTCCAGGGCTACGGACTGACGGAGGCGGCGCCCGTCGTCAGCGTGACCCCCCTCGGGCGTCGCCGGCGCGGCACCGTGGGGCCGCCGCTTCCCGGCGTCGAGATCCGCATCCACGAGCCGGACAAAGAGGGCGTCGGCGAGATCCTCGTGCGCGGGCCGAACGTCATGGCGGGCTACCTCGACGATCCCGCCGCGACCGCCGGGGTCCTGCGGGACGGCTGGCTTCACACGGGGGATCTCGGAACGATCGGCGCCGACGGCTGCATCGCCGTCGCCGGCAGGAAGAAATCTGTCATCGTGACGGCCGGGGGAAAGAACGTGTACCCGGACGAGATCGAGATGCGCCTCGGGCG
>DHHN01000058.1:0-5675 GCA_002403295.1 bacterium UBP1_UBA4771 | reverse complement strand
GATCGGGGCGGCGGCGCGGGGGCGGAACGGGGCGCTCGCGCGGCGGGGGGAAGCGCGGGCGGCGCCGGCCGGACGGCGGCGCGGCCGCACCCGGCCGATTACATCTTTCTCATGCGCCCGATGATACTCATCCCCGTCTGGACGTTCTTTCTCCTCGGAGCGCGCCACGGAGCGTCCGCCGGCGGCGTCTCGCCGGGCCTCGGGCCGCTTCTCGCCGGCCTCTTCTCGTTCACGGCGCTTCTCGGCGCCGTCTATATCGCGAACCAGATCGCCGACCGCGACACCGATCGCGCGGGCGGAAAGCTCTTTCTCGTCGCCGGCGGCATCGTCTCGATCCGGGCGGCCTGGATCGAGGCGGCGATCCTCGTGGCGGCTTCCTTCGGGCTCGCGATCGCCTTTCTCCCGCGCCCGTTCATCGCGATCCTCGCCGCGAGCCTCGCGCTCGGCGCCGCGTACTCCCTCGAGCCCGCGCGGCTCAAGCGGCGTCCCGTCCTCGACGTTCTCGCGAACGCCGCGGGAAACGGCGTTCTCAACACGCTCGCCGGATGGATCGTCGTCGGCGCCCCGCTCGCGGGATGGGAAATCCTTGTCCCCTACCCGCTCGCCGTCGCCTCGGTCCATCTCGCGACGACGCTCGCCGACCGGGGAGCCGACGAGCGCACGGGGCTTCGCACGAGCGGCGTCGCCCTCGGCGAGCGGCGCGGCATCGTCGTCGCGACGGCGCTCATGGGCGCCGCCGCCGTCGCCGCCCGGCTCGCGGGAAACGGCGAGGCGCTCGCCGCCTCGCTTCTCTCGATACCCTTTTTTCTCCTGCCCGCGCGGGACGGCCGCGCGGAAACGCCGCCCTCGCGGTTTCTCCTGCCCGCGAAGGCGGCGACGCTCGTCTTTTCGGTTGTCGCGGGGTTCCTCTTCCCCGTCTATCTCCCCTGCCTCGCCGCGGCGATCGCGCTCACACGTCTCTATTACGCGAGGCGCTTCGGCATGGCGTACCCGTCGCTCCGATCCTGAGGCCGCGTCTCACTTCGGAAGCTGCGCCTTGATCTTCGCGTAGGCGTCCTTGTTTCGCGCGGGACTCGCCGGTTTCGCGAGGGTCGCGACGTAGCCCTGCACCTGCGCGAGCCGCTCGCCGGTCGGCGGGTGCGTCGAGAGCCACTCCTCGAACTTCGCCGGCTCGCGCCCCTCGAGATCCTTGAGCTTGCTCATGAGCTCGACCATTCCGCCGACCTCGTACCCGGCGGCGTTGAGATATTTCGCCCCGAGGCGGTCCGCCTCGTACTCGTTCTTCCGGCCGAAGTAGAGGAAACCCGTCGTCGAGAAGATGTTGGAGAAGAGCTCCGCGTACATGCCCGGGTTCTTGCCGAGCACGAGGCTCGCGATGAACTGGTAGCCGTACATCTGGCTCAACCGCTCCGCCGAATGGCGCGCCGCCACGTGCCCGACCTCGTGGGCGATCACGGCGGCGAGCTGCGACTCGTCGTCCATCTGCCGCATGAGCCCCGTGTAGACGTATATGAAACCGCCGGGGAGGGCGAACGCGTTCATCTCGTCCTTTTCGATGACCCCGAACCGGTACTCGATGTCGGTCCGGTCGCACACCTTCACGATCCGGTTGCCCACCCCCTGCACGTAGGCGGTGACGGCGGGGTTGTCGTAGACTTTGTACTCCTTCTCGACCTCGGCCGTGAACTGCCGCCCCATTTCGACCTCTTCGGCGGACGAGACGATGTTGAACTGCCCCTTGTTGATCCCCGTCGTTGCGCATCCGGCCGCGACGAGGGCCGAAAGCGCCGCCGGCGCCGCCGCGCGAAGCAGCGCCCGTGCCATCCCGTTCATCGTTACCTCCCTGCTGAAACGCCCGAAAGCTACTCCCTGATCTTGCCCTTCATGGGAACGAACCGCACCGGCACGCGCGAGACGAGCTTCGTGCCGCTCTCCGTCTTCTCGTGAAGCTCGAGCTCCTGATAGGCGCCGCCGACGGGGATGACGATGCGCCCGCCCGAGCGGAGCTGTTCGACGAGCGGTTCGGGAAGCCGGGGCGCGGCGGCCGTCACGATGACGGCGTCGAAGGGAGCCTCCTCCGGCCAGCCGAAGTAGCCGTCCCCCGCGCGCACGCGGACGTTGCGGACCCCGAGCGAATCGAGGAGCGCCCGCGCGCGCTCGGCGAGCTCCGGGAGTATCTCGATCGAATAAACGCTGTCAGCGATCTCGGCGAGCACGGCCGCCTGATAGCCGGATCCGGTCCCGATTTCGAGCACCTTCCCACGCGCCGCGGGCCCGAGCGACTCGGTCATGAGCGCGACGATGTAGGGCTGCGAGATCGTCTGTCCGAATCCGATGGGGAGCGGCCGGTCCGCGTACGCCTCCCCCCGGAGCTCCGGCGGCACGAACCGATGGCGCGGCACCTTCGCCATGGCGGCGAGCACGCGCTCGTCGCGCACGCCGCGAGCCGCGATTTGATTCGCCGCCATCGCGGCGCGCCGCGCGGCATATCCATTCTCGTTCGCGGCGCAGCCGGCTCCCGCAAGCGCCGAAACGCACGCCGCGAGCAGCGCGGCGGCCCCGCCGATCCGCGAGCGCACGAACGCGCCTCCCTCCGGACGCGGGCCGAAAAGGTGTTTGAACGAATTCGATTTTAGACGTACAGTGGAGGGCGCGCAAGGCAATTCCGAAAAGCGGAAAGCGGCCGGATCGCGGCGGGATACTGCACGGCTGGGGCGAACGGTGAATATTTTCAGGGCGTTCCTCAAGACGAAGCTGCACACGAAGATACTGTTCGGTCTCATCGCGGGCGTTCCGCTCGGTCTCCTGCTCGGTCCGCGCGCCGAGGCCATACGGCCGATCGGCGACGTCTTCATACGGCTCATCTGGATGATCGTCGTGCCGCTCGTCTTCTCCTCGATCTTCGCCGGCACGGCGAGCCTCGGCGACGTCCGGAAGCTCGGACGCATCGGCGCGAGGACGATCCTCTACTACATCGTCACGACCTCCATCGCCATCACGCTCGGACTGCTGCTCGCGAGCGTATTCAAGCCCGGTTCGGGCATCGGCGAAACGACGAAGGCAGCGCTCCTCGAATCCTACGAGGAGGAGGCCATGGCGGACATCGAGATCGCGAGCGCGCGCCCCGGCGTCGTCGAGACCCTCGCGCGGATCGTTCCGCGGAACCCCTTCGAGAGCCTGTCGAGCGGCGACATGCTCCAGATCATATTCTTCGCGATCGCCTTCGGGATCGCCGCGACGGTGATCCCCGGAGGCAAGGGGAAGATACTGATCGATTTCTTCGAGGCGGTGAGCGGCGCCATGACGCAGCTCGTCCGCATGGTCATGAAGCTCGCGCCGATCGGGGTCCTCGCGCTCGTCGCGGCCGTCGTCGGACGGTTCGGGGCCGGAATTATCCTCTCGCTCGCCAAATACGCCGCGATCGTGGCGGCGGGCCTCGCGCTCCACGCGGGAATCGTGTACTCGGCGGCGGTCTGGACCTTCTCGCGCATGAATCCCCTTTTCTTCTTCCGCGGCATCCGCCCGGCGCAGATCATCGCGTTCTCGAGCTCTTCCAGCAACGCGACGCTCCCCGTCACCATCCAGTGCGCCGAGGAGAACCTCGGCGTCCCCAAGGACGTCGCGAGCTTCGTGCTCCCGCTCGGCGCGACGATCAACATGGACGGCACGGCGCTCTACCAGGGGGTCGCGACGGTGTTCATCGCGCAGGTGTACGGCATTCCGCTCACGATCGTGGACATGCTCACCATCGTTCTCATGGCGACGCTCGCCTCGATCGGCACGGCGGGGGTGCCGAGCGTGGGTCTCATCACCCTCACGATGGTCATGCGGACGATCGGCGTGCCGCTCGAGGGAATCGCCCTCATCCTCGGCGTCGACCGGATCCTCGACATGTGCCGGACGGTCGTGAACGTCACCGGTGACGCCTCCGCGGCGGTCATGGTCGCGGCGGCCGAGGGATCGCTCCGGCGCCCCGGCGCCGGTCCGGCCCCCGCGGCGGCCCCGGGCGCGGAGAACCCGTAGGCGTCCCCGGAGGGGACGGAAAGGCGGGACATGAACAGAACGGCGATCGCGATCTCGACGGGGCTCGTCGCTCTCTGCCTCGCCGCCTCCTTCCTCCTCGAACGCGGGCTCTGGGGCCTCGCCGCGTGGGGCGCCGTCTCGCCGCTCGCCGCGCTCGCCGCGGCCGCGATCCTCGTGCCGCAGTTCTTCCGCCCGATCCCCGCCGATTTCTTCCGGCGCATCCCGGCGATACGGCCGCGGGCGCTGCGGATCGCCGCCGTCGCCGCGGCTTCGATCCTGTGTTTCCGGCTCCTCGGCGCGCGCCACGACCTGTGGGGAGAGCGCATCACCCTCGCCTCGGCGCTCGAGCACGGCCGGTGGCTTCCCGCGGGGCCGCTCTCGACGCTCGTGCGCTATGCCGCCCACCGGTTCCTGAACGCCGTTTTTCTCTGGGGCGCGACGGAGACGATCGCTCTCTTCGCCGTTTGCTTCGGGACGCTCTACGTGTTCGCCGCCCGGCTCGCCGCGGCGCGCGTCTTTCCCGCGGAGCCGGAGCGGGAGGTCCGGCCGCTCGCAACGGCGTTCCTCCTCGCGAACGGCTTCGTCGCGGTATTCCTCGGCGGAGGCAACGCCGCCGTCGCGACGCTCCTCGCCCTCTTGTTTCTCGTCTCTTCGCTCGAGCTCGCCCGCGGAGAGCGCTCGCTCGCCCTGCCGTCGACGCTGTTCGCCGCCGCGATCCTCTCGCACGTCTCGGCCGTGTACCTCCTGCCCGCCTTTGTCTACGCCGCCGCGATCGCCCTTCGATCGCGGGCCGGCCGAACGCGGTCGCTCGCGGCGCTCGCCGTTCCCGCCGCGGCGTGGCTTCTCTTCGAGGCCGCCGGCGCGGCGCTCCGATTCGCGACGCCGGCTCGCTTTCTCCTCGCGTACGTCTCGCACGCCGCGGCCGGCCTCCCGCGCGGCGGCGCTCCCGCGGCGGGCGGCGCGGCCCTCGACGCGCTGAACGCGTTTCTCATCGTCGGTCCCGCCTCCGTCGCGGCGGCCGTTCTCCTCCTCCGGCGTCCGGAGCGCTCCGGGCGCGCATCGGAGCGGGAGCCTTCGAGCCGCGAGCGGCGCATGCTCGCGCTCGCGGCGGCAGGTGGTCTCGCCCTCGTCGCCGCCTCGGCACGGGGGATCGACGGCGGGCTTCGGTGGCACGTGATCGCCTCCGCCGGCCCGGCCTTCTCGCTCTTCGCCCTCTGGACGATCCGCCGGCGCGCCGGCGCGGTCGAGGATGCGCGGCGCGCCGTTTCGACGCTCTTTCTCGCCGGCGTGTTTCACGTCCTGCCGCTCGCGCTCCTCGGCACGGTGCCGAAATTCGCCGAACGGCGCGTCCGCGCGCTGCCGCTCGCTCCCGGCAGGGCGGAGATGATCCTCGCCGAACAGGCCGAGGACACGGGGGATCGCGCCGCGGCGAAACGCTGGTACGAGGCCTCTCTCGCCGTCGAGCCGTCGAATGGGACCGCCGAGCGCCGCCTCGGCGATATCGCGATGAAGGAGGAGGAATACCCGGTCGCGATCACCCATTACCTCAACGCCCACGAGCTCGCGCCGGCCGACGCGCGGGGCCGGCTCGACCTCGCCGAAGCCCTCATCGGGAACCGCTGGTTTCCCGAGGCGATCGCGCACCTCGAAAC
>DHHN01000130.1 GCA_002403295.1 bacterium UBP1_UBA4771 | reverse complement strand
CCGGCCCCGAAGATCTCGGCCGCCTGACCGGAGAGCGGCTTGAAGGCGAACTCCTTGTCGCCGATCCGGAGCTTTCCCTTCTCGGGATCGAGCTTCATGCGCTTGTGATGCAGCGCCGCTTTGTTTTTCCGCGCGTACTCGGACGCCTCGGGGCACTCGATGCAGTAGAGCGCCTGGTTGATGGCGTTGCGATAATAGAGGCGCGAGAACGACGCCGCGACGACGGCGACGACCCCGGCGAACTGGATCGTCGAGACCGCCTGCTCGCGCGAGGAGCCGCAGCCGAAGTTCCGCCCCGCGACGATCATGTCGCCCGTTTGGGCCGTCTTCGCGAAATCGGGATCGTAGTCTTCGAGGGCGTGCTTCGCCATATCCTCGTTCGAGAGCATCTCGTAGGTGTACTTGCCGGGATAGATGACATCGGTGTTGATGTCGTCGTCGTCGAGTATCCAGACTCTTCCTTCGAGCTCCATGATTTCCTCCCGTATCTCAAGCGGGCGATACGATCTTGCCCGCCAGGGCCGACGCCGCAACGGTCACCGGGCTCGCGAGGTAGATCTCGGTGCCCTCTTTCGTTCCCATGCGCCCCTTGAAGTTCCGGTTCGCCGTCGACACCGCGCGCTCGCCCGTCGCGAGCACGCCGCCGTACGCGCCGAGGCACGGCCCGCACGCGGGGATGCCGATCTGGGCGCCGGCGTTGAGCAAGACGCTCGCGACGCCCCGCTTGAACGCCTCGTCGAGCACCTTGCGCGACGCCGGGTACACGAGGAGCCGGACGCCCGCGGCGATCTTCTTTCCCTCGAGAATCCGCGCGGCGGCCTCGAGGTCCTCGATGCGCCCGTTCGTGCAGGTGCCGAGCAGCGCCACATCGATCGGAAGATCGGGGAGCTCGCTCGCCGGAGAGACGTTGTCGACCTTGTGCGGCTTGGCCACCATGGGCGGGATCTTCGACACGTCGATCGTATGGACCTGCGCGTATTCGGCGTCCTTGTCCGGATCGAGCACCTCGTACTTCGGCGCCCCCACATCCGCGAGATATTTCTCCGTGTGCTTGTCGAACGGCACAATGGCGCACTTGCAGCCCGCCTCGGCGGACATGTTGCACAGCGTCATGCGGCCGCCGACGCCGATCTCCCGCATCGCGGGGCCGTGAAACTCGATCGACATATAGTTCGCGCCCTCGGCCGTGAGCCGACCGACGATGTAGAGGATGATGTCCTTCGCCTCGACGTTTTTGCGGAGCGAGCCCTCGAGGACGATCTTGATCGATTCGGGGACGCGGAGCCACGTCTCCCCGAGCGCCCAGACGCTCGCCGTCTCGGTGCGGCCGATCGCGATCCCCGCCGCGGCGAGCGCGCCGTGCGTCGTCGTGTGCGAGTCGGAGCCGTAGATCACGACACCGGGGATCACGTGGCCGTACTCCGGAAGCACCTGATGGCAGATCCCGGCGCCGCAGTCGTAGAACGCCTTGATGCCCTTGTCGGCGACGAATGTCCGGATCGCCTTGTGGTTGTCGGCCTTCTTCGAGTCGGGAGGCGGGACCTCGTGGTCGAGCGCGATGAAGACGCGCTCAGGATCCCACACCTTCTTTCCGCCCATCTTTTCGAACGTCTTGAGGATGGCGGCCGAGTTGTCGTGCGAGAGGATCATGTGCGGCTTCGCGAAGACGATCTCGCCGACCGAGACCGCCGCGCGCCCCGAAGCCTTCGCGAGGATCTTCTCGATCATCGTTTTGCCCATGTCGCATCACTCTCCCGCGGGCGCGGCACGGCGCCCGAATGGCGGACTATTATTCTCCCGAGTAGGCGAAGAGATCTCCCGCGCGGCAGATGTCGAGCTGCACCGCGGTGGGCGGCGCGGCTTCGATGACCGCGCCGTCGACGCGCCTGATCGTTCCATTCACGAAATCGATCTCGAGCTCCTCCCCCTCCACGATGCCCGCCTCGTGGAGCTTCGGCACCTCGAGGAACGGGAAACCCGAGTTGATGATGTTCCGCTTGTAGATCGCNNNNTGCCTCGACGAGCCGCACCCGAAATTGCCCCCGGCGACGACGATATCGCCCTTCGCCACGGTGGACGCGAATTTCTCGTATCCGGCGAGCGTCTCGAATGTGTGGGCGCCCATCTTCTCGATCTCTGTGATCGCGAGGTACTTGTTGTGGAAGATCATGTCCGTGTCGATGTTGTCCATGAGGCGGCCCTGAGGGGTCGTGACGAGCCGTGCCCGCCCCCTGATCGTCGTCGGTCGGGCGGCCGCGGCCGCGCCCGCCTTCTTCGCCCGCGGCTTGCCGGCGGGAAGCGGCTTTTCGGGTTTCATCCGCCATGAGATCATCGAGAGATCCGCGCGGTGCTTCGAGTCTTCGTCGGCCCGATACTTCAGGAGCTCGGGTCCGAGCTTCCGCGGATCGGCGATCTTCCCATCGAGCATGGAGGCGGCGAGCACCGCCGGGCTCACGAGGTACGTCTCGCCCTTTCCCTGCTTGCCCGCGAAGTTCCGGTTCGAGGTCGAAAGCTGCACCTCGCCCTTCCCGACCATGCCGATCTGCCCCGACGCGCATCCGCTGCATCCCGCGTTCGAAACGAGCGCGCCTGCTTCGATGAAGATCTTGAGTAGCCCTTCCTTGACCATCCGTTCGTACACTTCCTGCGTCGCCGGGACGACCCGGAGCGAAACGCCTTCCTTGATGCGGCGCCCTTTGAGGATGGACGCCGCGTGAACGAGATCCTCGAATCGGCCGTTCGTGCACGAGCCGAGGAAGCCGGTATCGACCCTCGCGCCCGCGATTTCCGATATCTTCCGGACGTTCTCGGGGCTCGGGGGGCAGGCGGCGAGGGGCTCGAGCCCCGCGAGATCGATCGTCATGGTCTGGGCGTACACGGCGCTCCGGTCCGCCTTCACGGGCTTTGTCGACCCGTCGCCCGAGCGCGCCCTGAGGTACCGGATCGCCTTGCGGTCGACCGGCAGAAACGCCGCGACGGCGCCCATCTCGGTCGCCATGCTCGCGAGGGTGATCTTGCCGCAGAAGCTCAAGGATTCGGCGCCGGGGCCCGCGAACTCGATCACCTTTCCGAGCGCGCCGGCCGAGCCGAGCCGCCGGAGCACCTCGAGCGTCACGTCTTTCGCCGTCACGGGATAGGCGACGCGCCCCTCGAGGACGATCTTCATCGTCTCGGGGACCTCGAACCAGTTGCGCCCCGTCGCGAATATGTAGGCGATGTCCTTGTCCCCCATCCCCTGCCCGAAGCATCCGACGCAGCCGAGGATGTTGAGGTGGCTGTCCGTCCCGACGACGATCGTCCCGGGCTTCGCCGCTCCCTGCTCGATGTTGACGTGGGAACCGATCCCGGCGAGCACGTCGAAGACGCGCACGCCCGTCTCGCGCGCGAAGAGGCGGCAGACCTGCTGGTTCTCCGCGTATCCCGTGTCGCGCGCGGGAACGTTGCAGTCGAAGGTGAACACCGTCTTCTCGACGTCGTCGACCCAGGGCGCCTCGAAGTTGGCCCGGAGGTTCTTCACGACGTTCGCGCCCCCGAAATCGCGGGCGCTGCGGACGTCGATCGAGATCCACACGACGTCCCCCGCCGTGACGGGCTTCCCGGCGTGCGCCGAGAGGATCTTTTCTATGATTGTCTTTCCCGTACGAATCTCCCCCTCTCAGAGCTTTCGAGCGATCTCCTCGGCCACTTCGAGCGTCGTGTTCGCGCCGCCCATGTCGTAGGTGCGGACCCTGCCGTCCTTGATGACCGTGGCGACGGCGTTCTCGATCCGCTCGGCGGCTTTCTTCTCGCCGAGCCAGTCGAGCATGAGCTTCGCGGCGAGGATCGTCGCGATCGGGTTCACCTTGTACATGCCGGCGTATTTCGGCGCCGATCCGTGCGTCGGCTCGAAGACGGCATAGGAGTCGCCGAGGTTCGCCGCCGAGGCAAAGCCGAGACCGCCGACGAGCTGCGCGGCGAGGTCGCTGATGATGTCCCCGAAGAGGTTCGAGGCGACGAGCACGTCGTAGCTGTGCGGATTCTTGACCAACCACATGCACATGGCGTCGATGTTCGCCTCGTCGAGCTCGATGCCGGGGTACTC
Source organism: bacterium UBP1_UBA4771 (assembly GCA_002403295.1). Lineage (GTDB taxonomy): Bacteria > Krumholzibacteriota > Krumholzibacteriia > Krumholzibacteriales > Krumholzibacteriaceae > SSS58A. Next base: position 1,232 of record DHHN01000130.1, on the reverse strand, counting down.
CTTCGCGATGGCGCGGGCCTCGCGGATCATCATGCCGCTCGTCTCCCGGAGCACGTTCGGCTTCTCGACGATCGTGACCTTTGTGCGGCCGTATTTCTTCGCGAACTCGAAGCCGCTGCGGATGATGCGGTCGCTCCCTTTCTTCGTGATGATGCGGAGGCCGAGCGCGATTTCGTTCTCCGGGGTCTTCGCGAATCTGGCGAACTTCTTGTGCTTCGCGCCGAGAAAGTCGAGCACCTCGCGCGGCGTCGGGTACCACTCGACCCCCGCGTAGAGACCTTCCGTGTTTTCCCTGAAGACGACGATATCGATCCCGTCCTTGTAGTTGAGCGGATTCCCCGGGTAGGCCTTGCAGGGCCGCATGTTCGAATGGAGGTCGAAGAGCTGGCGCAGGCCGACGATCGGGCTCGAATAGACGAGGCCCTTCCCCTTGAGCGAGGGATCGAGCTCGGCCTCCGATTCGACCTTCGGCTTCGATGTGATGGCGCCGAAGAGCGCGCAGCTCGTCTCCTTGAGGAGCTTCACGGTGCGCTCGGGAAGCGCGTTCCCCTCGGTGCGCCAGAACTCCCACCCGATGTCGCCGTGCGTGTACTCGGCGTCGATCCTGAGCGCGTCGAGCACGAGCTTCGCCGCCTCCATAACTTCCTTGCCGACCCCGTCGCCGGGGAGCCACGCGATCGTGTACTTCGCCATGCACGGTCCTCCCTGTTATTTTCGTTCAACGCGCGCCCGCCGCCGGTCCGTCCGGCGGCCGCCGGGCGGCTACTTCATCTTCGGAAGCCGGACGAGTCCCTTCTTCTGGAGCAGATGGAACTTGTCGCGGGATTCCTTGATCATCCTCTCGGCCTTGCCGATGAGCTCGTTCCAGCTGAGGTTGAGCCGGGCAACGCCCTGCTCGATCGCCTTGCGGCCGACCGCGGCGGCCTCGCGCGGATACACCTCCACCTCGTCCATCGTCGGGATGAGGTAATCCTCGCGGAGCCCCTTGTCCTCGGCCACGCGCGCGAGCTCCCGCGCCGCCGCGATGCACATCTCGTCGGTGATCGTCTTCGCCATCACGTCGAGGGTGCCGCGGAAGATGCCCGGGAAACCGAGCGAGTTGTTGACCTGGTTCGGGAAGTCGCTCCGGCCGGTCGCCACCACTCGTGCACCGGCGGCCTTCGCCTCCCACGGCCAGATCTCGGGTATCGGGTTCGCGCAGACGAAGACGACGGAGTCCTTCGCCATCCGCG
>DHHN01000215.1:8790-9104 GCA_002403295.1 bacterium UBP1_UBA4771 | reverse complement strand
CTCGGCGACGTGTTCAACTACTACATCATGGCCCGCGACGTCGCGACCGTGCCGAACACGAGGCGCAACCCCGCGGCCGGCTACCACTCGTTCACGATCGTCGATTACTACGCGTGGGATTTCGAGGCCTCGGACGGCGGCTTCGCCGCCTACGGGAACGACTGGGAGTGGGGCGATCCGACAACCGGTCCGATGGACGCGCACTCGGGCGTCAACGTATGGGCCACGAAGCTCGGCGCCAACTACTCTCTGAGCTCGAACTCGAGGCTCGAGACCCCGGCTGTCGTGATCCCGACCTCCGCCGCGTACGCGAC
>DHHN01000215.1:0-8705 GCA_002403295.1 bacterium UBP1_UBA4771 | reverse complement strand
ATTCCGCTCGAGCCGATCTTCACGGGAACGGCGACCGGCAACTTCTGGCACAAGGCGACCTTCAACCTCACGCCGTACAAGGGCCAGTCCGCCATCATCCGCCTGCACTTCGGAAGCGACCCGTCGGTCGCATACGAAGGATGGTACGTGGACGACGTCATGATTGCTGGAGCCTCCGACACCGAGGGTCCGGTGTTCACCTCGACCACGGTGCCCTCCAGCACGTGGGACACCGTCGGTCCCTACGTCGTGAAGACGAAGGTCGTTGACGCGCTCTCGGGAGTCGCGTCCGTGACGCTCCATTACAGCACCAATGACGGCGCGAGCTGGAACCCCGTCACCATGGCTCCGACGGGCGTCGCCGACGAATACGCCGGCGACATCCCGGGCCAGCCGTCGCGCACGAGGATCAAGCTCTACCTCGCGGCCGCCGACAACGCCGCGAACACGAGCTACAATCCCGCCGGCGCGCCGGCGAACACGTACCAGTTCGGCATCATGCCGTCGGGGGATTACCTCGTGATCCTGGGCGGCGGTTCGAATACGCCCGCGCAGACCTTCATCGACGCGTTCACCGCGATCGGAAGGACCTGCGACACGTGGAACTGGGACAGCCAGGGACTTCCGACGCTCGCGATGCTGAACGCGTACACGGGAGTCATCGTGGACGAGAGCTGGTACTTCGACACGAACCAGATGACGCTGCTGACGAACTTCCTTACGCAGGACGACGGCACCAAGCAGCAGGTCGTGTTCTGGGGACGCGACATGTCGTACGGCTCGACGGCGAGATCGTTCATGGAACGGTTCACCGGCATGGCCTACGTGCAGGACGATCCCGGAACGACGTACCGGTGGCTCTGGAGCGCCCCGGGAGATCCGATCGGAAACGACGAGCGGATTCAGATCGTCGGAAGCTATCCGGACGAGCTCAAGCTCTCGACGACCTATCCCGGCGCCCAGGTCATCTTCAAGTACCATCTCTCCAGCACCACCTCGCTCGAGATCGGAAGCGAGGAAGAGCTCTTTGCCTACTACTACAAGGAAGGCAAGCAGTACGACGGTGTCTGGCCGATGGTGCCGACGGCGCCCGATTCGGCAGCCGCGGGCCGGTACGTGGGCGAGTTCCACGCATCGGTCTACTTCGCCATCCAGTTCAGCTACATCACGGATGCCGCCGCACGGGCGGGCGTCCTTGACCGCACGCTGAGCTGGCTCGCGACGGCGACGACGGCTATCGGCGCGACCGGCGGCATGGGAGGCGCCGCGCCGGAGATCCCGGCGGCGCTCACCCTGTTCCAGAACTATCCGAACCCGTTCAACCCCGTCACGGCGATCCAGATCGGCGTGCCCGCGGGCCTCAAGGGCCGCGGCGAGCTTCGGATCTACAACGTGAAGGGCGAGCTCGTTCGGACGCTCTTCGAGGGCACGGTTCAGCCCGGCCTCCATACGTATCGTTGGGACGGCACCAACGACGACGGACGCCAGGTCACCTCGGGGCTCTACTTCTACAGGTTCTCCTGCGGAAGCGAGCGGCTCACGAGGAAGATGGTGCTCTTGCGGTAGCTCGACGCTTCGGGGGCTCCCCGCGACGGCGGGGAGCCCCCGGGCTCTTTCAAGGGAGGAGGAGAGGCGATGAAGAGGTTGCGAACGGTTATCCTCGGCGCGCTTTTTTCCACCGCGCTCATGTCCGTCGTCCTTCCCTGCCGGGCCACGGGGAGCGACGTGCTCGTCGGGGATCTCTCCTACGCGGCGCCGCCGGAGATCTCCATCTGTTTCTGCGGCTCGTACCTTCTCTCGAGCGATGTCGGACCGAAGGCCGCGTACCTCGTCTCCGAAAGCATCGATTTCGCGCCGTTCGTGGGGCTTCGGATCACCGTGCACGGCAGATCCTATACCGGTCTGTGTTCCGGCACGCTCGCCCGGATCTGCGACTATTTCGCGGTCGAGAAGATCGCCGCGGCGGTGAGGGCCGACTCGGAAGGCTCCACCTGGGGAGCGATCAAATCGCTCTATCGCTGAGGGGAAGCCCGAAGCGCGGCGGCGGGAAGAACGCGGCGCCGCGATCGCTCCCGGGCGCCGTTTCATGCGCGCGCCGGAATCCTCTTGACATTCCCCGCGACGACGCCCATTATCAGTAATAATTACTGTTATTAATAATATGGCTGATCGCATACGCATACGGCGCTCGAAGCAGCGCGATATCATCCTCGAGGAGCTCATGAGGTTCGAGAGCCATCCGAGCGCGGACGAGCTCTACCTCCGCGTGAGAAAGCGCCTCCCCCGCATCAGCCTCGGCACCGTCTATCGCAATCTGGAGATTCTCGCCCGGGAGGGGATGATTCGCAGACTCGTGCTCGGCGGCCCGCAGATGCGCTATGACGGCGGGCACGGCGAACACCACCACGTGCGATGCGTGCGGTGCGGGCGGGTAGACGACGCTCCGGCGCCCGCGCCAGCCGCCGCCGACCGGATTATCGCGCGTCGCACGGGATACCGCATCATCGAGCGGCGCGTTCAGTATCTCGGCGTGTGCCCCTCGTGCCGGAAAAAAGAGCGGGTGAGCTGACGTGGCGTCTCTTCGGGATGTTCGGTCGCCGAGCGGGCGGCTCGACGCGCGGGAGCTCGAACGGCTCTACCGGCTCTACAACCGGCCCGCGCTCCGGACGAGCGATCCGGTCGAGTTCGCGCACCGCTACCGCGAGCCGCTCGACCGCGAGGTGGCGGCGATCGTCGCCTCCTCCCTCGCCTTCGGCGCCGTCAAACAGATACGGACGGGCGTCGAGCGCGCGCTCTCGACGCTCGGCGACTCTCCGGCGGCGTTTCTCGACGAAACTCCGCCCCGGCGCCTCGCGGCGCTCCTGCGCGGTTTCAAACACCGCTGGATAACGGGAGACGATCTCGCGGGGTTGCTCGGCGGCGTCCGGAGCGCCATGGCCGCGCACGGCTCGCTCGGGGAGCTCTTCCGCTCGCGGCTCGATTCGAGCGACCGCGACGCGGGATCCGCCGCCGGGCTCTTCGCCGAGGAGATTCGCCGGCGCGGCGGCGGGTTCCGCCGATGCCTGCTTCCGTCCCCGCGGGACGGAAGCGCCTGCAAGAGGCTTCATCTGTATCTCAGGTGGATGATTCGAAAGGACGAGATAGATACGGGGCTCTGGCAGGGGATCCCCGCGGCGCTCCTGCTCGTGCCGCTCGACGTTCATATGCATCGCGCGGCATGGACGCTCGGTCTCACCCGGCGGCGCGCCGCCGATCACGCGACGGCCCGCGAGGTGACGGAGGGTTTCCGGACGTTCGCGCCGGAGGATCCGGTGAAATACGATTTCGCGCTCGCCCACGAGGGGATGAGCGGTGCGGCCCGCGAAGGGGGGCGCCATGCCTGATTTTCTCGTCCGGTTCGCGATCTCGATCTGGGAGACGCTTCGCGAGATGTCGCCGTATCTTCTCCTCGGCTTTCTCGTGGCCGGCGTCCTTTCCGTTCTCGTGAGGCCCGAGGTCGTCGAACGGCACCTCGGCGGGAGGGGGCTCTGGCAGGTCGTGAAGGCCGCCGTCTTCGGCGTGCCGCTGCCGCTGTGCTCCTGCGGCGTCATTCCGGTCGCGGCGTCTCTGCGCCGCCACGGCGCGGGCGCGGGAGCGACGACGTCCTTTCTCATCTCGACGCCGCAAACCGGAGTGGACAGCATTCTCGTGACGTATTCGCTTCTCGGGCCGGTTTTCGCGATCTTCCGCCCCGTCGTCGCGCTCGCGAGCGGTCTTTTCGGCGGCGCCCTCGTGAACGCGTTCGGATACGAAAAGGGCTCGGCCGAGGAGCCTCATCTCGCATGCACCGCCGAATGCTGCGCCGCCGCCGGGAACCGCCGGGGCTCCGTGGCTCGCGCCCTGCGGTACGGATTCATCACGCTTCCGCGCGACATCGACAAGGCGCTCATCATCGGCATTATCGTCGCCGGCGCGATCTCGGCCGCCCTTCCCGACGATTACCTCGCCGGCGTGCTCGGGGGCGGCATCGCGGCGATGCTCGTCATGATGGCGGTCGGCATCCCCGTGTACGTATGCGCGACGGCGTCGGTGCCGATCGCCGCCGCGCTCATCGCGAAGGGCGTCTCGCCGGGAGCGGCGCTCGTGTTTCTCATGACGGGGCCGGCGACGAACGCGGCGACCGTCACGACGGTTTGGAGGATCATGGGGAGGCGCGTCGCGGCGATCTACCTCGGCTCCGTCGCCTCGAGCGCGCTGGCCGCGGGGTTGCTGCTCGACGCCTTCTTCACCGCCCGCGGCGCTCATGTGATGACGCACGCTCACCGGATGCTTCCCGGGTGGGCGCAGACGGCCGCCGCCATCCTCCTCCTCGGAGTCCTCGCCGGCGCGTTCTTCAAGCCGAGGCGGGTCGGCGACGTTCCGCGTCCCGCCGAAACGGAGAGAACGGCGCGCTTCGCGATCGCCGGCATGACCTGCAACCACTGCGCGGCGGCCGTACGGCGGGCGCTCGCGGAGAGCCCCGGCGTCACATCCGCCTCGGTCGATCTCGAGACGGGCGAGGCGATCGTCGCCGGAGCGGGTTTCGACGAGGAGGAGCTCGCAACGGCCGTCGAGGCCTTGGGGTACACGGCCGTGAGGGTCGAGCGCCCGAACGGCGCGAAATAGACTTCGAGACGCAGCATGACGATCGATTCTTGAACAGGGAGGTACGCGCGATGCCGCTCAAGGGAACGAAGACCGAAAAGAACATCCTGACCGCCTTCGCCGGAGAGTCGCAGGCCCGCAATCGCTACACCTATTTCGCGAGCCAGGCGAAGAAGGAGGGGTACGAGCAGATGGCGGCCATCTTCGAGGAGACGGCGAATCAGGAGAAGGAGCACGCGAAGCGGCTCTTCAAGCTTCTCGAGGGCGGTGAGGTCGAGATAACGGCCGCATTCCCCGCCGGCACGATCTGCGCGACGGCCGAGAATCTCGCCGAGGCGGCCGGTGGCGAGCATTACGAGTGGACGGAAATGTACCCGTCTTTCGCGAAGACGGCCCGCGAGGAGGGCTTCGCGAACGTGGCCGGGATCTTCGAGGCGATCGCCGTCGCCGAGAAGCAGCACGAGAAGCGCTACCTGGCGCTGCGGGAGAATATCGAGAAGGGGCGCGTCTTCAAGCGCGCCGGGAAGGCCGTCTGGCGGTGCCGCAACTGCGGGTATCTCCACGAGGGCGCGGAAGCCCCCGAGATCTGCCTCGCCTGCGCGCATCCGCGGGCGCACTTCGAGCTCCACGGCGAGAACTACTGAGCGCGGCCGGGAATCAAACGCGCGCGCGGGCTCGGGTGTATGGTAGAATGTATGTCGTGGAAGAGCGGGGTATCCGATAAAACCGTATGAGGCGCCGCCGCCGCGCGGAAACCTCGTGGCCGGGGGCGGCGAAAGGAGGCGGAGCGCGATGGCGCGGAAGCTCGAGATCTACACGTGCGAGAAATGCGGCAACATCGTGGAGGTGCTCCACGGGGGCGCCGGCGAGCTCGTCTGCTGCGGAGAGCCGATGAAGCTCCTCGAGGAGAATACGACCGACGCATCGAAGGAGAAGCACGTCCCCGTCATCGAGAAGATCGAGGGCGGGTACCGGGTGAAAGTCGGCTCGGCGCCGCATCCGATGGAGGAGAAGCACTGGATCGAGTGGATCCAGCTCGTCGCGGACGGCGAGGCGTACCGGAGGTTCCTGAAGCCCGGCGAAGAGCCCGAGGCCGTATTTTTCGTGAAGGCGGCGAAGGTGTACGCGCGGGAATACTGCAACATCCACCGTCTCTGGAAGGGAGAGTGATCCGGCGTGATCGGCAAAAGGGTCGTCGCGGCGTTCAACGATCAGATAAACCACGAGCTCTATTCGTCCTACCTCTACCTGTCGATGGCGGCGTACTTCCATTCGGTCAACCTCGACGGGTTCGCCGGCTGGATGCGCGTTCAGGCCAAGGAGGAGGACTCACACGCGATGAAGTTCTTCGAGCATCTGCGCGACCGCGGCGCGCGCGTCGAGCTCGATCAGATCGACAAGCCGAAAGCCGCGTGGAAGTCTCCACTCGACGCGTTCCGGGGCGCCTACGAGCACGAGAAGTTCATCACGAGCAAGATCAACGGGCTCTACAAGCTCGCCGAAAAGGAGAGCGATTACCCGGCGAAGGTGTTTCTCGACTGGTTCGTCAAGGAGCAGGTCGAGGAGGAGGCGACGGCGTCGGGCATCGTGAACATGCTCGAGCGGATCAAGGATTCCGGCAACGGGCTCATCATGCTCGACCGCGAGCTCGGCAAGCGGGAGTTCAAGGCATAGGGACACGGACGGGATGCGCGCGCGCCGCCGCGCAGGCATGCGGCGGGAACGCGCGCGCCGAAGGGCGGGAACCGTGCAGTCGACGAACGTCCTCATCGGCGGCGAGGCCGGCCAGGGGCTCGCGACCGTCGGGGAGCTGCTCTCCCGCGCGCTCGTCCGGAGCGGCCGCTCGATCGTCGTGACGCAGAGCTACGAGTCGCGCATCCGAGGCGGGCACAACACGTTCGCCGTCCGGGTCGGCGCGGACGGGATCGAGGCGCCGTCCGAGACGGTCGACGTTCTCGTCGCCCTGAACGACGAGACGGTTCTCCGGCACCTGCCGGAGCTTTCGGCGAGCGGTCTGGTCATCGCGGACGAGGCCTTCTGCGACGCCGACGAGCGATGCGTGCGCGTGCCGTTCAAGGATCTCGGCTCGAAGCAGTTCGAGAATACCGCGGCGCTCGGCGTGGTCTGCGCGGTGCTCGGTCTCGAAAAGGAGATCGTTTTCCGAATCCTCGAGGAAGCATTCGGCGGGAAGCATCCGGAGACGATCGAGGAAAACCGTCGCGCGCTCGAGAGCGCCTTTGCCTGGTGCGCCGGGCGACCGGACCGCCTGCGGCCCCTGGCGCCGGCGCCGGTCCCGCCCGCGCCCGCCCGCCTCATGATGAACGGCAACGAGGCGCTCGCGCTCGGCGCGGTATCGGCGGGGCTCCGGTTCGCCGCCTTCTATCCCATGACGCCCTCGACCACGATCCCGCTCGCCCTCATCGGGATGGCGGAGCGGATGGGGGTCGTCGTCGAGCAGGCGGAGGACGAGATCGCCGCGATCAACATGGCGATCGGCGCCTCGTACGCGGGGGCGCCGGCGCTCGTCGCGACCTCCGGCGGCGGATTCGCCCTCATGGTCGAGGGCGTGAGCCTCGCCGCCATGACCGAGACTCCACTCGTGATCGTCGTCGCCCAGAGGCCGGCTCCGGCGACGGGGCTCCCGACGAGAACGGAGCAGGCCGATCTCGAGTTCGTCCTGCACGCGGGGCACGGCGAATTTCCGCGGGCGGTGTTTGCGCCCGGCGGCGTCGAGGAATGCTTTTATATCGCGCGGAAGGCGCTCTTTCTCGCCGAGAAGTGCCAGGGCCCCGTCTTCATTCTCACCGATCAGTTCCTCGCGGACAGCTACCGCGCCGTCGCGCCGTTCGACGTCGCGGCGCTCGATTGGGTCAAACCAGGCGCGGATCCCGCGTCGGCGCCCGTTCCCTACCTGCGCCACGCCCTGACGGAGAGCGGGGTGTCGCCGCGCCTCATCCCCGGGGCGAGCGGGCATCTCGTCGTGACGGACAGCGACGAGCACACGGAGGACGGGCATCTCACCGAGGATCTCCGCGTCCGAACGGTCATGGTGGAAAAGCGGCTGCGCAAGCTCGCGGGGATCCGGGCCGAAACGATCCCGCCGGAATACGAGGGAAGCTCCCGTCCCGAGCTCTTGCTGCTCTCGTGGGGCTCGACGCGCGGCGCCGTCCGGGAGGCGGCCGCCGCCCTTCGCGAAAAAGGCGTCGACACGGCGACGCTTCACTTCAGCCAGGTATGGCCGCTCGTGCCGGACCAGTTCATCGGCCGGCTCGAGGACGCCGGGCTCGTCGCCGCCGTCGAGGGGAACGCGACGGCGCAGCTCGCGAGGCTCATCCGGCGCGAGACGGGCTTCGAGATCTCCGAGCGGGTCGTCCGCTACGACGGCCTTCCGTTCACTCCCGAGTACATACTGAGGGAGCTGAGCGTCGAGGGGGCATGATGGTTTCGATCGAGGATTACGGCGCGTACGAGACGGCCTGGTGCCCCGGCTGCGGCAATTTCCCCCTCCTCGAGGGAGTGAAGCGGGGGATCGTCGCGGCCGGCCTCGAACCGCGCCATGTGCTCTTCGTGAGCGGCATCGGGCAAGCCGCCAAGGCCCCGCACTATCTCAACGCGAACGTCTTCAACGGACTGCACGGCCGCTCGCTCCCCGTCGCGACGGGGGCGAAGCTCGCGAACCCCGGGCTCGCCGTGATCGTCGAGACCGGCGACGGCTGCGCCTACGGCGAGGGAGGGAACCATTTCCTCGCCGCCATCCGGCGGAACGTCGATCTCACGGCGATCGTGCACGACAACCAGATCTACGGCCTCACGAAAGGGCAGGCGAGTCCGACATCCGAGGAGCGCATGAAGACGAAGGCGCAGCCCGGAGGCGTCATCCTCGAGCGGTTCAACCCCGTCGCGGTCGCCGTCGCCATGCGGGCGGGGTTCGTGGCCCGGAGTTTCACGGGCGCCGTCGACCATCTCGCCGAAACGATCCGCCTCGCGGTCGCGCACCGGGGCTTCGCGCTCGTCGACGTGCTGCAGCCCTGCGTCTCATTCAACCGCGTGAACAACTTCGCCTGGTACAAGAAGCGATGCCG
>DHHN01000149.1:2388-2512 GCA_002403295.1 bacterium UBP1_UBA4771 | reverse complement strand
AGGCGGATCTCGCCGTCGCGACGGGGCGAAACGTCCGCGAGTAGCGTTCGCGGAGGGAATGGTCTCATGCTCATACGCGCAACGGGCATTCGAAAGACGTACGAGGTCGGCGTTTCGCGCATCG
>DHHN01000149.1:2007-2348 GCA_002403295.1 bacterium UBP1_UBA4771 | reverse complement strand
TGGGGCCGTCGGGATCGGGCAAATCGACCTTCATGAACATACTCGGTTGCCTCGACACGCCGACGGAGGGAGCGTATTACCTGAACGGCCAGCTCGTCAGCGGCCTCGACGACGACGAGCTCGCCCGCANNNGCTCCAGAACGTCGAGCTCCCGCTCGTCTACGGCGGCGTGCCGTCGAAAGAGCGGCGCGAACGGGCGATGGATGCGCTGCGCGCCGTCGGGCTCATCGACCGGGCCGCGCACCGTCCGAACGAGCTTTCGGGCGGCCAGCGCCAGCGCGTGGCGATCGCGCGGGCGCTCGTCAACCGGCCCTCGCTCATCCTCGCCGACGAGCCGACGG
>DHHN01000149.1:600-1987 GCA_002403295.1 bacterium UBP1_UBA4771 | reverse complement strand
TCATCGTGACCCACGAGGAATATATAGCGGAGCATACGCAGCGGATCGTCCGTCTCCTCGACGGCCGTATCGCGACCGACGTTCGAAACCACGCGAAGAAGTCATCGTGAGCGGGCGCGCGCCGCCTCCCGGCGGCGCGCCGATCACGCGCCCGTACGCAGGGGGTGCCATGAAGAAAAAGCATTTCGTTTTCATCGGGATCGCCGTGCTCGTCGCCGTCCTCGTATTCTTGAACGTCCGGGCGCGCCGCGAGCGGGCCCTGCCCGTGCAGGTCGAGGCCGTCGAGGCCCGCGATCTCACGATGATGATCTCCGCCTCGGGAAACATACGGCCGAAGCGGCAGGTCGACGTCAGCGCGAGCACCATCGGCAAGGTGACGCGGGTGGCCGTGAAGGAGGGGGAGACGGTCGGAAAGGGCCAGTTCCTGATCCAGATAGATCCGGTCGAGCTCGAATCCGTCGTCGCGAGGCTCGATGCGTCGCTCAAGGCCTCCCTCGCGAGAGAGAAACAGGCCGCCGCGCAGGAGGAGCAGGCGAGGATCGATTACGAGCGGGCCCGAACCCTTTACGCCGGCGGCCACCGGACGACCCAGGAGGTGGACGCGGCGCGGACGAACCACGAGGTCGCCGTCTCGCAGCTCGAATCGATCAAGCACGAGATCGCGCAGGTTCGCGCCAACCTCGACGCGGCGCGCCACAGCCTCAAGGAGGTCACGATTACCTCTCCCATGGCGGGTATCGTCACGNNGGCGGAACGTCGAGGAAGGGGAGATCGCGATCATGGGCACCCTCAACAATCCGGGGACGGTGCTCCTCACGATCGCCGATCTTTCGACGATCGAGGCCGAGGTCGAGGTCGATGAGACCGAGGTGACGAATATCTCGCTCGGCGACCGAGCGAAGGTCACCCTCGACGCCTTCCCCGACACATCGTTCGCGGGGACGGTCACCGAGATCGGCAACAGCCCGATCGTCTCGGCCGCGAGCATCGCCNNGGCAGGGAGTGGATTTCAAGGTTGTCGTCACGATCGACAGCTCCGTGCCGAAGGTCCGGCCCGGGCTCTCCGCGGACGCGGAGATCACCGTCGCCGAGGCGAAGGGCGTTCCCGCGATTCCGATCCAGAGCCTCACGGCCCGCCGCAAGCGCGACATCAAGGCGGCGCGGGGCGCCTCCGCCGACTCCGCGCGGGCCGACACCGCGCGGACGGACGCCGGNNCTGGGGGGAAGGCGGCGGACGAGGCGGAGACCGAGATCGAGGGCGTGTTCGTCGTGAAGGACGGTCGCGCCGCGTTCCGCCACGTCAGGGTCGGCATCTCGAGCCAGAAGCACTTCGAGGTGACCGCCGGCCTCGAGCCCGGCGAAACGGTCGTCACGGGCAACTTCAAGG
>DHHN01000149.1:364-533 GCA_002403295.1 bacterium UBP1_UBA4771 | reverse complement strand
TCCGCCATGCTCATACTCGAGGGAATCCGCATCGCGCTCCATGCGCTCTGGGAGAACAAGCTCCGGACGATACTCACGCTCCTCGGCAACATCGTCGGGACGATGTCCGTCATCGCCGTCGTCTCGCTCATCAGCGGCATCGACCATTACGTGAGCGAGGAGGTCGCCG
>DHHN01000149.1:0-292 GCA_002403295.1 bacterium UBP1_UBA4771 | reverse complement strand
CCTCGGCGTCCGTCATCGGCGCCGCCGTGAGCGCGAACGACCGCGCGGCCTACGGCAACGAATGGGTCGGCAACATATCGATCAGGGGGCGGTCCGCCGACTATCACGCCATCGAGAACGCCGACCTCGCCATGGGAACGCACATCTCGCACCTCGAGGTCGAACGCAGCCGCCCCGTCGCCGTGCTCGGGTGGGAGGTGTACGAGCGTCTCTTCAAGGGGCGCGATCCGATCGGGCGCAAGGTGAAGATCGGCGCGCGCCACTTCACCGTCGTCGGGGTCGTCAAGGATCT
>DHHN01000047.1:4569-4818 GCA_002403295.1 bacterium UBP1_UBA4771 | reverse complement strand
GCGACTCGGACGTCATCCCGGCGCGGCACGGTTTCGTGACCTTCTACACGGGCGAATTCATTCCGACCGACATGTACTACGCGTGTCTCGACGGGACGTGGAACGCGGACGGCGACTCCCTCTGGGGCGAAGGGTACCGCAGCGCGCTCGACCCCGGGGACGCCTGCGATCTCTACGCCGAGGTGTTCATCGGCCGGATGCCCGCATCGAGCCTGACCGAGGCCTCCGTGCTCGTGAACAAGACCATGA
>DHHN01000047.1:2832-4481 GCA_002403295.1 bacterium UBP1_UBA4771 | reverse complement strand
GACGTGACGGCGGCGCGGCTCTACGAGAACTATCCGGGCTACGCCGGCTCCGTTCCGCTCACGAAGAGCCGCACGATCGATTCGCTCTCCGCCGGCACGAACCACGTCCTCCACGTGGGGCACGGTTACAAGTACAACATGTCGGTCGGCGACGGGAGCATCCTCAACTACGACGCGAGAACCCTTGCGAACGGCGCGAAGCTCTTCTCGATGTACCTCATGAACTGCACGAACGCCGCCTTCGATACCGACTGCCTCGCCGAGTATTTCCTCCTCAACCCGAACGGCGGCGCCTTCGCCGTGACGGGATCGAGCCGGTCCGCGTTCCCGAGCGCCTCGCGGCCCTACCTGGACAAATATTACAACCTTCTGTACGGGCAGAACATGGTGCAGCTCGGCAAGGTCTTCACGCGCTCGCGCGAGCCGTTCACGCCGAGCGCCTCGGGCGAGACCGCCGACCGGTGGACCCATTTCATCTACAACTACCTCGGCGATCCGGAGATCTGCATGTTCCAGGGGGCGGTGCGGACCTTCGCCGTCGGGAAGCCGTCGACCGCGGTCTACGGCCCGAACGACTTCGACATCTCCGTCGCGAGCGGCGGGATGCCGTACGATTCGGCGTTCGTCTGCGTCTACAAGCCGGGAGACGACTACCGGTATGCCGCCACCGGCCCCTCGGGAACGATCACGTTCGAGGATTTCCTCGTGAAATCGAGCGGATACGTTTACGTCACGGTCACCGGGCGCAACCACGCGAGGCACCGGGATTCCATTCTCGTCGCCGCTCAGACTCCCGCGTACCTGCGATTCAACCGGACCTACATCGAGGATTGGATCGTCGGCAACAACGATCACGCGCTCGACGCGGGCGAAACGGCGCAGCTCCAGATCGAGCTCCGGAACACGGGACTCACGACGGGAACGAATCTCTCCGCGAAGATCCGCTCGTTCGATCCGGCGGTCACGGTGCTCGACAGCACCGCCGTCTATCCGAATATCCCGGCGTCGCAGAAGGCGTTCGGCGCCGATCCCTTCGTGATCGCCGTCGCCCCGTCGACGGCCGATCAGCACGCCATCGAATTCCAGCTCGAGGTGAGCGGCTCGACGGGCGGATTCTGGTCTGAGCGGTTCGCGATCGAGGCGCGCGCGCCGTCGCTCGAGCTCTTCCTCAACGAGGCGTCCGACACGCTCCCCTACGGCAACGACAACGGCGTCATCGAAGCGGGGGAGAATTACCGGCTCAAGATCGGCGTCAAGAACTTCGGCACGGGCACGGCGTACGGCCTCGCCGGAACGCTCGTCACGAGCGACGGCGACGTGACGATCGTCGACGGATCGGCCGCGTACGGCGCCATTCCGCTGCTCGGCGTGGCGTACGGCGACGGCTTCGTGCTCAGGGAGCAGAACGTCACCGAGAATAACGACGTCACCTTCACGTTGACGGACGCCTACGGCCGCGCGTTCAGCCGGAGGCTCGAGCTCCGCCCGCCCGGCTCGCCCCACACGCTCGTGCTCAATTCGAGCTACGGGCCGAACGAGATCCACGCGACCTGGCGGCCCCCCGATTCCCTCGAAGCGTACCGTTACCGCGTGTACCGCGCCGAGCAATCGGGCGGACCGTACGTCGCCGCGACGCCCGATCACGTCTT
>DHHN01000047.1:0-2751 GCA_002403295.1 bacterium UBP1_UBA4771 | reverse complement strand
GGGTCGGCAAGGAAACGGCCTCCTCGGTCAAGATCGGCGACATCGACGGCGACAGGCATCTCGATGTCATCGTCGGTTCGGATTACGTGTACGCGTGGCGCGGCGACGGCGTCGAGATCCGCGACGGCGACAACATGCCGCTCACCTGGGGCATCTTCAACACCCTCGGAAGCAACTACACCGCGACGGTGGCCCTCGCCGACCTCGACGGCGTGCCGGGGCTCGAGATCGTCGCCGCATCGTGGAACACGAGGCAGATATACGTGTTCAGGAAGGACGGAAGCGTGCTCCCCGGCTGGCCGAAGTCGACGGCCTCCCTCTGCTGGGCGAGCCCCGTCGTCGGTGATTTCGACGGCGACGGAGATCTCGAGATCTTCGCCTACGACGTGAGCGGAACCGTGTATGCGTGGCACCACGACGGCACTGAGCTCCGCGACGGAGATTCCAATCCCGCCACGAACGGCCCGTTCTTCGTGACGAAAAACCCGGGCTCATGGCACATCTCGACGCCTGCCTTCGCCGACATCGACGCGGACGGCATCGGCGAGCTCATCGTCTGCTCGCCGAACGACAGCATCTACTGCCTCAACGTCGACGGGAGCCGCGTGCCCGGCTGGCCGGTGAGGGTCGCCGATGCGGGCGCCAACATCACCGCGAGCCCGGTCGTCGGGGACGTCGACGGGGACGGGCGGCTCGAGATCATCGTGCCGAGCAGCTCGGGCCGGATCTACGGCCTCAACCACGACGGCACGTCGATGGCGGGCTGGCCGAAATGGGTATACATGAACACGAACACGATCGCCCCCTCCCCGGCGCTCGCCGATCTCGACGGGGACGGCAGGCTCGAGGTCGTGATCGCGGGGCTCGATCGCAAGTGTTACATCTTCCGCCACGACGGAACCAGCTACCCCGGCTGGCCGCAGACGTACGCGACGTCCAGCACGTCCGAATCGTCGCCGGTCGTTATCGACGTCGACGGCGACGGGAGCCTCGACATCGTTCTCGGATGCGAAGAGGGCCGTCTCAACGCCTGGAACCAGGCCGGCGATCCCATCGCGGGCTTCCCCATTCTCGTCGGCAGCTTCATCCGGGGGACGCCCGTGGCGGCCGACCTCGATTTCGACGGGGACCTCGAGCTCGCCGCTTCATGCTGGGATCAAAACGTGTACATCTGGGACCTCCCGGGCGCATGGCACCGGGGAGCGCTCGCCTGGAACGGTTTCCGGGGCAACGTGCACAACAACGGCTGGAAGAATTTCATTCCGGTGACCGCCGCGGGGCAGATCGCGTGTGTCTACCGCTTCGGCGAAGCGTCGATCGAGCTCAACTGGTCGGTGCCGCCGGAGGCGCTGACGTGGAATCTCCTCCGCGCGCGCGGGGAGGCGGCGTTCGAGCTCATCGCCGAAGGGCTGTATGCCGAGGCGAATATGATCGGTTTCACCGACAACACCGCCGAGGCGGGGATCGTCTACCGGTACCGGCTCGAGGCCGAGGGGAATCCCGCGCTCTCGGAGACGACCGGCGAGATCATGATGCCCGTCGAGAGCGTTCGTCTTTACCAGAACCATCCGAACCCGTTCAACCCGTCCACGGCGATTCCCTTCACCGTGCCGGGCGGGATCGGATCCCGGAGCGCCGTTCATCTCGCCGTGTACGACGTGAAGGGGGCGCTCGTGAAAACACTCGTGAGCGGCGCCCTCCCGGGCGGCAGGCACGAGGTGCGGTGGGACGGGAGGAACCAGAGGGGCGACGAGGTCGCGAGCGGCATCTACTTCGCGCGGCTGCAAGCCGCCGGGACGCAGGCCGCCCGCAAGCTCATCCTGTTGCGGTAGGGGCCGCCTCGATACGGGAGCGCCGTTCCGGTCGAATCGAGCGGCCGGCGGAGAGTGAACCCAGCGTGCGCGCCGCGCGCTTCGAACGCGCGCGGCGCCTTTTCTTGCCGCCATCCGGTTTCGAAAAGTCCGCGACGGTTCAGCGGCGCGCGCGCGGGCCTGCAAGTCATTCTTGACAAATCTTTTAATATGTTGTAAAATCACGAAATAACGATAAAAAACGAGCGGTCCCGGCGGCGGGATAGACGAATCGGCCGCGTGGCCGTCGCGGAGCGTCCCGTATGACCGCCGGCGAAGGGCCGCCTCCCGATCCGGGGCAACCAAAACAAGAGGATGGTCGTATGAAGCGCACGATTCTCGCCCTCGCGGTAATTTGCGTCGCCGCCTCGCTCGCCTTCGTCGATATCGGCGCCTCGACGGTGACATGGACATTGAGACTCGATCCCGCCGCGGTTCGTCTCGCCGAGGGCGGCTCCGGCGGACTCGACGCGTCGGTGGACGGCTGGCCGAGGCTCGCGCTCATGGCCCGGCCGCGGCTGCCGTACCGCGTCGTGAACGTCCTGCTGCCGCGGGGAGAGGAGGTCGTTTCGTTCGGCGTCGAGGCGCGGGATGAATCGTCGATGCAGGCGGGCGCCCGGCTCGAGTCCTTCGAAGGATTGCGTCGTGAAGACGGCTCGGCGGGAGGAACGCAGGCCGCCGGCGATGACGGCGCGCTGTTTCCGGGCGAGCGCGCGGCGTACCTCGGCACGAGCCGGTACCGCGGCTATTCGATCGCGTCCTTCGCGCTCTATCCGGTTCGATGGGAGGAGGATGGGGAACGGCTTCACCTCGCGGGAGGACTCGTGATTTCCGTGGAGACGGCGCCCGCGGCGGCGGCGGAGGAGACGGCGGATCGTCTGCGGCGGGTGGAGGGTTTCCG
>DHHN01000183.1:1852-2616 GCA_002403295.1 bacterium UBP1_UBA4771 | reverse complement strand
CGGGGACGACCGGGGGCGGAACCGCCGGCGCCCGCGGCGGCCCGCTTTTCCCTTGCCTCGGGGAGGATTCCAGCATACAATTTGCTACTGCTTTGTGCTGCAAGGATTTTTGCGTCTTTTTCGACCGATTCTCGCCCGGAAGCCGTCGACGGTCATTCTATGGAATGCGCCATAATAACGACCTACCGCTGCAACGCGCGCTGCCGCATGTGCGGCTGCTGGCAGAATCCCTCGAAATCCGCAGAGGAGTTCGATCCCGATATCCTGCGCAAGCTCCCTGGCGGGATGAAACGCCTCAACATCACCGGCGGCGAGCCGCTTCTGCGAAAGGATATCATGCGCATCGTCGAGATCCTCGACACGAAAACGAAGCGCCTCGAAATATCGACGAACGGGTTCTTCGACGAGAAGATCGAGGCGATCGCGCGCCGCTTCCCGAGGATCACGGTCCGCGTGAGCGTCGAGGGGCTCCCCGCGACGAACGACGAGCTTCGGGGCATCACGGACGGCTTCGATCACGCGCTGCGGACGCTCCTTCGCCTCAAGCGTCTCGGCGTCGAGGATATCGGGTTCGCGATGACCGTCTCGGGCGACAACTGCCGCGATCTCCTCGACGTCTATGCGCTCGCGGCCTCCATGGACGTCGAGCTCGCGAACGCGGTGGTTCACAACTCCTTCTACTTCTTCAAGGAAGACAACGTCATCGCCGACCCCGCCGAGGTGGAGCGGGCGATGTGCCTGTTCATCGAGGCGCTGCTGCGCTC
>DHHN01000183.1:0-1721 GCA_002403295.1 bacterium UBP1_UBA4771 | reverse complement strand
AACCCAATCGTTCGAAGAAATTTGGAGCGGCCCGACGGCCCGCGAGATCCGCTCGCGCGTCGCGTCGTGCACCCGGGATTGCTGGATGACCGGCACGGCGGTTCCCGCCATGCGCCGCCGGATCTGGGTGCCCGCTCTCTGGGTGGCCCGGGCGAAGCTTCGCCTCTGGTCCGGCAGGCCGGCCGTCCGCCGCGAAGAGAGCCGGTGAGCGCTCCATGAAGATCGCGATACTCGGGATCAAAGGAGTGCCGGGGAGACACGGCGTCGAAGTCGTCGTCGATTCGCTCCTCCCCCATCTCGTATCGCTCGGCCACCTCGTGACGGTCTACGGGTACAACAGCTATACGAGAAACTCGGACGATTATTACGGCGCCCGCATACGAACGGTGCCGGGGATCGACGCGAAGAACCTCGAGATGATCACCCACATGTGGAACGCATCGCTCGCCGCGCGACGCGGGCGTTACGATATCGTGCACATTCACAGCACGGACCCGTGTCTCCTCGCATGGCTCCCCCGGCCGCGCCTCGGGCTCGTCGCCACCTCGCACGGCCAGGCGTATATCCGCAAGAAATGGGGACGCGCCGCGCGCGCCATGTCGAAGGCGGCCGAACGCCTCTTTATCCGGATCCCCGACGCGGTGACCTGCGTCTCGAGCCCCCTGTGCGATCTCTACCGGGAGAAGTACGGCCGCGAGGTCGTCTACATTCCGAACGGCATCGTCGTCCGCGAACCCCCCGGCGAGGAGCTCCTCTCGGAGTGGCGTCTCGACCCTCGCGGCTATCTCTTCGCGTCCGCGGGACGCATCGAGCGCACGAAGGGCTTGTGCACGCTCATCGCGGCCTATCGGCTCTCCGGCGCGAGCCTCCCCCTCGTCATCGCGGGGGGCGGGAGCGCCACGGACACGGAGTATTTCGAGGAGCTCAAGGCGGCGAAACCGGACGGCGTTCGTTTCGTGGGCTTTCTCACTGGAGAGACATACCACGCGCTCTACGCCCACGCGCGGGCGTTCGTCTTTCCCTCGGAATACGAGGCGATGTCGATGGCCTTGCTCGAGGGCCTCGCATCCGGCGCGCCGACGATCTACAGCGACACTCCGGAAAACGAGGCGGTCGCGAGCGGACTCGGATTCTCCTTCCGCGTCTCCGATCCGCGCTCGCTCGCGGAGCGGATCGCGCACGTGATCGCAAACGACGCGGAAGCACGCGCCCGCGGCGCCGCGGCGCGCGACGCGGTGCGCCGGAATCACGATTGGCCCGCGATCGCGCGCCGGTACGACGAGATCTACCGCGCCGTCGCGGAGCGGTGAATCGCTTCCCGCGGATCCCCCGATCCAACGCCCGCCACACCGGAAGCCCGCGGCGCCGATTATCGCTTGAAGCTCGACATTTCGTCGATCGGCCTGCGCCTCTTTGCGCGGGGAGCTTCGCCGGGGTATCCCAATGCTATGAGCGCGGGCACGTCCCAGGAGGCGGGAATGTCGAGAATCCTGCGCACCGCTTTCTTGTCGAACCAACCGATCCAGCACGTGCCGAGGCCGAGCTCCGCCGCCTGCAGGACGAAATGCTCCCCGGCGATTCCGGCGTCGAGCACGTGATATTCGATCCCCTTGAGGCGGCCGCCGATGCGGTTCGTGACGAGGCTGAGCTTCATGGCGACGGCGACGATGACCGGGGCGGTCTTCGCGAAGGCGTTTCGCACGACGCCGCCGAGGCATTCC
>DHHN01000176.1 GCA_002403295.1 bacterium UBP1_UBA4771 | reverse complement strand
TCTATGCGGATTGATACCAATGAGGATGGTCGGGCGAGCACCCTTCTCCGCCGTGAAACACCCAAAAATATTGCATTTGCCGGGGGGCGCCTCCCCTTCAGCTCTCGGAGGAAACAGGGGGCCGATCGTATAGACGGGCTCCTGCGGCCCATTGTGCGAGAATCGGTCGTACAGGGATAGCACCGAGCCTTCCGGCGTTTCCATGAGGACGAGGAACTCCGAGCGTCCATCGCCGTCGGCGTCCGCCACCATGCGGGTGCTTCCCGGACGCCCGTATATGAGCTCCCCCGCGAGAGCCATTTCATTTCCGCGGAGCCGGTACCAGAGGAGCCGATTCGCATCATTGACGAGAAGATCGTCATCGCCGTCCATATCGTAGTCGACGACAAAGAACTGCAAGAAGGCCATCCGCCGCTGGAGGTGCGCGGAGACGACGTTCTCGAACCGGAACGGGAGATTTCCGAAGTCGAAGCGAGAGGCTCGCTCCGGCTGCGGTCTCGCGCTCAGGATGACGAGAACGCCTGCCAGAGCGGCGATTGCGAGAAATGGAACGATGAGCTTCGTCAGGCGCATTCTCGGCACGTATTGCCCGGTTGGGGACCCGAACCGGCTGGATTGAGACCGGAGAACCCCGTTCGCCGGGACGGCGGTACCGGAGGCTCACGGGACGCTCGCCGGATGCGTCCCTCTATTTTAAGGCAGAACCCCCGGACCTGTCAACGCGCTCGCTTGCGGCTTGTTTTCGGATCATTTTCCGCGTCCCGGCCTCGAACGCTCGCGTTCCCGAAGTGCCATCAGCGCATCGGACAATACCTTCAAGACAAGCGCGTCCCTTCCCCTTCCCGCCGCTTTCTTGTTGGCACGGTCATCAACGAATATAAAGCGCCCCCCGGCGCAATCGCCCCGGGGGGCAGGCTTCACTGGATCGAGAATCCGCGGCGGATCAGAGCATGTCCTTGATGGCCTTCAGGGGGCGGACACGCACCGTGCGCGAGGCCGGACGGGCCTTCTGCTTGATCATCTCGCCGGTGAACGGGTTGCGGACGAGCTTGCCGCCCGCGACCGCGGGCTTCTTCACCAGCGTGAGCTTCATCAAGCCCAGATGGTTGAAGATTCCGTGCCTCTTGACCGACTTGATCATGACGTCGGTCAGCGCGTCACAGACAGCGACGACGTCCTTGCGGGCGAGACCTGTCTTCGCGGCGATGTCGCGATAGACCTCGCCTCTGGTCGGCGGCTTGTTACCGGCCGATGCTTTGGCGGACCGTTTCTTCGCCATTTCCCTTTCTCCTCCTTTGCCGTCGTGGGTGAATGGACACTACTTCCCTGAGCGGTGCGCATCATAGCGCAGAATGCCGCGGCGTGAACACATTTTTTTGCGTTCCGGGGCTCGAAAAACCGAATTTTCGGTCGCCGCGGGAACCCGGACCGCGGCTAGAATACGGGGCTGTCGTCGCTGAATTTCCTGTTGACGACATAGACGATTCCCGAGAACAGGAGCGCCGCGGGGACGATGACGACCCAATGGTTGACGCCGAGCAGCGCCGCGATGTTCCCGTCGATCTCGCCCGACGGCAGGAGCCCCCGCACCTGCTTGATCGCGAGCGCATAAACGAATATCCCGAGCGCCATGCCGAAAAGCGCGAAAACGGATTCTCGTTTCCCCTCGCCGATCCGGGCGCACAGCGTCCCGGGGCAATAGCCGAGTATTCCCATCCCCGCCCCGAAGATCAGCCCGCCGGCCAATTTGCCCCAGTCGAGGTTCTTCAAGCCGAGGGAGAGCAGGCCGAAATCGCCCAACGCGTAGAAGAGGATCATGGAACACGTCACCGCGGTGAGCATGAATTTCAATATCTTGAAATCCTTCAAGAGAAGCATCCCCATGACGCGGGGATACTTCGTGATCCCGGTTCTCGTGAGGATGTATCCGAAAACGAACCCGACGGCGAGGCCGAATACGATATCAACGAATGTCATGGCCGCCTCCGACTCTCGGGTAGAGCGCCCGCGCCGCGACAATGCCCGCCGCGAAGAACGAGGCTCCGGCGACGATGCTGCCGAGCGAGAGATGGGCCCATCCCTGCAGAATGTTCCCCGTCGTGCAGCCGCCCGACAGCGCGGCGCCGAATCCCAGGAAAACGCTTCCGGCGAGCACGAATCCGTATCTCTTCGCCACGCTCTTCCCGTGATACGCCGCCCACACGGCGGGGATATTCTCCGGAGAGAGCGTGCGGGAACGCCTCGCCGCGGCGTATCCGCCGGCAATCAATCCGATCAAGGTGAAGAACTCGATGAACGCGTCGGGCTTTTCGGCGAACCTCTTGATGACGGGATTGCCGTCCAGCCCCTTGAACAGGCCCCCGAACGCCGCGGCGATATATCCGAATCCGGCGGTGATGCCGAACGGATAATTGCGCTCCGCGATCGCGGCAAAAATGAAATACGTGGCGACCGACAGGAAAGAGACGAGGATTCCTCCCGTGAACCAGTGCCACTCTTTCGCGCCGTCAATACGCATGCGCGCCTCCTTTCCATCCAATGGACAGCGTCTGCCCGCCCGGAAACGAACGCCGCCGCCGTTTCCGTCAATCGGTGTGGTACGTGCCGTCAAAGATATGCGTTCCGACCTTGTCGGCCGTGCGCGTCGCGTACGCTCCGTAGAGCTCCTCGTTGAAGGGGATGCTCTGGAGCAGGCTCGTGTCGTACGCGCCGGAAACGAACTCCTCCCTTCCGAGAACGTACCGGCAGAGCTTTCTGTTCGTTTCGACGCCTTCGATCTTCGTATGGTCGAGGGCGTGCTTCATCCTCTGGATGGCCTCGGCGCGGTTCTTTCCGTGGGAAATCATCTTCGCGAGGAGGGAATCGTAGAAGATCGGCACCTCGCACCCCTCGTAGAGGAACGTGTCGATCCGCAGCCCCGGATTGTTGGGAAACGTGAGCTTCTCCACCCTCCCCGAGGAAGGCGCGTAATCCCGCGAGGGATCCTCCGCGCAGATTCTGCATTCGATCGCGGCCCCCTCGGGAGCGACGCTCTCCTGATCGATCGCGAGCCGTTCGCCCGCCGACGCCTCGAGCTGCAGCGCCACGAGATCGACGCCGTTGCACATCTCGGTGATCGGGTGCTCGACCTGCAGGCGGGTGTTCACCTCGAGAAAATAGAAATCGTTGTTCCCGTCGACGATGAATTCGACCGTCCCCGCGTTCGCGTATCCGGCCGCGAGAACGAGGCGCTTCGCCGCCTCGCCCATCCGGCTTCTCATCTCGGGCGTCACGACGACCGAAGGGGTCTCCTCGATGATCTTCTGGTGCCGCCGCTGAACCGAGCACTCCCGCTCGCCGAAATGGACGCAATTGCCGTGCTCGTCAGCCAGTATCTGGATCTCGACGTGCCGCGCGCCTTCGATGAATCTCTCGAAAAACACCTCCGAGCTGCCGAACGCGGCCTTCGCCTCTCCCATCGCCGCGTCGACGGCGCCCGCGAGGTCGCCGTCGGCCCTCACGACGCGCATACCCTTGCCGCCCCCGCCGGCGGAGGCCTTGATGAGGATCGGATAACCGATTCTCCGCGCCTTCGCGCGCGCCTCGCCCGCGCTCCGTACCACGCCCTTCGTGCCGGGGATCACCGGAACGCCGTTTTTGATCGCGATCGTTCGCGCGTTGACCTTGTCGCCGAGGCATCTTATCGCGTCCGCCGAAGGCCCGATGAATTTCATCCCGTGGGCGCCGACGAGCGCGGCAAAGACGGGATTCTCCGAGAGAAAACCGTAGCCCGGATGGATCGCTTCGGCCTTGGCTTCCCGGGCGGCCCGTATGACGGCGTCCTGATCGAGATAGCTTCGCGCCGCGGGCGGGGCGCCGATCATATACGCCTCGTCCGCCATGCGCACGTGGAGCGAATCCTGGTCGGCGCCGCTGAAGACGGCGACGGTTCGAATGCCGAGCCTGCGGCACGTGCCGATGATCCGGACGGCGATCTCGCCCCGGTTCGCGATGAGTATCTTCCTGAACATCGCCTCGANNATTCGGCGTCAAGTCGCTCGGAGGCGAGGATCGGGCATCCGGGCGGGCGCCCCGCTCCGAGCCCCGCGGCGCCGTCAGCCTCTGACGCCTCTCTTGACGATATCGAAGAAGGCCGTCACGACGGTGAGCCTGCAGACGATGGCCAGTCGATGTGCCATCACGTTGAGGGACTTGGGAAGAACCTTGGCGAAGTAGGGCATATTCATGACGGCCTGCCTGAGCCGCGCGTAGAACGACACGTACGCCCCGACGAGTTGCTTCTTCATCTCTTTCGAGGACAGGTGGTCGAGCTTGATGGTCGGGCACAGGCCCGTGTACTTGCGCCAGTCCTCCGTCAGGAGCCGGCTTCGCACGGTCTCGTAGAGCTGGGTCCCCGGAAAGGGCGTGAGGATCGTGAATTGAACGCGGCGCGGATTGAGCCTCTTGGCGAAGCGCACGGTCTCTTTCATCATGCGCTTCGTTTCTCCGGGCGCTCCGAGAATGAAACTTCCCGTCACGCCGACGCCGTTGCTCTTGAGAATCCGCATGGCGTTCAGGGCGTCCTCGACCATCGCCTTCTTGCCGTACATGTCGAGCACTTCCTGGTGCGAGCTTTCGAATCCGACGAAGGTCCATTTGAACCCCGCCCGCGCCATCGTCTTCACCATGTCGGGGTGCTTCACGATCGTATCGACGCGCGACCATGCTCCCCATTTCAGATCCCATCCGCGCTCGATGATCTTTTCGGATATCGAGACGGCGCGGGCCGGGCTGAAGGTGAAGTTGTCCTCGACGAACGAGAGCGCCCGGTAGTGGTGCTTGTGGTAGAGCGTGTCCATCTCTTCGATGACGTTCTCGGCCGAGCGGGCGCGCCACCGGACGCCGAAGAACTGCGACGACGAACAGAAGTGGCAGTTATACGGGCATCCCCGCGACGTCGCGAGCGTGGTCGTCGGGCGGCCGTTCATCTTTTCCCGGTATCGATCGAGCGGCAGAAGGTCGCGCGCGGGGAACGGGAGCGAGTCGAGATCCTGAATGAACGGCGCGTCGGGGGTTCTCGCGCAGGCTCCGTCGCTCGAGTAGGAGACGCCCCGCACGTCCGTGAAGGGCAGCTTCCCCGCGAGAAACTCGACGAGAGAGCAAAAGGAGTGCTCCCCTTCGTTTCGGACGACGTAGTCGACGGCCCCGCTCTCGATCGCTTCCCCGTCCATGAAGCTCACGTGGGGCCCGCCCATGACGACCACGGCGCCGTGCTTTTTCGCCTGCTGGGCGATTCTGAGGGAGATATGATATCTCGAGGTATCAACGGATATCCCGACGACGTCGAATTCGCCGAACGGGTATTTGCTCCAATTCTTGCTCTCGACGTTGAAATCGACGATCCGCACCTCGTGCGCGTCCCTGATGACCGACGCCATGTATGCGAGGCCGAGCGGAGGGCGGCTGATTCCGATGCTCGCGTACGAGATGCCCGCGGGAGGGCTGACCAACAGGACCTTCATACTCGCTCCTTGGCATGCCGTCGGATCGATCGCGGTCGAGCCTCGAGGTCGAGCCGTCTCTTATGCGTGAATAAGGGATGCTGCGATCGAGAGGGGAGGCCGGTTCCATTCGGCAGCGACAATAAAACCAACTTTAACGAATCGCATTCGGCGAGGGAGGGTTTCGAGATGAAAAATCCGACGCCAAACGATATATAGCGAAGAAGATACCGGAATCGGTCCGCCGGCGCAACAACCGAATCGTCATCCGCCGGTATTTCTCGCCGGCGGCGGCGCCGCGACGCCGGCGCGGGGCTCTTCCCGTTCCAGCATGAATCGAAGCGCGGCCAGAACGAGCAAGTTCAACGCGAGCCCGAGCAGCGCCCCGAACTCTTCCTTGTAGAAGATAAAAACCTGCGTGAGGAAAATCGAAATCAAGACGGCCCGCTCGAACATCCGCAGCGCGGCCTGCCGGTCGCGCGGCAGGAACACGATCCCCAGGAGAATGAAAGCGGCCGAAACGAAAGAAGAGCCGAGCTCCGCCCAATCGACGAACGTCAGGTTGAGCAGGCGCGATTCGATTGCATCGAAGATCCCCATGGGCCGGGCGTCATTCCACCTCAAGCCCCGGAAAAACACCAGAACGACGACGGTGGATACGCTGACGAGCAATTGCCCGAGAAAGAAGACGACGATGCCGAGGCGAAACAGACGGGTGTTGGCGGCTCTTCGGTAGAATGAGGCAAGCGCGATCTTGACCCGCCTCGCGACTCCCGGCGGCCGCCCGCGCAGCGTTTCCGTCTCCGCGAGAGCGCGCCGGAGGCACGAGACGAGCGGATGGTCCGGCGGGCTCCCGCTCAAAAGGGATTCGATATTTTCCTTGTCCTCCTCGGCCAGAGCGCCCGCGGCGACCGCTTCCGATTCGTGCAGGGCGTTCATCAGGTACTCGAGACGGGTGTAATGCCCTCTCGTCCTGATGCTGCGGATCGCGATGAATATCAGGATGAAAACCGCGTACATGAGCGCCACGGAAGGCTTGAAGAAATAATCGTTGTCGTGCGTCAGGAATTTCCCGACCTCGTCGATGAACGATCCGAAACCCACCCCGGCGACGACGACGGCCATACGCTCCATGGATTTGCCGAGAAAGATCAGCAGCATGAGGATCGAGGCCATCATCAGCAGCCCGCCCCACAGCATGTGGGCGACGTGAAACCGCTCCCCTCCGAGCTTCGGATAGCCGGTCAATTCGAGAAAGAGCCGAATGAGCAATATGGTGGCGATTGCGGCGATCAGGAAGGTCTCGAG
>DHHN01000110.1:3719-4304 GCA_002403295.1 bacterium UBP1_UBA4771 | reverse complement strand
ATCTTCACTGCGTTGATGAGCCCGGCGACGGTGACCGCGGCCGTTCCCTGCTGGTCGTCGTGCCACACGGGGATGCGGCATTCGCGCCGGAGCGTGTCGAGCACGCGGAAGCACTTCGGCTGCGCGATGTCCTCGAGGTTGACGCCGCCGAAGGAGGGCTGGAGCAGCTTCACGAACTCGATGAGCTTGTCCGGGTCCTTCGTGTCGACGCAGATCGGGAATGCATCGACGCCGCCGAGGTACTTGAAGAGCATCCCCTTGCCCTCCATGACGGGCATGCCCGCCTCGGGGCCGATGTCGCCGAGACCGAGCACGCGGGTGCCGTCGCTCACGACGGCGACGAAGTTTCCCTTGTTCGTGTGCTCGAAGACTTTCTCGGGATTGTCGCGTATGTCGAGGCACGGCTTCGCGACTCCCGGCGTGTACCAGATCGCGAAATCGTCGAAGTTGCGGATGCACGCCTTCGGCATGATTTCGATCTTGCCCTTGTAGAAGGGATGCATGATCATCGCGTCGATGCCGGGCTGCTTGGCCTTCGCGACGAGCTCCTCGGCGGTGAGCGGCTTCAAGATTTTCGGCGCGGGC
>DHHN01000110.1:0-3610 GCA_002403295.1 bacterium UBP1_UBA4771 | reverse complement strand
CGATCCCGTTTTATCGATACATCCGCATTGTGCGGCTAATGCCTTGCCGAAGGTGGAATATCACGAGCCGGTCTATCCACCGGCGCGGCGGCGCTATGTGCCGATAAGCTCCGCGGCCGCCTTGAGGCCTTCCTCGTAGGCCTTCATGTTGAGCTCCTCCGTCCCCTTCGGAACGCGCGCGAGGATGGCCTTTCGAACCGCGTCCTCCGAGACGACGCCCGCGATCTTCGTGAGAATCCCGACCGCGACGATATTGGTCACGACCGCCTTGCCGACCTTCTTCACGGCGATCTCGGTGATGGGAGCCCGGTACACTTGAAAATTTCCCGGCGGCAGATCCTTCACGAGACCCGAATCGACGATGAGTATGCCGCCCTCCTTGAGATCCGCGCTGTATTTCGTGCAGGAGACCTGCGTGAGCGCGAGCAGAAGATCGAGGCTGAGCGCCTTTGGATAATCGATGTCACCGTCGCTGATGACGACCTCGGCCTTGCTCGCGCCGCCCCGCGCCTCGGGGCCGTAGCTCTGCGTCTGCACGGCGTTCCGCCCGTCATAGATGACGGCGGCCTCCGCCATGATCTTCCCGGCGAGGATGAGACCCTGCCCGCCGGAGCCGCTCAAGCGCATTTCGTATCTGTCCATTCGAAGCTCTCCGTTTTCCTTCTTCTCGAAACGATCCCGCCGCGCGGCGGGGGGACCTCCGCCCGTCCCGGCGCCGGAACCGGTCACGCCTTTTTCTTGTCGGTCTTCAACCGTTCGACGAGCTTGGCGTACTCGCCGCAGAACTCGGGCTTCTCCACGTCCCAGAGAACCCCCGACGGGACCTTGCCGCGTTGCTCCTCCTCGGTCATCTTGTCGAGCTTGTCCTTCGCGACGACGTTGTCCTTGAGCCAGTTCATGAGATCGACCGGCGTCCCCATCTTGTTGCGGCGCCCGTAGGCGGTCGGGCAGGGCGAGAGTATCTCCACGAGCGAGAAGCCCGTCTTCCCGAGAGCGGCCGCGATGAGCTTGTCGAGCTGCTGGACGTGGTAGACGTCGCCGCGCGCGACGAACGAGGCGCCGGCCGCCTGGGCGAGCCCGGAGATGTTGAACGCCGGCTCGATGTTGCCGAAGGGCGCCGTCGACGCGTTCATGCCGCGCGGAGTCGTCGGCGATACCTGTCCCCCCGTCATGCCGTAGATATAGTTGTTGTAGAGGAGGCAGGTGATGTCGATGTTGCGCCGCGCCGCGTGGATGTAATGGTTCCCGCCGATCGCGGTCGCGTCTCCGTCGCCGGTCACGACGATCACCTTGAGCCGCGGATTCGCGAACTTGACGCCGGTCGCGAAGGCGAGCGCGCGCCCGTGCGTCGTGTGGAGCGTGTTGATGTCGATGTAGCCCGGCGTCCTGCTCGAGCAGCCGATGCCGGAGACCATGACCGCGTCGTCCTTCGCGATGCCGAGCTTCTTGAGGCTCCGGATGAACGATTTGAGAACGATGCCGTCGCCGCAGCCGGCGCACCAGATGTGCGGGAAGTTCTGCGCGCGTATGTATTCGTAGTAGTCGATCATCTCAGGCCACTTCCTTGATCTTCTCGAGTATCTGCTTCGGCGTGATGGGGTCGCCGTCGACCCGGTTCACGCGGTGAACCTCGGCCTTGCATTTCGCGCCGAGCTCCACCTCGCGCGCCATCTGCCCGAGGTTCATCTCGGCGGCGACGAACGCCTTGACCCGCCCCGCCGTCTCGAGGATCGCCTCGTACGGGAAGGGCCAGAGGGTCGTCGGCTCGAAGAGCCCCGCCGCGATCCCCGCCTCCCGCGCCTCGATCACGGCGCGCCGGGCCGAGCGCGCGACCGCGCCGTACGCGAAGACGGCGATCTTCGCGTCGTCGAGCCGAAACGCCTTCCAGCGCATGATCTCGTCGCGGTGGCGTTCGATCTTGTCGGTGAGGTGGAGAATGTTCGCCTCGATCCGCTTCGGATCGTTCGTCGGAAAGCCCGTCTCCGTGTGGCAGAGTCCCGTCACATTGTACCGGTAACCGGTCCCGAAATCCGCGAGCACCGGAATGCCGGACTCGGTCGGAGCGTACGGCACGTACTTCGCCGGCGGAACGGCGGGCTTCGCGCGGTTCACGACCTCGATCGCGCCGGGCTCCGGGATCACCATCTTCTCCGTCGTGTGGCCCACGATCTCGTCGATGAGGAGGAGCACCGGCGTCATGTAGGTCTCGGCGAGGTTGAAGGCGCGGATCGTCTGTTCGAAGGTCTCCTGCGCGGTCGCCGCGGAGAGGCAGATGACGCCGTGATCGCCGTGGCTGCCCCAGCGCGCCTGCTGAACGTCCATCTGCGCGGGGAGCGTCGGCGTGCCGGTGCTCGGACCGCCGCGCTGCACGTCGACGACGACGCACGGCACCTCCGCCATGACGGCGTGCCCGATGTTTTCCTGCTTCAGGCTGAAGCCGGGGCCCGATGTCGCCGTGAGGGCCTTCATGCCGGTGAGCGAGGCGCCGATCACGGCGCCCATGGCGCCGATCTCGTCCTCCATCTGAATGAACTTGCCGCCGAGGCGCGGGAGCTTCCGGCACAGATGCTCCGCGATCTCGGAAGACGGCGTGATCGGGTAGCCCGCGAAAAAGCGGCAGCCCGCGTAGAGCGCCCCTTCCGCGCATGCCTCGTTGCCCGCGATCATTATCACTTTGCCTTTGGGAGTCGTTGACAAGACTGATGTCTCCTTGACTTCGGGCGGCGTCGCCGGGGCCCGCCCAAACCGCAGTGGCCGCCCCCCGGAGCGAAGGGCCAAAAAAAATGAGGACCCCGCGTTGTCCTCATTCAACCGTTATAGCGAAATCAGGGCACCTGAGCTCGCACAGGTTGCACTTGATGCAGTCGTCGGGTCGTGCAACCTTGACCTTGCCGCCCTCCATCTCGAGGACGGCCTTGGGGCAGTAGGCCACGCAGATCTCGCAGCCCTTGCACCACTTCAGGTTGACCTTTATTATCGCTTTCTTTTTTTCCGAAGCTCGGCTCTCGGCCACGCCGACCACTTCCGATCAGGTTCTATACGAGCGCTTGAATAGCGATTTATGCATGCGCAGGCCCAGTTTAAAATTGCCCCCAATATATACCAGCCTGCGTTTCGATGGCAAGCCTTTTTGGGCCTATAGCAGACTTTTTTCAGGATACTGAAAAGGCCTTCGCCGGTTTTCGCGGGCGATCCTTGACGTAAC
Organism: bacterium UBP1_UBA4771; assembly: GCA_002403295.1. Taxonomy (GTDB): domain Bacteria; phylum Krumholzibacteriota; class Krumholzibacteriia; order Krumholzibacteriales; family Krumholzibacteriaceae; genus SSS58A. The sequence continues at coordinate 405 of DHHN01000110.1, read as the reverse complement.
AGGCGATTTTTCATATCATTCGCGCATGCATTCGATCAAGCTCCGCGGGGAATGGTGCAAGGCGTGCAGGATATGCATACAGATCTGCCCCCGCCGGGTTTACGTTCAGGGGAAGGAACCCAACGCAAAGGGATACAAGGTCACCAAGGTCGAGCGTCTCGAGGACTGCACGGGATGCAAGCTGTGCGAGCTCATGTGCCCGGACCTCGTGATCACGGTCGAAGATGCCGAAGAGAGCAATTAAAGCGCTTTTGGCGCCCAAGAAATACTTCATGCAGGGGAACCTCGCCTGCGCCGAGGGAGCCCTCGCGGCCGGCTGCCGATTCTATGCGGGATACCCCATCACGCCCTCCTCCGAGATCATGGAGCACCTCTCCCGCCGCATGCCCGAGGCCGGCGGAACCT
>DHHN01000084.1:11343-17647 GCA_002403295.1 bacterium UBP1_UBA4771 | reverse complement strand
AGGTCGCGCGTGATGTAGACGGCGCCGAGGTTGAGGTGCGTCGAGATCGTCGAGAGGTGGATCGCGACGATCGCGGCGAAGAAGAATCCGATCATGCCCGCCGGCAGCGTCTCGAAGCCGAGGCGGAACCACGCCATCTCGTAATCCTTGACCTCGGCGATGTCCGGGTAGAGCGTGAAGAACGCGAGGATCGCGGCCGCCCAGATCGCGTTGCGTGTAACGACGAGGGCTTGCCCGGCCCAGATGCTCCAGGAGGCGTCCTTCACCGTGCGGGCCGACTGGATCCGCTGCGCCTCGGGGAACCAGTCGATCGCCGTCGCCATGCCGAAGCCGCCGACGACGCCGATGAAGATCATCGTGATGAACCAAGCCGCCGGAAAATCCCCGGTCGTGAACCCGGTGAACGCGAAGGGGTTGAGCTTTCCCGTCTCGCCCATCGCCGCGAGTTTCGAGACGATCGTCTGCGGCCCCCCCGCGGCGTGGATGCCCCAGATCGAGACGAAGACGATCGCGACGAACGCGACGATCCCTTGCTGGAAGTCCGCCATGACGACGCCCCAGTATCCGGCGGCAAGCACGTACACGGCGCACAGCGACGAGAAGAGGATGAGCCCGGTCCACGTCGGCCAGCCGAAGAGAAAGAAACAGACCTTTCCCATCGCGATGCCGACCCAGCCGAGGATGAACATGTTGAGGAAGACCTGCCAGCCGGCGACCCACCCGCGGAGCAGCTCTCCCGACATGCCGCCGTAGCGGAGCGACTGCCATTCCGCCTGCGTGTAGGCGAGGGAGCGCCTGAATATCTTCGTCGACACGAACGCGCTCACCGCGCACCAGGCGGCGAAGAAGCCGTACCAGAGGCCCGCGAGGCCGTGCCGGTACACGACCCCGGACACCCACATCGGCGTATCCGTCGCCGTGTGCGTCGCGTAGACGGAGGAGGCGGGGAGCCACCACGGGAGCCCTCGTCCGGCGAGAAAGAAGTCGGCTTCGGACCGCTTGCCGAGCCGGTAGAAGAGGGCGCCGCTCACGATCATGAGCGCGACGAACGCAACGAGCCAGAACCAGTCGAGCACGGTAAAGACGACCATCGCACCGTCCCTGTCGATTTCCCGTACCGTCCCGCGGCCGCTCCCCCGCCGCGCCCCGCGCGGCGGCGCCCGGCCCGGCTATTCGACCGCGATCTCGTCGACGAAGATCCACGCCTTCTCGCCCGCGCCCGGATGCCCCGCGGGGCAGACGCCGACGTTTCTCGCGAACACGCGGACGAAGCGGGCGCTCCGGGCGACGCGGTCCGTCGAGAACTCCTCGATCCGCACGGCCTCGTCGAGCGCCGTCGCGCCGCGATTCCACTCGGCGACGGTTATGAAATCCACGCCGTCGCCCGAGAGGGAGTATTCTATCCGCTCCGGCAGGAATATCCAGCTATTTTGATTCTGGAGAAAGGACACGGCGATCCGCCGCACGCGCCGGACCGATCCGAGATCGACGACCGCGTCGAGATCGGCCCCGTGGTAGCCCTGCCAGCCTCCCGCGCGAAAATCGGTCGCGCCCCGAATCTCGTCGATGAGCCCGAGCGCGCCTCCCGCCGTGTACTGCGTGCTGTATTTCGTGTCGAGCCGGATGCGCCGCCCCCCCGACACCTTCTTGAAATCGGCGGCGAGAACGCGGCTCGGCGGACGGCCGTCAATCCGGGCGACCGCGCGGAGCGGCGTCGTCGCGCGCAGGACGATCGGCGCGGAGTAAAGCGGCGAGTCTCCATCCGGCGGCGCCGCCGAGAGGGCGAAGCGGATCTCGGCGCCCGGCACGACGGAGGCGAGCCCCACGACGGTCGAGTCGGAAAAGACGCGGCTCCCCGACGAGATGTAGGGAACGGGCATGATGAGATGCTCGTCGATGGAGCTTCGCGGGCGATCGTCGTCGGATACGCCCCACGCCTCGTTCGGCCGCGGACCCATCGCGAAGACGAGCTCGCCCCCCGCCATGATATCGGCGTGATCGAGGCAACCCTTCGCGTAGGGCGCGCCGCGGAGCGAGGCCGACTGGATATGGCGGTTCGCGCCGGAAACCCGGTTCGCCTTGACGACGAAGCGCTTCCCGCCGCCGACGTCGATCGAAGCCTCGCGGAATATGGGCGAGCCGATGACGTAGGTCTCCCGCCCCGGCGTCACCGGATAGAATCCGAGCGCGCTCAGCACGTACCACGCCGACAGTTGACCGCAGTCCTCGTTGCCGCAGAGTCCCGCTGGGCCGGTGCCGTAGAGCGTCTCCATGATCTCGCGGACCCGCTCCTCCGTTTTCCAGCGCCGGCCCGCGAACGCGTAGAGGTAGGCCACGTGATGGCTCGGTTCGTTTCCGTGGGCGTACTGACCGATGAGTCCCGTGATGTCCGGCTGTTCGCGCCCCGTCGTCCGCGGGCTCGCCGCGAAGAGGGAATCGAGCTTCGCGGCGNNACGTAGAAGCTGTACTGCCACGAGTTCGCCTCGGTGAAATGAACGTTGACCTCGCTCGGATCGAACGGCTCGACGAAGGCGCCGTTCACGCGCGGCCGCATGAAGCCGGTCGCCGGGTCGAACAGGTTCTTGTAATGCTGCGCACGCTCGAGGTAACGCGCGTAATCGGATTCCCTTCCGAGCGCTTTCGCCATGCGGGCGATGCACCAATCGTCGTAGGCGTATTCGAGCGTCTTCGAGACCGATTCCCCCTCGCGGTCTCCCGGGATGTACCCGAGGGCGCGGTACGAGGCGAGCCCGAGATGGTCGAGCTCGGCGCTGTGCTTCATCGCCTCGAAGGCGCGCTCGGCGTCGAAACCGCGGATTCCCTTGAGATACGCGTCCGCGATGACGGACACCGCGTGGTAGCCGATCATGCACATCGTCTCGTTCGCCGCGAGCTCCCAGACCGGCAACGCGCCCCCCTGATCGTACTGGGCGAGAAACGTCCGCACGAAATCCGCCGTGCGCTCCGGCTCGAGAATGGTGAAGAGCGGATGCGCCGCGCGATAGGTGTCCCAGAGGCTGAAGACGGTGTAGTTCGTGAAATCCTTCGCCTCGTGTATCGCGAGATCGCGCCCCCGGTAGCGGCCGTCGGCGTCCATGAAGAGGTTCGGCGCGAGCATCGCGTGGTAGAGCGCCGTGTAGAACACCGTCCGCTGCGCCGCGGTGCCCCCCTTCACGCGGATTCTCCCGAGCGCCTCGTTCCAGGAGGCGGCGGCCGCCGCCCGCACGGCGTCGAAATTCCAGAGCGGCGCCTCGGCGTCGAGGTTTTTCCGCGCGCCGTCGATGTCGACCGCCGAGATGCCGACCTTGACGAGCACCGCCTCTCCGGCGCCCGTCGCGAAGCGGACGAAGCACTGGAGGTTCTTTCCGAACGCCTCGTTGAGATTCGGACGCAGCGTGTCGTCGACGGCGATGCCGTGGGCGAGGAACGGTTTCGAGAATCTCGCGACGAAGTACACGTGCTGGTCCGCGGCCCACGCGCGCGATCGCCGGTAGCCCTCGATCTCGGCGCCACCGGCGATCTTGACGTACGACTCGATCACCTGATCGCGGTGCGCGAGATCCACGATCACGTTCGCGCTGTCGCTCGCCGGAAACCGGTACCGGTGGAACGCCGTCCGGGGAGTCGCGGTGAGCTCGACGTCGACGCCGCCGTTCTCGAGCCGCACGGCGTAGTAGCCCGGCGAGGCCTTCTCCCGCGCTCGCTCGAAGCGCGAGCGGTAACCGCCGCCCGAGCCGGCCGCGGCGCCGCTCGCGAGCCTCGCCGCGCCGACGGTCGGCATGAGAAGCACGTCGCCGTAATCGGAGCAGCCCGTGCCGCTGAGATGCGTGTGGCTGAAACCGTAAATGAAGCTGTCCGAGTGATGATACCCCGAGCAGCCGTCCCAGCCGGAAAGCCTCGTGTCGGGGCTCGCCTGCACCATGCCGAAGGGGGTCTGCGCGCCGGGAAACGTGTGGCCGTGGCCACCCGTTCCGATGAAGGGATCGACGTAGACCGTCACGTCCGATCGTTTGCCGACTGAGCAGGCGCCGAGAGCGGCGGCCGCGACGAGGAGCGGGATCAATCGTTCGAAACGCATGCGATCATTCCTCCGTGCGGTACGTATCGACGAGGGACGTCAAACGGATATACGGAAACATGTCGGCTCTCCGCTCGTCGGTCAGGAACGCAACCGACACCCGTTCCCCCGGAACGACGTCGAAGTAGTTGTCCGAAAAATACCCCCGGATGTCCCCTGCGTCGAGCCACAGATTCTTGACGAGAACGTCCGATTCGATCTCGACGACGTGGACGCGGCCTCGCTGATGGCTGCAATAGCGAACCGCCGCCGCCCCGGCTCCGGCGCTCGGCGGACCGGGCCGGCCATCCGCCTCCCGGGCCCGGCTCCGGCGAGCGTTCATGATGACCGGCGGCGAACAGGAAACGTATTCGACCGGAGGGAGATCGAGATCCCCCGGACGCGCGAAATAGAGAAGATTCCGCGCGGCGCGCCCGTCCGAGCCGACGAGCTCCGCGTCGAGAAATACCGCGCGCTCGTCCCGGCCGCGAAGCGCGCGTTCGAGCGATTCCTCGAACCAGCACGCGCTCGAGCGAGGCGGCACCGCGACGCCGATCCGCCGCGCCCAGACGAGCTCCCCCGCGAAGTCCACGATCTCGAGAACGAGCTCGCCCTCGAACGTATCGCCGAGATCCGAGACGACATGGACGCGGATCGCTCCGTCCTCGACGACCGGCGACACGAGGATCGGCGCGTAGGCGCCGCGCGCCGCGTAGTAGAGCGCCTTCGGAGCGCCGTAATAGTCCACGGCGGACCATGAGACGGCGGGCCAGCAATCGTTGAGCTGCCAGAAGAGGCTCCCCATGCAGTACGGCATCGCCCGCCGCTCGGCCTCGATGCCCGTTCTCACGCCTTCCGCCTGCAGAAGCTGGCTCACGTAGGTGAAATCCCGGAAGCTGCCGGGCATCCGATAGTCGCGGGACATGTATTCCCGGATGGTTTCGTTTCCTCTCGGGTGTTTCTGGTGCGCGAGCATCGCCTCGGATTCGGCGCTCATGTCGCGCGGATGGATGAACCGCGCCACCGACTCGAACGCGGGAAAGGATTGAAAACCGAACTCGCTCATGAAGCGCGGCACCTTTTCCCGGTACGCCTCGAAGGGCTCGCCGTCGTGCCACACGCCCCAGTAATGGCTGTCCCCCTCGACGAGGCTCCTCGGGTCGGCCCGGCCGAACCGCGGAGAGGACGGCACGTACGGACGCCCCGGATCGTGCTCCGCGACGACGGCCGGCAGGAGCTCGTGAAAGAGCTTCTCGTAGTCGCGCCATATCCGCGCCGAATCGGCGGAACCGATGCCGTGCCGCCTCTGCCAGCCCCAGTTGCGCCACGCCTCGTCGATTTCGTTGTTTCCGCACCAGAGCGCGAGACATGGATGGCCGCGGAGTCGTTTCGCGTTGTCGGCGGCCTCGCGCCCGACGCTGCGCAGAAACTTCCAATCGCCCGGATACATGGCGCAGGCGAACATGAAATCCTGCCAGACGAGAATCCCGTATTCGTCGCAGAGATCGTAGAAGGCGTCGTCCTCGTACACGCCCCCGCCCCAGACGCGCAGCATGTTCATGGAGGCGTCCGCCGCGCTCGCGACGAAATACTCGTACCGATCGCGCGAGGCCCGGCCGAGGAAGCTGTCGAGCGGGACCCAGTTCGCGCCCTTCATGTAGAGAGGAACGCCGTTGAGCTTGAAATAAAAGCTCCGCCCGATCGAATCCGCCTCTTCGACGAGCTCCACGGTTCGCAGGCCGACGCGCCGCTCCGCCCGGTCGATCGGGATCCCTTTCGCGCGAACCTCCCCGCGAACGCGGTAGAGGCGCTGCTTCCCGAGCCCGTTCGTCCACCAGAGTTCGGGTGACGCGATCGAGAGCTCGATCCGCCGCCTGTTGATTCCCGGCGCGAGCTCGGCCTCGACGCACGCCGCGGGGGCGCCGTCGACGGCGACAACGAGCGAAACACGCATCGAATCGCCCGCCTCGATCTCGAACTCGGCGGCGAGATCCGCTCGCTCCCGCCTCAGGGCCCCCTGCGTCACCGAGAATTCAGCGATACGCGCCCCGTCCCATATCCGCACGTACACCGGCCGCCAGATGCCGCACGTCACGAACCGCGGGCTCCAGTCCCAGCCGTACTGGTAGGCCGCCTTCCGGGTGAGAACGCGCGGGCCGCCGGGAAGCTCGCACGGGAGTTTCTCCCACTGCGCTCGTACGGCGGCCGTCGGGGACCGGAAACGGACGACGAGCTCGTTCGCGCCTT
>DHHN01000084.1:4957-11332 GCA_002403295.1 bacterium UBP1_UBA4771 | reverse complement strand
CGAATCGTTGAGATACACCGCCGCGTACGTGTCGAGCCCCTCGAACACGAGATCGGCGCGTCCCCGCGAGAGACGGCCCCCGCCGAGACGGAAGGTCGTGCGGTATTCCCAATCCTCGTTTTCGAGCTCCTGGAGCCCGCCCTCATTCGCGCCGAAGAAGGGGTCGCCGGCGAGTCCGTTCGCGACGAGGTCGGTATGAACGCATCCCGGAACCGACGCCCGGAGCCACTCCTCCTCCCCGGCCCGGCGGAATTCCCATTCGCCCCCGAGGTCGATCCGCGAGCCGCCGTCGAACACGTAGCAGGATATCGAGAGGAAGCCGCTTGCGAGCACGAGCGCGAGCGCAAGGCGTTTCATCGCCGCCTCCGGGAAACGCGGGCCGTTCGAGATCATACGCCGGGGCGAGTATAGCACCGGCGCGGCGGAAAAGTCACCCGGCGAGGGCGGCATCGAGGCGCGATTCCCGCGGCCCGGCCTCCGCCCCCTCGCGGCCGGCCTGAAATGCCGCTTGACGGACCGGCGGAAACGCCCTATATTAGCATTGTGGTATTATTATACCGAATAAGCGGTCCGGATACGGCGCCGACGAACGATCGGGGCTCGCGGTGACGCGCCGCGCGGAGGTGGAAGATTGAAGCGCCAGATCATACGAATCGACGAGGAGCGATGCACCGGGTGCGCTCTCTGCATCCCGAACTGCCCCGAAGGGGCGATCAGGATAATCGACGGCAAGGCGCGCCTCGTCGGCGATCTTCTCTGCGACGGTCTCGGCGCCTGCATCGGGCACTGCCCCGAGGGCGCGATCACGGTCGAAACGCGGGAGGCGGAGCCATATGACGAGAGAACGGTCCTCGCGGGCATCATGCGGCAAGGTCCCGCCGTCGTTCGCGCGCACCTGGAACACCTCAGGAGCCACGGCCAGCGCGAATACCTCCGCGAGGCTCTGGCGCACCTCTTGGAGAACGGCGTCGAGATACCGGCGGGCTTCACGGATTCGCAGCGTCCGGCAGGTCACCCCCTCCGCGCTGCACAGTCAGGCGGCTGCCCGGGTTCACGCACCATGAGCTTCAACGGCGCAGCCGCCTGCGCTGATTCGCCCGCACCGGCGGGCCGGCCGGCCCGGCTCGGCCAGTGGCCGGTGCAACTCGAGCTCGTGCCGCCGTCGGCGCCCTTCCTCGACGGCGCGCACGTGCTCGTCGCCGCCGATTGCGTGCCGTTCGCGTACGCCGACTTCCACGAACGTCTTCTGCGGGGAAAGGCGTGTCTCGTCGGCTGCCCCAAGCTCGACGACGCCGGGCGATACCTCGAGAAGCTCTCGACGATGTTCGAGAATAAGGACGTCCGTTCGGTCACGGTGGCCTACATGGAGGTTCCCTGCTGTTTCGGAATGGTCAAGCTCGTCGAATCGGCGATCGAGCGCTCGGGCAAGCGCATCCCGCTCGAGACCCGCATGATCGGCGTGAAGGGCGACACGCTCGGCTGGTCCTGACATCGCGCCGGCGCGATACGGCGAGGCGAGGCGGCCGCGCGCCCGGCTACCGCTTGAGATCCCACCACCCGTACCATCCGAGATAGACGGCGAGCTTGTTGTCGTTTCGGTCCGACTCGAGATAGCGGTCCCAGATATATTCGACGCCCGCCATGGCCGAGAGCCCCTTCGCCGTGTAGAGATCGAGCGAGAGACCGAGCGCCGGCCCGATCGTGTTGTTCCAGTCGTGCCCTTCCGTGTCGAATCGGTAGCGCAGGGCGACGTACGTGTTGAGCGTCGCGTGGCGCCATTCCACCCAGTCGATCCCCTGTTTCACCCAGCCCTGGAGCACGAGGTTGTCCGGGAACTCCTTCGGGAACTCCTGGCGGAGGTCCCCCCACGTCGCGCCGCGAAACCCGACGATCGCCCCCGCGCTCGAGGAAAAGAGCAGTACCGCGAGAGCAGCCGTCGTCGCCGTACACATCATCCTTCGGGTCATCCGTTATCTCCTTCCATAGATCGCCGCATCGGTGAAACCCCATGAATGTTCGATCGAAAAGTTCCTGACGAGCGTGAAATCCCGGTCGATGTACGCCTGCCACCGGGAGCACGGCGTGAGCTTGCCGTAGAAGAGATCCTCGCAGACGACGAAATCGACGTGCGCGATGAAGGCGGGCTCGGGCGAGTCCGCGGCTTCGACGTCGCGCAGGTTGATCCATTTCGCCCGGGGAAACCGGCCCGCGAGGGTGTACTCGTATATGACGCCGTCCCATCCGTTCATCGCGACGACCATGCCGTCAAAACCGTTCTCGTCGAAGAATTCGATGACCGGCGTCACGTCGGGATACTGCCGCTCGAGCCACTTCAGGTTGAAGACGCCGTACGCCCAGAAGATCACGACGATCGCCGTCGTGAAAAGGACGCGGACCGCCCGGCTCCGCGTCCCGGACGAGAAGAGCCGCGCCATGTGATCGACCCCGAGCGCGGCCGCCGGCACGAGAAATATGATCGCGAAGATCATGTTCTTGTTCACCGATTGCTCGGCGCGCGTGAAGAGATGAAGGATGATGATCGGCGAGCCGAGCGCGATGAGCATCGCCGCCCGCTTCCCGTGCTTCTCGTGGAAGATCCCGAACACGGCGAGCAACAGCACGAACGCGATCCACCGGAACGCCCATTCGAATATCGTCTTGAGCGGCACGGTGACGACCCGGTAGGTCTCGATCTGCCCCCCGACGATCGCGCCCGGCGCGAACTGCTCGAACGCCACGTAGAGGGCGCCGAGCGCGACGATCGGCAGCGCGCAGTAGAGCATCGTCCGCCGCCAGCCGTGCGAAAAGAGCACGTAGAGCCCGAGCGCCGGCATGAAGACCGGAAGCAGATACTTCGTTATCGCCGCGAGCAGCAACGCGATCGAGCCGAACACGATCGCGAACGCGCGGTGCCGCTCGGAAGCGACGCGCGTCGAGAGGACGAGCATGCAGAACGAGGCGCCGAGAAAGAACGCCGCCGTCATGTCGTAGGTCGCGAGCTTCGAGAGGTAGAGCGTCTGGCCGGTGAACATGAAGAGCGCCGCCGCGAGGATGCCGAGCGCTTCGCCGAGGAGGAGCGCCGAGGCGAGATACACGGTCGCGGTGAGACCGAGCCCGAAGAGGAGACTGACGATCCGGGCGCCGTGGATGCCCCCCGCGATGTCGCCGATCGCGGCGAGCGTGGGATGGATGCGCGGGCTGCCGGTCGCGAACGGACAGCCGAGGCACGGCTCCCCGCGCAGGAGCTCCCGCCCCATCATGATATGGTACACCTCGTCGATGAAGACGGAGTTGTAATCGAGGTCGAAAACGGTGACGAGCATCCCGTACAGCAGAACGAGCAACAGCAGGTGGCGCGGCCGTATATGCAAGCGTTTCATATCTTATCGCAGGGTTGAGAGCGCGGTCGCGATCGCGACGACGCGATTGATCGCGTCGACGCCGGTATCCTCGAATCTGACTCCCGCGACCCACTCGGGGTACTCCTCCGAGCCCCGCTCGATGATCCGAACGACGATCCCGCGGAGCGTCGCCGCGTCATCGCGGAACGCGACCTCGACGGAGACGCGGTCGCCGGCGGCGATCACGTCGCGCGTAGCGAGCAGCATCCCCGTGTTCGATACGTTCCGGATCGCTCCGAGCGAATGCCGGCCCCCGTTCACGCCGATCGCCGCCGGCAGGTGGGCCGGGAACCGCGCCGCGCGCTCGCGGTGCTCGGGCTCCTTCGAGAGCCGCTTGTCGAGATACGTCCGGTAGCGCGTCGAGTACTCCGCGAGGAATTTCGCGACCCCCGATTCGCGCAGGTAACGCGAGAGCGTGTCGAGCTCTTCCGTGATTCCCGTCACCGCGACCCCGAACCGGCCGACAACGTCGTTTCCCGCGGCGGCCGTCTTCGCGTGCTTGACGTGTCCCGTCGCCCGAACCGTGACGCGCGGCAGCTCGATTTCGAGGCCGAGGTCGCGGTTTTTGGGAATCTCGCCGGCCGCGACGATCGAGAGCCCCGTCTCCGTCGCATCCTCCGCGACGGCGTTCCGGTGGGCCGTGCTTCCCCCCTCGTCCCAGCTCACGCGCACGGGCACCGCGTCGAAGAGCCGGAAATCCCCGCGGCGCTGCTCGAACTTCGTGCGGGCGTAGAGAATGATGGCGAGGGCGAGTCCGCTGTTGAAGAGCGCCCAGAGGCTGTTCACGGCGATGATGAACTCGTCGGTGCGCCGCCCGGCGAGCAGCATCCAGAGCGCGAAGACGATCCCGAGCACGCTGCCCCCCGCGACGAGGATCTGCGGCGCGAGCAGCGCGTGCGGCGACGAGGCCCGCTCGCCCTTCGGCGTCACCTTGAACCGACGCGCGCGCCGCGGCAGGAGGAGCGAGAAAAACGACTCCAGGTAGGTGACGAATTTCCCCATGCTGAACTGTTCGAGGAGGATATAGCCCGCGTACCCGCGTCCCATCTCGTTGTACGCGAAGAGGGCGAGCGCGTAGTAGGGGACAAAGTGCATGAGGTACGTGATATCGAGGGCCTGCATCGGCAGCACGCCGGTGAAGAGCACGATCGGCGGCGTCACGTAGAAGACGAGCTTCTGGAATCCCTCGATGGGATAGATGAGACTCCCGAGGTAGCACAACCGCTGGGGAAACGTGAGCCCGCGCACGAAGAGCGGATTCGCGGTGAAGAACACCTGCCAGCCGCCGAGGCTCCACCGCCGGCGCTGGATGTGAAACGGATGAATCGTCTCCGCGGCGATGCCGTAGGCGAGCGGCTCGAGGTGGTAGGCCGACTTCCAGCCTCTCGCATGTATCTTGATCGAAGTGAGCATGTCCTCGGTGATCGATCCCGTCGCGAATCCGCCGACGTCGTCGAGCGCCTCGCGCCGCATGATGGCGCAGCTTCCGACGAAATAGGCCGCTTCCCAGCGGTCGCGGCCGGGCTGGATGAGATTGTAGAAGAGACCCTGTTCGGTCCACACGTACTTCTTCTCGTGATCGGCGCGGTGCTGAAAGGAATCGATGTTGTAGAACTCCTGCGGCGCCTGCGCGAACGCGAGCTTCTCGTCGGCGAAGTAGCCGATGAGGCGGTCGATGAACCACGGGAGCGGCGCGTGATCGGCGTCGAAGATCGCGACGAACTCGGCGGTCGAGTGCTTGAGGCCGAAGTTGACGTTGCCCGCCTTCGCGTCCTCGTGCGTTTCCCGGGCGAGGTACACGCACCCGAGCTCCGCGCAGAGCCCCTTCACCTCGGGCCGGTTACCGTCGTCGAGGAGGAGCGTGCGATGCGGATATCGCAGATCGTTGCAGGCGAGCAGCGTTTTGCGGAGCACGGCGACGGATTCGTTTTTCGTCGGGATGAGCACGTCGACGGTGCGGCCGGGAAGCGCGGGCGGCGCCTCCCGGTGGCGCGGCCGCCAGACGGCGAAGAAGAAAAGAAACGTCGTGATGGCGCCGAAGCATTCGGCGATCCAGAGGGACCACGAGAAAAAGAGGGCATGCTGGTTGAAGGTCGACGTGACGCGCCAGTAGAGATAGTAGAGCGTCACGACGGCCGACACGATCGCGACGGCGCGGCGGAGGTTTTCCCCTCTCGAGCGTTCCGTTTGGTTCAAGATTGCGCACCTTGCGGCGGAATATCCCCAATCCGCCTCGGTAACGGTATTGAAAAGGCGAGACTATCAATTTCCGTGCCAGCCGCGGCCCGGCGGCGGCCCGCCTGGGTCCTCCTCCCACCCCCGGCGCCAAGATGGCGGCTCGCTATTTCATGCCGTCCACGAGATCCCGCATCGAGCCGAGCGGCTCTCCGATGCCGTAGAAATTCTCGTTGCCCGGGCCGAAGAGGATCGGCCGGAGCTTCCCGAGATCGGGTGCTCCCGCTGCGTTTACGATGGACTCGTCCGCCTTCACCGAAACGATCTCGCCGATGAACATCGTGTGGAGGCCGAGCTCGTAGGTGTGCAGCAGCCGGCATTCGATGACGAGCGGAAACTCCCCGACGTACGGCGCGGCCACGCTGTCGCCCCGGACGGCCGTGAGCCGCGCCACCGCGAACTTGTCCGTATCGCGGCCCGAGACGCTTCCGAAAAACGCCGCCTCTCTCGCGTGCCGCTCCGACGGCACGTTCACCGTGAAGGCGCGGCTCGCAACGATGTTTCCGTGCGTGTAGGTCGCCGCCCGGAGCGATACGGCGACGCACGGCGGTCGCGAGCAGCAGATACCGGCCCACGAGGCCGTCATGACGTTGGGCTTTCCGTCGGCGTCGTACGAACCGATCACCCAGACCGGACAGGGAGAGGCGAGCGTCTTCGCTCCGAGAGATTTCAGGCTCCCTTCCCCTTCACCCGGGCCCGCCGGGACGCCGACGAGCAGCCGGGCCGGAGCCAGCAGGAT
>DHHN01000084.1:1978-4898 GCA_002403295.1 bacterium UBP1_UBA4771 | reverse complement strand
GGAGTATGCGCAAAAGCGATTCGCAACCATGCGGAGGGGAATCATGAGAAAACTGCTTTTCGGTGTCCTTTTGCCGGCGCTTTTCCTCGCAAGCGCGCCGGCGGCCGCCGTCGATTGCATCGACGTCGAGCTCGACGCGGCGCCCATCCCGGGAGATCCGTTCAACTACCTTCAGATCACCTGGTCGGTATTGAACTGCGGAGACGCCACCGGACGGGCCGACTTCACCTTGACCCTGCAGCGCGGCTTCGATTATCTCGCCTCGATGAGTTTTCGCGCGTATCTCCCGGCGGGCGATCCCGTCGGCGGACGGATCAAATTGCCGGTCGTCTGCTGCATTCCGGCAGGCATGTACACGCTCTGCGTGAAGGCGGAGCTCGGAACCGCGTCCGACATGGCGTGCGCCACGATCGTCGTCGACGAGGCGAACAATATCACCGCATTCACGAACCTCCCGGAACCGATCGCCGTGGAGCCCGCGAGTTGGGGATCCATCAAGAGCCTCTTCCGCTGACACCATCCCTCGACACCGATCGCGGGGGAGGGCCGCTCGCCGGCTCTCCCCCGTTTCATTTCGGGCAGGCTGCAAACCGCTCGATTGTGCAACGTAACATGCAAAAATGCGCGCCATGCCGGGGCCGCGGCGGCGCCCATGATTACCCATCGCTGCCGGCCGTTCCCGCGGCAAAAAACCGCATTTATTCCGGGAAGAATTTTCCACCGCCCATAACTCCTCCTCTCGCGGAAAGAAGCTCCTTATCACGGTGCAGAATAACGAATTGCTGCCCGATGCCGCCCTCCGGACACCGCCGACTCGGGATTCTCTCCTCCGGGGGAGCTCCGTCCCGGCTCCGGTGGCCTGCGACTTGCATGAAGCGGGCAGGTGATTCATTTGAAGAGCAAGGGGCAAGAAATGAAAAAGGCGGGATTCACGCTCACGGAACTCATGGTGACGATATCCATCATCGGTCTCATCGCCGTGCTTTCGGTGCCCGGTTTCACGCGCTTCCGACAGAATTGGAAGCTCCGCGGAGAGGCCGATCAGTTCGCCGCCACGATACGGGCGGCACGGGCCGCGGCGGTCATGAAGAGCATCGACGCGGTCTTCGTGTTCAACATGGACGACCGGACGTTCTTTTACTTCGAGGACAACAACCGCGACGGCTCGCGGGACGCCGGCGAATACCGGAGCGCGACGTACAGCCTCGATCCGGCGATCGTGTTCTCGGCGCATACGCTGCCGGGGACGACGCTCACCTTCGGCGCGAAGGGAAACACGCGAAACAGCGGCACGATCACGCTGCGCAACACGTACAACCGAACCCGGAGCATCCGGATCTACGGCGGGACGGGCAACGTCACCGTCAACTGACAGGAGAGACATGAACACGTTGAAATCACAGCGGGGCATCGGACTCGTCGAGATCGTCGTCGCGATGCTGGTTTTCGCTGTCGGGATCGTTGCGGCGCTGCGGACGCTTCCCGACAGCAACACGGCCACTTCGCGCGCGCGCAACATCACGATCGCGACGAATCTCGCGCAGGAGCAGATCGAGCGCCTCATGGGAGCGCCGTTCACCGACGCCGCTCTCGCGGCGGGCGTGCACAACGATCCGGCAAATCCGCTCGAACGCCACTTTACGAGAAGCTGGAGGGTGGTGGACGACTCGCCGCTCTCGGGAATGAAGCAGATCGCCGTCACGGTGAGCTTCAACTCCGGAAGCGCCGACAGCTCCGTGACCATGAACACGTTACTTACCTCGAGGCGGTAACTGATTATGATGCGCATGAAACATATACGGGGAACGGGCGGCTTCACGCTCGTCGAGATGGTGTTCAGCGTGCTCGTGCTGGGCATCGTCCTCATCGCGCTCGCCGGCATCTTCATCCTTTTCCAGAAGAGCTCGGCGACGACGACCGACTACGCCGAGGCCCAGCAGAACGCGCGCATCGCCGTCGATTTCATCACGGAGATCCTGCGCCAGGCGGGATCGCAGACGGACTATTTCCGCGGACAGCGCGCGATCGTCCACGCGGGGCCGTATCAGGTGGTCATCAACGCCGATATCGACAACGGCCGGACGTTCGACGGGCTCGGACCGCTCACTGCCGTCCATCCGGCGTACAACCCGAAAACCGTCCCGCCGACCGGAACGATCCTCTACTACCCGGAACTCTACCAGTCGACCGCCGAGACGATCGTTCTCACGCTCGACTCGAATGACGACGGCGTCATCAGCGGCGCGGACCGCGGAGACGATCCCGAGGAAAGGGGTCTCAACAGAAACCTCTTCATGCTCCGGAGAATCATATACGGGTACAACGGCGCCGGCCGGAACGAGATGCGCGCCTCGAACCTCGCCCTCGTGCGCGGCCCCAACCTCGCCCCGACGTGGACCACGCCGGAACCCCTCTTCCAGTACTGGTACGACCACGACGACAACCCGGCGACGGCCGACCGGCTCTGGGGTGACAGCAACGGCAACGGCATTCTCGACGGCGCGGAGATCGGCGCCGTGACGGAGGTGACGTCGGCGAATCTGCCGCGCATCCGCAAGATCCGCACGACGGCCATCGCCGAGTCCAACAGGTACAACAAGCGTTACGAAACCAACGGCGGCTTCCTCGCCGTCTCGATGAATTCCGAAGTCTCCGTGCGCAACGCCACGCGCTCGAGCTCGAATATCTATGGACGGGTGTATCACGACGCGAACAGCAACGGCGCGCTCGACGCCGGCGAGTCCGGTATCTACAACGTCGAGATCCGCGTCGCCGGCACGAGCCGCAGCACGCGCACCGACAACTTCGGCAACTTCTACCTGTCGCTGCCGCCGGGCGATTATTCGATCCAGGAGATCGACCCGCCAGGCTACACGTCGACGACCGCGAACCTCGTCGCGGTGTCGCTCGCGGCCGGCCA
>DHHN01000084.1:0-1914 GCA_002403295.1 bacterium UBP1_UBA4771 | reverse complement strand
TCTCCCTCGACAACGGCGCGGAGACATATACGAACAACGCCGGCTACTATTCCTTCGTCGTGCAGCAGGGCAACTATCAGGTCGTCGAGACCGATCCCATCGGCTACAGCTCGACCACGCCCAACTCGGCGAGCGCGTCGATCGTGAACGAAGGGGATACCGTGACGGTCAACTTCGGGGACTATGCCGGGATCGTCTACGGAACGCTCCACGGATACGTCTACCTCGACACGAATGAGGACGGCGTCCGCGGAGGCGGCGAGGAAGGGTTGCCGAACGTCGTGCTCCGCGTATCGAGCGGAGACAGCACCATGACGAACGCGAAGGGCTACTTCAAGTTCACCCTGGCGCCGGGAACCTACTCGCTCACGGAGACGGATCCCGCCGGATACACCTCGACGACGGTGAACACGTTCACCAATATCCTCATCGCCCCCGACACCTTCGTGGTGCGCAACTTCGGCGACATCCTCCAAACGCGAACCGACTTCGTCGAGATCCACATCTCGAACACCGATCGCGTGCTCTCCGTGGCCACCACCGATCTCAGGGAGGACGGGCAAAGAGATCAGGACATCGTCCTCGGCACGGCACTCGTGAGCGGCCTCGGAAACATGCTCATCTTCCACAATCAGTGGGAGACGTCCACGACGCCGATCACCGAGCTCTTCAAATCGGAGCCGACGTACCGTCGCGACGCGGGACAGAACATCAACACCATGAGCCGCGGGAATCTCTCGGGCGACGCCGTGCCCGACATCCTCACGGGGCTCGACTGCAACGCGAGCCCCAACATCCAGGTATGGTTCACGGGAAGCGGCGGCGTGCTGAGCACGAGCCCCGACGCGAGCTACGTCACGGGCGGAGCGAACGTGGTCATGGACAGCAAGCTCGCCGACCTCGACGGCGACGGCGACATGGACCTCGTCGTCGGCCTGAGATCTCCGCTCGGCATATACAGCGGCGGGTTCCAGATCTTCCGGGGAAGCGGCGGTTCGTTCTCCTCGCATCAGTACGTCACGACGGCCGGGACGGGCGGCAGCATAAACCTCGGGGAGATTTGGGCCGTCGAGACGGGAGACATGAACGGCGACGGCCACGTCGACATCGTCGTCGGATCGCACGGCAACGCGTATCTCGGCCACATCGACATCTATCTCAACGACGGTTCCGGCACGGTCTCGTGGCACTCGCGGTATCGCGCGCCGTACGCGGTGAACGACCTCAAGGTCGTGGACATGATGGAAGACGACGCGGGAGATCCCGATATCGTCGCGGCCGTCTCATCGGGCCCGACCACGGGCGCGGTTCTGCTGTGGCTCAACGAGGCCGGCGTCTTCGGGCAGCCCGATACGACGGGATTCGCCTTCGGCGCCGAGGAAACGCCGCGATGGCCGGACGATTGGGTCGACGCGGAGGGAGCGGCGCTCTGCCTCTCGATCCTGCACCTCAACCGCGACATCTTCCCGGACGTCGCCTACGGCACGAGGAACTCCGTCCTCTACGAGGGGAACATCTACGTGCTGCCCTGCTACGGCACCCTGCCCGACGGCGGACAGAAGATCAACCAGACTTTCTCCGGCGAGATCATCACGATGGACGTCGCCGATTTCAACAAGGACAATCGCCCCGACCTCGTGGTCGGGACGCGAACCTCGGCTGCGCAGGGCAAGCTCGTCGCGTATTTCGGACGGGATCTATAAACGGGCGTCGACGGATTTCGGAAGGGACGGTACGAAATGAAAACGGTCGAACTCAAGAGAGCGGGGAACGAGAGCGGCAACGCCCTCGTCATCACCCTCATCATCCTCTTTTCGATCTCGGTGATCGGCGCGACGATGGCGATGGTCTCCTCCCTCGATCTCAAGATCGCCGGGAACCAGCGGGCTACGACGCGCGCGCTCCCCGTCGCCG
>DHHN01000106.1:5647-8336 GCA_002403295.1 bacterium UBP1_UBA4771 | reverse complement strand
TGCTCCGTCGCCGTCATGCCGGCCGGCGCGTAGATATGGTCGCGCACGTAGTCGAAGTAGCTCTGTCCGCTCGCCTTCGCGACGATGAGTCCGAGAACGACGTACCCGCCGTTCGAGTACCTGTTCCCCGCGCCGGGCTCGAACTCGAGCGGGGCGGACGCGAAGAGCGGAAGGTAGTCCTCGAGGTTTCTGATCCGGTTCTTCGGCGTGGCCGTGTACGCCTCCCCGAAGAAGTCGCCGATCCCCGACGTCATGTCGACGAGATGCCGGACGGTGACCTTCGCGGCCGCTTCCTTGTTCGGATAAGCGGGGAGGAATTTCTCTACCGTGTCGTCGTAGGAGAGCTTTCCCGCGGCCGCGAGCTGCTCGATCGCGATGCGCGTGATGAATTTGTTGAGCGAGCCGAGGTTGAATCGAGTGTCCTCGCGGTTCGGCAGGCCGAACTCCTTGCTCGCGAGGCCGTACGCCTTCCGGAAGACCGGTGTTTCGCCCTTTGCGACGAGCACGACGCCCGAGAACGCGTCCTTCGCGACGAGCCCGCCGAGATGAGCCGAGAGCTCCTTCACGAGCTCGGCCTCCGTGAGGGGCGTGTCCGGGGCGTCGAGATCCGGCGCCTCGGGGAGAATGTTCCAGCGGACCCCCGCGAGCCGATGGGGGGTCTCCTGCTCGAAGACGAACCCCATCTGGAACCACACGCCGGTCGAGCCGTGCGCGATGACGGTGATCCCGCCGTCGCTTCCGGCCGAGACCTTGGCCGGCTCGATCGCGCCGACGTCGCCGCGTATCCGGCGAAGCGTCAGCATGCGGTTCTCGACGGGCATGCGTTCGAGGGCTTCCGGGGCGAGATTCGCCTGCAGGAAGGCCGCGATCGCGGCCTCGTCGGGGGCGTTGAAGGCCTCGATGTACCCGGCCGCGAGCTTTCCCGCCTCGCTCGCGGGAAACTCGACCTTCGCGGCGAAAGCGCCGGCGAGAGCCGGCAGAAGCATCGCGATGAGCGCGAGGAGACAAGACGTTTTTTTCATCATGGATCGATCCTTTCGCGAAAAGACGTGTGTGGATTATACGCGGATGGGACCCTCGAGTTACGCGGAAAAGGCGCCGGGCGGCCGCCGTTTCAGGCGATCCGCCCCATGGCCCGCACGACGTCGTCTATGTAACCTATGATTATCGCCGTGTTCTTTTCGCACTCGACGCCCCTCTCGAACTCGCGGATCGATGCGGCGATGCGCTCGTTTGCGAAGGCGAGCCGCGAGACGATGAGGTGAGCCCGGTCGTTCCAGTCCTGATAGGGCTGCTCTTCGAGAGTGCCGGCGGCCGCCGCGAGTCGCAGCGCAATGTCCGCGAACCGCCACGCGTGGTCGTTCTTCCCCTGCTCCTCGCAGATCGTCCGCATACGGTCGACGAGCGCCTGGAGCACGTTGAGCTTGTCGCTGATATCCTGCTTGGTCGGTAGCGCAGTCACGGGAGCCCCCTCGAGCCTCCCCCCGCGATCCCCCTGCGGCCGGATGATACAGCCGCCCGCCCGAGCCGTCAAGCGCCATCGAGCTCCTCATCCGAGCCCCTCATCGAGCCCTTCAAATGAGCGATGCGGCGACGCCGTCGTTCTGCTATAATCCCCGGGGCGGCCATTCGCATCCGGAGCGCGGCAACCGAGCAACGTTCACCCGAAAAGGAGGACTCGCATGAAGGGCAATCCGAAGGTGCTCGAGAAGCTCAACGACCTTCTCGCCGACGAGCTCACCGCCATCAACCAGTACATGGTCCACTCGGAGATGTGCGACGACTGGGGCTACGGCAAGCTCCACGCGGCGATCGAGAAGCGCGCGATCAGCGAGATGAAGCACGCCGAATCGCTCATCGGCCGCATCCTCTTCCTCGAAGGCCGCCCCATCGTGAGCGAGCTCAAGAAGATCCACATCGGCGCCGAGATCGAGGCGATTCACAGGAACGATTGGGTCGCCGAGCGCGACGCGATCAAGTCGTACAACGACGGGCTCAAGATCGCCTCGCAGGCGGCCGACGGCGGCACGCACGAGCTTCTCAAGTCGATCCTCAAGGACGAGGAGGACCACATCGATTGGCTCGAGGCCCAGATCGAGCAGATAAAGCAGATGGGCATCCAGATCTATCTGACCGAGCAGATCTGAGGCCGCGACGCTTCCGCGCCCGCCCGGCGGGCGCTTCTCCGGCCCCGCGGGCGCGCGCGGCGCGCCGGCCGTCCGCGGGGCCGGATCACTATTCACCGAGAATGCGGAGCATCTCCTCGACGCTTGTCACGGGAAGGCCGCAGGAGCGGCCGCGGCAGACGTACGCGGTCGCTCTTCCCTCCACGGGCTCGAGGCTTCTCGTGTGGGGCGCGAGCTCGAGCCATTTCTCGTGATGCCCGGCGCCCGGGGGGCGAAGGATCACGGTCACGCTCGGCAGATACCGTCCGGCGAGCGCGCGGAGCATCGCGCGCGCGCCCCCGTCGGCCACGCTCCCGCTCACGACCACGCCGGCCGAGGGCCCCGTCGCGAAATCGAGCGCCGCGAGATACATCGTGTGTGCGGCGGGAGCGCCCGCCGCGTCGGCGGCGAACGCGGCGGCGAGACGAGCTGCGCGCGCTTCGAGCGCCTCGTTACCGGTGAGGAGCGAGAGGCGGAGCAGGTTGAGGAGCATGACCGAGTTGCCCGACGGCAGCGCCCCGTCG
>DHHN01000106.1:0-5464 GCA_002403295.1 bacterium UBP1_UBA4771 | reverse complement strand
GCCTTCTCGACGAACCCGGCGGCCCGGCGCGCGGCCTCGACGAACGCCGGTTCCGCGAGCGCCCGGCCGCCCTTCGCGAGGGCGGCGATCATGAGCCCGTTCCAGTCGGCGAGGACCTTGTCGTCCTTTGCCGGGCGGATTCGCCGCTCCCGGCTCTCGAGGAGCCGTTTTCGAACTTCCTCGACGCGCCGCTCGAGCGCGGCGGGCTCCCTGCCGAGCTCGAGCGCCCATTCGTCGAGGGGCCGCTCGAGATGGAGGATGTTTTCTCCCGTCTTCGCGCCCGTCGACTGATCGACGAAGTTGCCCTCTTCGCGGACGCCGAAAAGCCGGATGGCGAGATCCGCGTCGTCGCCGCCGAGAATCGACCGTATTTCCCGCTCGCTCCAGAGGTAGTATTTCCCCTCGACCCCCTCGCTGTCGGCGTCCTCGGCCGAGGCGAAGCCGCCCTCGGGGGCCGTCATGTCGCGAAGCACGTAGGCGAGGATCTCCCGCGCCGTGCGAGCGAACGTTCCGTCGCCCGTGGCCTGATACGCCTCGGTGTAGGCCATGGCGAGCGTCGACTGATCGTAGAGCATCTTCTCGAAGTGCGGGACGAGCCATCGCTCGTCGGTCGAGTAGCGGTGAAATCCGAAGCCGACGTGATCGAAGATGCCGCCGAGGCGCATCGCGCCGAGCGTGCGCTCCACCATCTCGAGCGCCCTCGGTTCCCCCGTGCGCTTCCAGTACCGGAGCAGAAAGAGGAGATTGTGCGGCGCGGGGAACTTCGGCGCCCCGCCGAACCCGCCGCGTCTCTCGTCGAAACGCGCCGCGAGCTCGCGGAAGCCGCGCTCGATGAGCGCCTCGCCCGCGGGGTGCGAGCTCTCCGGCGCCGCGCCCGGCGCGCGCTCGTGCCGCGCGGCGACGGCGGAGGCGATCTCGTCCGCGGCGCGCAGGACGCCGGCCCGGTCCGTCCGCCAGATGTCGCGGATATGGGCGACGAGCTCTCGCATGCCGGGTTTCCCGAAGCGGCTCTCGTCCGGGAAATACGTTCCGGCGAAGAACGGCTTGCCGTCGGCCGTCATGACGATCGTGAGCGGCCAGCCGCCGCTCCCCGTCAGCATGGTGCAGACGTCCATGTAGAGCGCGTCAACGTCGGGCCGCTCCTCGCGGTCCACCTTGACGCAGACGAAGGCCTCGTTCATGAGCGAGGCGATCTCTCCGTTCTGGAACGACTCGCGCTCCATGACGTGACACCAGTGGCAGGTCGAGTAGCCGATGGAGAGAAAGACGGGCCGATCCTCGCGCCGGGCTCGCTCGAAGGCTTCCTCGCTCCATGGGTGCCAGTCGACGGGGTTGCGCGCGTGCTGGAGGAGGTACGGGCTCTTCTCGGCGGCGAGGCGGTTTCGCCGGGCCGCGTCGCTCTGGCTCATGCCGGCTCCTCGAGGCGATCAGTCCGTTCTGAGCTTTCTGCCGAGCGCGCTCTCGACGTCCGCGACCTTGCCGTCGAGGCGCCCCGCGGCCCCCTCGCGGTCGTCGATCGCGATATGCGTGAGGACGCGGCGCGCCTTGCGGCGCATATGCCGGTGGCACTCCATGATGAGCGCCATGACGCGCCCCTCGTCCCCCTCGACCGTCGTCTGCATCGCGCCGAGCTTGTACGGAAGTCCCGAACGATCGATGATGTCGAGGATCTCCGCGACGTATCGCTTCAGTTCCTCGCCGGCCCCGACGGGCGCGATCGAAAAGCTCGCGAGCATGACGCAACCTCCCTCGGCGCGGAATCGGCGCCGATCGTTCCGTATCATAGCACAGACGCGGGTCCGGAGAAAGGCGTCGCTCCCGTCGGGCGCNNCGGTCGGGTGAAGTAATATTCAACCCGCATACGCGCAACTCAAAGGAGGAACGTCATGAAAAGACTCGCTCTATGCGCATTGTGCGCCGTGGCGATGCTGGCGAGTTCCGCGGCATTCGGCCATGCCGACGAGCCGTCGGAGCGCGCGTTCGGTTTCAGATTGGGATACGGCACCAGTCCCGACCAGTTCGTCGCGGGGCTTCAGTTCGATACGGGCAAGATCACCCGGTGGCTCCATTTCGTTCCGAGCATCGACGCCGGGTTCGGCGACAACGTCACGACGCTCGCTCTGAACGGCGACCTGAAGTTCTTCGTTCCTCTTCCCAAGTCCTCCGTGGTTTTCTACGCGCTCGCGGGACCGGCGCTCGCGATCTGGTGGCCGGACGAGGGGGACCGGGACACCGATATCGGCGTCAATCTCGGTTTCGGCGCCCGCATGGAGCTCGGAGAGATCGGCTGGTACAACCTCGAGACCCGCTTCGGCATCGGGGACGTGCCCGAGTGGAGGATTCTCATCGGGATACTTTTCGGCAACCGGTAGCGCGGCGGCGGGAATGCGGATGTGAAGCGGCGGACGCCGGCGGCGCCCGCCGCTTTCCATTTCAGGCCGCCGGCTCGCGGTCGGGCTCTCGGAGAAAGATGAGCGCGACGCGCACCTTCTCCAAGCGATCCTTGATCGGGACGATCTCGACGAACGCCTCCCTCGCGGCGCCCCGCACGGGAAGCGAGATCGCGAGGCGCTCCCCGTGCGGCACCTTGTCGCGCTCGATCGTGTCTCTGAAGAAGGCCGAAAAGGCGGCGTTCTCGGGCCGTTTCTCGATCGCGTCGAAGGAAAGCGTTTCCTGATCGACGCCGAAGAATGCCCGCGCCTCTTTGTTGAAGCGGAAGACGGCGGCGTCGACGTCGGCGAAAACGATCGACTCGCACGAGCGCTCATGGATGATCTCGCGGGCGCGGGTGCTGATCGCCACCTTCTCGGCGCGCAGGGCGTCGAAGAAGCGCAGACGGTCCGCGATTTTGTTGATGAGCGCCTCGAGCGAGCACACCTCGTCGCGGACGAAACGGGTCGGCCGGATCCCCGTCTCGTAGTTGCCCGCGATGATCTGCCGCGAGAAATTCCTGAACTTCCCGCTGAATCCGGAGAGTCTGAACGCGAGATAGGCCCAGAATACGAATCCCAGAATCCCGAGCCACGCGATCCATTCGTACGATCCGGTGAGCGACACCTCGCGCCGCAGAGTCGCCCAGATCGCGATATAGCTCGCGAGAAGCCCGAACCACGCGATTTTCATGAGATGCTTGAACATGGCTCAACGCTCCGAGAACTTGCGGATATCCGCGTCCGAACCGACGAGCAGCAGCACGTCGCCTTCCCCGAGCGGCTCGTCCGGCGCCGGGGCGACCTCGAACGTCTCCTTGACCGTGCGCTCGCCGCGGTCGTCGATCTGGGGCGTGCGGCGCCTGATCGCCGCCATATTGATATGATACTTCTTCCGAAAGTCGATCTCGGCGATCGTCCTGCCGACAAGGTCCTTCGGCACCTCGATCTCGGCGAGTCCGTGATCGCGCTCGAGCGAGATGTATTTGCTCACGCCGGGAGAAACGAGGCTTCGCGCGACGATGCGTCCCATCTCCTCCTCGAGGCTCACGATCTCGTCGACGTCGAGGCTCCGGAGGATCTCCTGCTGGAGCGGGCTTATGGCGCGCGCCCAGATCCGTTTCACGCCGATCTTTTTGAGGAGGAGCGTCGAGAGGAGGTTCGCCTCGATGTCGTCTCCGATGCAGACGATCGCGACGTCGACGTCCTGTATGCCGACCGATTGAAGCGCCGCCTGATTGATGCTGTCGAGCGCCGCGGCGTAGGAGACCGACTCCTTGATCGCCTCGACTCGTTCGCGGTCCTTGTCGATGGCGATCACCTTGGCGCCCTTCTCGGTGAGCTCGCGGGCTACCGTGCTGCCGAAGTTCCCGAGTCCGATCACCGCGACGTATCGCATCGCATCCCTCGCTTTCGTCGTATTCGCCGTTCGGAGCGGTTCTCCCGGGCGCCCGGCGCCGCGAATCCGCCGCTCCCCGCCCGCGTCATCCTATCATGACGCGCTCCTCCGCGTACCGGTAATGCGCGGGCTTGCGCGCGCGCAGGAAAGCGTAGGCGATCGTGAGCGGCCCGAGCCTTCCCAGAAACATGAGGAGCGTGATCGCCACCCTGCCGCGCGCCGTGAGATCCCCGGTGATTCCCGTCGACAGTCCAACGGTGCCGAACGCGCTCACCGTTTCGAAGATGACGTCGCGGAACGGTTTGGGCTCGAAGGAGAGAAGCGCGAGCGTGAATCCGAGGACGACGATGAGCGATATGACGAGAACGCTCGCGGCCTTCTGGATCACCTCGAGGGGGACGGTCCGGCGGTAGAGCTGCGCGTACGGCTCCTTGCGGAGCCCGCTCGCGACGGCCGCCCAGAGGACGGCGACGGTCGTGGTCTTGATGCCGCCGCCCGTCGATCCCGGTGAGGCGCCGACGAACATGAGGATGATGGCGAGCATGAGCGTCGCGGACGAAAGCGCGCCGACATCGCACGTGTTGAAACCCGCCGTGCGCGTCGTAATCGACTGGAAGATCGATACGAGGATCCTGTCCTTGACGCCGAGGCCGGCGAGAACGCCGTTTCGCTCGAGGGCGTAGAAGAGCGCGGCGCCCGCGGCGACGAGCCCGAAGCTCGCGGAGAGGACGATCTTCGTCTGCACCCGGAGGCTCAGCACGCGGTGCCCCCGGCTGAAATACCGCCCGCGGAAGTTGCCGATGATGTCGCGCACGACGGTGAAGCCGAAGCCGCCGAACATGATGAGCGCGACGATGGCCGCGTTCGTTCCGATATCCCCCGCGAAGCGGACGAGGCTGTCGCTCATCGTCGAGAATCCGGCGTTGCAGAAGGCGGAGATCGAGTGAAAGACGGCGTGCCACGCGGTCGCCGGTCCGCCGCCGAGGGCGCCCCGCCACGCGAAAAAGAGCGCGACCGCGCCGAGCGCCTCGATCGCGAACGTCATCTTGACAATGAACGCCACGAGATCGCGCATGCTCGCGATCGTGTCCTGATCGAGCATCTCCTGCATCTCGATCTGGCGCTGCATCTCGACGCGCTTCTTGACGAGGACCGCGAGCGCCACCGAGAAGGTCATGATGCCGAGCGCCCCGAGCTGGATGAGGACGAGGATCACGGCCTGCCCGAACGGGGAAAAATAGGTCGCCGTGTCCCGCACGGCGAGCCCCGTGACGCAGGTGGCCGACGCGGCCGTGAAAAAGGCGTCCACGAGCGGCGCGCCGGCGCCGGTCGTCGTCGCGGCGGGCAGCATGAGGAGGATCGCCCCGATGCCGATGGTGAAGGCGAAGCTCGCGATCATGATCTGCGCGGGGCGGAGCCCCAGATGGGCGAAAAGGTTTTTCGTGCGCCGGGCGCGCGAGAGGAGCATGACGACGATGACGGCCTGCCATACGATGATCCACGCGGGCGTGTGCTGGATGCCGCCGACGAATTGAATGAGCGGTATGAAAACGATCGCGTCGAGCCAGTTGCGCCGCAGGTGCTTCCGTTTGTCCGGCGCGCGGAGGAATCGCAGGATGACGTGGATCATAAA
The DNA here is from genome assembly GCA_002403295.1 of bacterium UBP1_UBA4771. Classification (GTDB taxonomy): domain Bacteria; phylum Krumholzibacteriota; class Krumholzibacteriia; order Krumholzibacteriales; family Krumholzibacteriaceae; genus SSS58A. The sequence goes on along the minus strand of DHHN01000106.1, from coordinate 3 downwards.
GAG
>DHHN01000022.1:4048-8196 GCA_002403295.1 bacterium UBP1_UBA4771 | reverse complement strand
ATTGTCACCGCTTGTCTCTTCATGAAACGCCCGCGAGCGGTCCCGGCCGGGCACGGGGCCCGCGGAGCCGGGACGCGGTGCGGCCTCAGGGAGCGTGCCGGACGCCGAGCAGCGTCTTCATGCTCTCGATCCGGCCGCTCCTCAGGTAGATGCGCGCGACGCGCTTGCTGATGCGGCAGAGCACCTCGTAGCTCAGAGTCTCGTCCCAGCGCGCGACGTCGTCCGCGGTGATTTCGCCTGCGCCCTGCCGTCCGAAAATGACGATCTCCTCCCCGACGCGGGCATCGGGAAAGGCGGAGAGGTCTATCATCGTCATGTCCATCGTCACACGGCCGACGATCGGCACGCGGCTCCCGCGGAAGAGGAAGTGCCCGTTGTTCGAGAGCCGGTGGCTCAGCCCGTGGCCGTATCCGACCGGCACGACGCCCATCCGGATCGGCTGCTGGGCGAAATACGTTCTCCCGTAGCTGACGCTCGCGCCGGCCGGCATGTCCCGCACGAGCACGAGACGCGCCTTGAAGCTCATCACCGGCTCGACGGCGATCCGGTCCTGCAGCGCCGCCGACGGCGCGTGTCCGTAGACGAGCAACCCCGGCCGCACGAGGTTGAAGTGCGACGAGGGATGGTTCATGATCGCGGCGCTGTTCGCGCTGTGAACCCAGCGGAAGGCGACGCCGGCCCCGGCGAGGCGATCGACGATCCCGGCGAACCCGTCGATCTGGTCGCGCGTGAAGAGATCGTCGCTGTCCGACACGGGGAAATGCGTGAAGACGCCCTCGAGACGAACGCCGGGAATCTCGCTCATGCGAAGGATCGTCTCGACGGCGTCCCCGCGGGCCACTCCCGTGCGTCCCATGCCCGTGTCGATCTCGACGTGGAGCGCGCAGGAGGCGCCGCGGCGCAGGGCCGCTTCGCCGGCGGCCTCGGCGAACTCGAGCGACGAAGCCGTCACGGCGAGATCGTTCTCGAGCGCCCGATCGAGCTCCTGCGGGAGAACGGGGCTCAGCACGAGGATCGGGAGTCCGATCCCCGCCCTGCGGAGCTCCCGCCCCTCGTCGAGCGTCGCCACGCCGAGAACGGCCACGCCGCATTCCTCGGCGAGCCGCGAGATCCGGACGGCGCCGTGCCCGTACGCGTCGGCCTTGACGACGAAGAGGATCGCCACGTCCGGCGGCACGTTGGCGCGGATGCGCTCGATGTTGCGCCGCGCGGCGTCGAGGTTGATCTCCACCCACGCCGGAAAGCGGTTCATGTCAGCTCCCTTCCCCCGCATCCTCGACCGGCCGGTCGCCGCGATAGAGGAAACGATCGAGGAGCTTCACGTATTCCGTCCAGCGCCCGAAGCGCCCCGTATCCTTGTCGAGCGTCTGCAACGCGCCGCGCGCCTGGGCATCGAGGTTGTCGATGTAATGGAGCAGGATGGCCTCGATCGTCATCGGCACGACGGGCGACCCGTGCTCGAGCTGGCCGTGATGGCTGAGGATCATGTGCTTGAGCTTCAGCGCGAGCTCCGGCGGAAATCCGGCGACCCCGCGGATGCGCTCGTCGATAAAGGCCGTTCCGAGCGTGATGTGGCCGAGCAGCCGCCCCGCGTCGCTGTAATCGATCCGGTTCGTGACCTCGAGCTCCTCGACCTTGCCGAGATCGTGCGCGAGAACGCCGGCGACGAGCAGATCGCGGTCGATCTCCGGATAGACGTCGGCCACCCGCCCGGCGATGAGGGCCATGTCGCGCACGTGCTGCGCGAGCCCCCCGAGGTACGAGTGGTGCCACACCCGCGCCGCCGGCGCGCGGAGAAACCGCCCGGCGAACTCCGCGTCCTCGAAGATGCCCGCGAGCAGCGTCCGCAGGTGCACGTTCTCCATGGCTGAGATCATGCCGAGGATCTGCCCGTGCACCTCGTCGGTCCGCTCCTTCGAGGCGGGGATGAACTGCGCGGGATCGTACTCGTTCTCCGCGAGTTTCACGATATTCGCGACGTGGAGCTCGAAGGCGCCCTGATAGGCTTTGAGCTCGCCCTTGATCCGCACGACGTCGTTGACGTTGATCGCCCGGTCGATCTCTTCGTTCGCCTGCCAGAGCACCCCCTTGAGGGGACCGTCCCGGTCGGTGAACTGGAAGAGGAGAAACCTGCCGTTGACGGACTCCCGCCAGTCCTTTCGCGCGACGACCATGACCCGCTCCACCCGTTCCGCCACCTTGCCCATCGATACCTCCACGTGTGAGAGCCCGGCGGGAACCGTGAAATCGCACACACGCTACCGCACGCGCGGCGCACGGTCAAGCCCATTCGGGCCGCCCGCGAGCCGGGAAAACCGCCGCCGGCCCGAAATAAAAAAGTGCGGCACCTGCGTCGTGCCGCACTTCGAATCATCGCGAAAAACGGTCCGCGACTCTACATCGAGATCAAAAGGGCGTTTCCGCCGTAAATGATGTACCCGACCTTCACGTTGCCGCCCGAGCGCAGGCGCTCGCGATACTCGCGCGAAAGGCTCGTCGGCGTCGACGTGTACTGCACGCCGCCGGCGAAGGTCTTCCCCTCGTTCATGATCGCGTTCATGACGGCGAGCATCGCGTCGTTGCTCTCGTCGATGAAGAAGCGGACGTTCTTGAAATTGAGCGAATAGCTCCACCTGTCGCCGACCTGCTCCCACGAGATGCCGGCGCCGTCGACCTTGAACTTCGTGTCAACGATGGCACGCAGATCGGGAAGCGACGGGCTCAGCTTGCCGGTGTCGACCGTTTCGTACTCCTCGGGGGCGGCGAACTGGGCCGCCGGCCGGGTGTTCGGGAGCTGCACGGCCACCTCGCCGACCCGGATCGTATCCGATCCGGCGACGATATAATCGACCATGAAATGGATGTAGGGCGTGAAGTACTTGCGCGCATGGACGACGAACTTCTTGCCCGCGACCTGCTTCGCCTTCTCGGCGAGTCCGTCGCCGACGAAGAACTCGATGATGTTCCCTTCGCGGACGAGCGCGACGTTATTCGCCGAACCGATCATATTCGGCGTATCGAAGCTGTACTTGAAACTGGGGCTCACGACGTCGCCGCGCGCTGCGTCCTTGAGCGTGGTTTGAACGTAGCTGTCATCGAGTTTTCCGCCGCAACCGGCGACGACGGCCGAAAGAAGAACCGCGACTGCGAGGAATCCAAATAGCTTCGACATACACGGGCTCCTTTGTGACAGGTGAATTCTCCGGCTTTGCGCGCGGGTTACCTCGCGTTTTCAGCGAACGTACCGGAGTAAATTAATACTCTCCCCGCGCCTTGTCAACGATAATTTAATTGCATAACGGGCAAAGAGTTAATCGGAACCCGGCCGCGGCGGCACCGGTTCAGCGCTTCTTGTCCCGCTCCTTCTCGGTGAGCTCGAGGCCGTACTGCGTGAAGAGGTCTTTCACGCCGGGATGGACCTCGATCGCGTCCTCGAGCGGAACGAGGCGCATCGACCCCTCGACGATCTCCCCCGACGCCGAAAGGGAGAGATCGACCCGGCCGAGATACTGCCCTTCGCCGCCGGTGGCGAGCATGATCGCCGCGCCCTGCCGCTCGAGCTTCTTGAGCACCGGCTTGCCGTGCCCGACGACGACGAGATCGAAGCCGCCGAGCCGCTTCGCGAGCGCCGTCGAACGTTCGAGCCCCATGTGGCTGAGAAGGATGAGAAAGTCGGTCTCGCGTTCGAGCTCCGGCAGGAGCTTTCTCAGCGTCTCTTCGGCGCCGAGCACGCTGAATCCCGACGCGTCGATATAGGTCGGGAACTTGATACCCTCGTCGATCACGCCCGTGATGCCGACGCGAAGCCCCCCCGCGAGCGTTCGAACGGTATACGCGGCGAAGATCCGCTCCCCCGTCGCGGGATCGACGAGGTTGGCCGCGACGACGGGCATCGTCAGACGGCTCGCGAGCATTTGGAGAAACGGCAGGCCGAACACGAAGTCCGCCTCTCCCGGCGTCACCGCGTCGAGCTTCATCACGTTCAGCGCGTCGAAGGCGAGCTCGGCCTCGGCCTTCGAGAACGACAGATCGGGGGTCATGATGTCGCCCGCGTCCACGGCGATGAGATTCCGTACGGACGCGCGGGCGCGATCCGTGTAGGTCGCGCGCCGCCCGACGCCGCCCATGTCCTCGACGGCGCAGCCGCA
>DHHN01000022.1:0-3869 GCA_002403295.1 bacterium UBP1_UBA4771 | reverse complement strand
CCCCGGTACGCGGATTATCTTACGCAACCTCCCGGCGCTCGCACAAGCGCAAATCTGTTGCGCGTCCCGGGCACCGGTCGTATTCTGTGGGACGCGCGCCGCCCCGGCGCATGAATACATGATGAAGCGAACACGATCGATCCCGGTACTGCGAAGCGGCTGGATGGCCCTTGCCGTCGCCGTCCTCGTCGCCGCGTTTCTGGCGGCCGACTGGCACTACTACGCCGAAACGCGCCGGAGTCTCGACGACGAGTTCGGACGGCGCCTCGCCGCGATCGCCGAGCTCGCCGCCTCGGAGATCTCGCGCCTCGCCGCGCCCATATCCCTGGAAATCTTCGACGACGCGCGCGCGGCGGATTCGATACGCGCCGGACTCGAGCGGATCAGGGCCGTGCACGCGCTTTTCAACGCCGTCGTCCTCCGGGAGGATTACGTCACGCTCATGAGCCTCGAGCCGGGGCTCTACCCCGAGGACGCGGAGTACCCGCACTGGCAGGCCGACTACGACGCGATCGAGCGCGCGTTCCGGGGGGAGGCCGCCGCGACCGATCTCCACCGCGGGAGCGGCGTCTATCTCAAGGCGGGGTATGCGCCGCTTCCGGCAGGCGCGGTCGCGGCGGTCGTCGGCGTGGAGGCGAGCGCGGAGTTTCTCGGGGCGCTCGCCCGCCTGCGGCTCATCCTCGCCGCCGTCACGGGAATTTCCGCCGCCGGGATCGTTTTCTTCACCGTCTTCGCCCTGCGGGCCGCCTCCTCGCTCGCGAGCGCGCGCGAATCGCTCTCCCGGACCGAGTCGCTCGCCGCGATGGGCCGCATGGCCGCGGGTATCGCGCACGAGGTACGGAACCCCCTCTTCATCATCCGGGGCGCCGCCGAGAAGCTTCGCGCGAGGCACCCCGAAAGCGCCCCCGACGTGGAGAGCTACGTTATCGACGAGGTCGACCGCCTGAACGGCATCCTCACCGACTACCTGCTCTTCGCGCGGGACGAGCCCTCGCGCCGCGTTTCGATGGATCTCGTCGCGACCCTCGGCCGGTGCGTGCGGAGTCTGCGCGACTCGGCCGTCGATGAGACCGTCGCGATCGAAACGTCGTTCGAGCGCCCGGAGGCGCCGTTCGTCGGCGAGGAAAAAAGGATTCAACAGGCGTTTCTCAACATCCTGCTGAACGCCCGGCAGGCAATCCAGGCGGGCGGGGCGATCGCCGTCTCGCTCGCGGCGGCGGGCGAGCGCTACCGCGTCGCGGTCAAGGACACGGGCGCGGGAATCGCGGCGAAGGATCTCGACAGGATCTTCGAGCCGTTCTTCACGACGAAATCCCAGGGAAGCGGGCTCGGGCTCGCCGTCACGAAAAAGATCGTCGAGGCGCACGGTGGAGAGATCGTCGTCGAGAGCGCGCCGGGCGCCGGAACGACGGTGAGCGTATTTCTGCCCATGACGGCTCGGACGGGCGGTCCCGCCGGCGGCGGCCACGGAGCGTGAGCATGACCCGGATACTGATCGTCGACGACGAACGAAAGATCGCGGAACTTCTCGCCGAACGGATCGCGGCTGAAGGCATGGATGCGGCGACCGCGGCGAGCGCCGAGGAGGCGCTGCCCGCGATCGAGCGCGGCGAGGCGGACGTCGTTCTCTGCGATCTGCGCCTCTCCGGCATGGACGGGATCGAGCTCCTGCGGCGGACGAAGCGTGTGTCGCCCGAAACGGACGTCGTCATCATGACCGCATACGCGAGCGCCGAGACCGCCGTCGAGGCGATGCGCCGAGGCGCGTACGAATACCTCATAAAGCCGTTTCAGATGGACGAGGTGACGATGCTGCTCAGGCGCATCATCGAGCGCCGGGAACTCGTCTCCGAGAACGCGGCGCTGCGCGACAAGCTCTCCGCGCGCGCGGGAACGGGCCGGCTCATCGGCGGATCGCCGGCGATCCGAGCCGTTCGCGACCTCATCGACCTCGTGGCCCCGGCCGAGACTCCCGTCCTCGTCCTCGGCGAGAGCGGCACCGGCAAGGAGCTCGTGGCCGCCGAGATCCACGCGAGAAGCGCCCGCGCGAAGGGGCCGTTCATCGTGCTCAACGCGGCCGCGGTTCCCGAAACGCTTCTCGAGGCCGAGCTCTTCGGGCACGAAAAGGGCGCCTTCACCGGCGCCTCCGCGCGCACGCCCGGGCAGTTCAAGCTCGCCGACGGCGGCACGCTCTTCATGGACGAGATCGGCGACATGCCGCTGCCGATCCAGGCCAAGCTGCTTCGCGCCATCGAGCTCAAGCAGTTTCTTCCCCTCGGAAGCGCGAAGCCGGTCACCGTGAACGTGCGGATCGTCGCGGCGACGAACCGCGAGCTCGAGGATCTCGTCCGCGAAGGCCGTTTCCGCGAGGACCTCTTCTACCGCCTCAACGTGTTCCCGATACGGATTCCGCCGCTGCGCGACCGCACGGAGGATATCGTCCCCATCGCCGAGCATTTCCTGCGCGAGTGGAAGGGAGCGGGCCGCGGCGGCCCGGTCGATCCCGTGCTCGCCTCCGACGCCGCCGCGAAGCTCAGAGGATATCCGTGGCCCGGCAACGTACGGGAGCTCCGGAACGTCCTCGAACGCGCGACCATCCTCGCGGGCGGCGGCGCCGTGTCCCCCGCCCACATCATGGTCGAGGGCGCGGATCGGGATACGGGCTCGGCCGAGGAGCGGTTGCGATCGCTCATCGGCGAGATGGAGCTCCCGGCGATAGAGCGACGCCTCGTCGAGCTCGCCCTCGACGCGGCGGGCGGCAACAAGAGCCGGGCCGCGGGCATGCTCGGCATCACCAGACGCGCCCTCTACGGCAAGCTGCGGAAATTCGGTCCCGGCGGGGACGCCGAGCCGGATCCGGAGGAGCGTTAGGATGCACCCGGAGGGGCACCGGGACTGAACCATCCGGGGCAAACGGCGGTCGGACGGGCCGCGAGCGATCGATTCAACAGCATGCATAATATGGTGTTGCGGAATATTCTTTCCATGGCATATGAGTTGCCTTGCTATCTTGTCGGATGACAAGAAAGGAGCTCGATCGCTATGGCGCGAAGAAACAGAAACATGACGAAAACGACGGGCATCATGACGCTCGTCATCGCGTGCGCCTTCATCTTCGCCCGGCCGGCCCCCGCCCTCGCGCAGGGGTCGGAGGACGCCGTCAGGGTTCAAGAAGCTCTCGAGCGCACGGACGAGGTGATCGCCCGGGCGAAGCAGCTCATCGAGGAGACGAGAAGCGAAAAGGGGCGCGTCGCGCTCCGGTTCGCGATGGAGATGCAAACGCGAGCGTGGAACAGCTATCGCGGGAACGGCTACCGCGTCGCTCTCCGCTACACGATCGAGGCGCGCGACGAGGCGTGGCACGCGATGTCGCTCGCCCGCGCCGACATCCGCAGCGAGGAGAGTCTCGCGCGCGTCGCGGAGGAAGCCCGCGAGCGCCTGCAAAACGTCAGGGACATGATGATCGACGGCGGCGTGCGGGACGACCACGCGATGAAACTCGTCGAGGAGGCGCGCGGCCTTCTCGACAAGTCGCGCCTGAACGCCCAGCAGAATCGCTACCAGCTCGCTCTCAGGCTCGCGGCGAACGCCCGCCAGCTCGCCATGAAGGCCGAGGAGCGCGTGCGGAGCACCCGCATGCTCAAGGAATCGCTCGAGCGTCGGCTCGGGCTTCTCGACCGGCTCATGGAACGCGCGCGCGAGCGGGTCGGCGAGAAGGGCGACGAGAAGACGCGCGCGGAGCTGCGCCTCGCGGTGCGCAAGCTCGAGCAGGCGCGCGGGCTCCAGACCGCCGGCCGCTACCGCGAGGCTCGACAGGCATGCGAAGCGTGCGAGCGGATGCTGCGCGGCGTCGTGCGGCTCGTTCCGCA
>DHHN01000134.1 GCA_002403295.1 bacterium UBP1_UBA4771 | reverse complement strand
GGCATCGTCATCGACGAACGCTGGAACAGCGGCGGCTGGATGCCCTCGCTCTTCGTGGACCGCCTCGCGCGGCGGCCGTCGAGCTACTGGGCGCTCCGGCATTTCAAGCAGCTGAGCCCCTTCCCGTTCTCCACGCCGAGGGGGCACCTCGCCATGCTCATCAACGAGTGGTCCGGCTCGGGCGGAGACGCGTTCCCGTACCTCTTCCGGCAGGCGGGCCTCGGCCCCCTCATCGGCAAGAGGACGTGGGGCGGCCTTGTGGGGATGAACAGGAACATCCCGCTCATGGACGGCGGCAGAGTGACGATGCCGGGGATCGGCTTCACCGATCTCGAGGGCAACTACGCGGTCGAGAATGTCGGCGTATCGCCCGATATCGAGGTCGAGAACGCGCCCGATCTCCTCGTCAAGGGGCGCGATCCGCAGCTCGAAAAAGCGGTCGAGGTCCTGCTCGAGAAGATCAGGAAGGATCCGCCGAAAAAGCCGCCGATGCCGAAGGATCCGGACAAGCGCTGAGAGAAACGAAAAGAGGCATTCTCCGAGCCCGGGCGCGCGCCGCGCGCCCGGGCTTTGTTCACAGCTCCCGCAGCGCCACGACGATGGGAAGCCGCGCCGCCCGCACCGCGGGCGGAAGCCCGCCGACGATCCCCATGACGAGCGAGAAGACGAGCCCGCTCGCGACGATCGCGGGAGTGACGCGGAAGGAAAAGGCGAGGTAGGAGAAGCTCGACCAGTTCATGGTGCCCGAGGTGAAGCCGTTGAAGGGAAGCGCCGCGAGGCTTCCGACGACGCCACCCGCGAGCGCGACGACGATCGACTCGCCGACGAACGNNGGGCCTTGAGTGTCGCGATCTCGGCCGAGCGCGCCGAAACCGCCGCGTACATCGTGTTGAGCGCGGCGAACACCGCTCCCACCGCCATGACGGCGGCGACGATGAATCCGAGCACGCGGATGATCGTCGATACCGTCCGCGACTGCTCCTCGTAGTACGTCGTCTCGCGAAAGACGTCCACCGCGAGGCGCGGATCGGAGGTCGCCGCGTCCTTGAACGCCTCGAGGCTCTCCGGAGATTCGAGCCGCACCGTCACCGACTGGAAGATGTTCTCGGGGCGCTTGAAGATCTGGTTGAGGACGGTCGCGTCGCACCAAATCTCGGAATCGAAGGAGCTCCCGCCCGCGTCGAACACGCCGGCGACCGTCCAGCTGCCGCCGCCGAATTCCACGGTCGAGCCGAGGGAGAACCCCGCGTAAGTGGACGGCACGTTCCGCCCCACGACGAGCTCGGTGAGACCCGGCTGAAAGAACCGCCCTTCGGCGATGCGCACGTTCGGCCGCACGTCGAGGGCGAGCGGCGAGACGCCGCGGATCTGGACGTTCGCGTCCGACCCCGTCGCCGCGAGCGCGAACGCGCCGATGACGACGACCTCGTTGCTCGCGAGGGGATCGCCCGCGGCCGACCGGGCGACGCCCGGCGCGCCGGCGAGGACCCGCGCCTGATCGAGCGTGAGCGCGCTCATCATCTCGCTCTCGGCGCCGCCGCGCAGCACGATGGCGTTTTGACGCGAGCCGCCCGAAACGAGCGTCGCCTGAAACCCCTGCGCCATCGCGAGCATGACGACGAACACGGCGACGGTGCCCGCGATGCTGAGAACGGCGACGAGCGTCGAAGGCCAGCGCGCGACGGCGCTTCGGACGTTGTATTCGATCGGGATCGCCATTCTCACACCCTCCTCAGGGCGTCCACGATCCGCAGGCGCATGGCGCCGAGAGCCGGCAGTATCCCCGCGGCCGCGCCCGCGGCGAGCGCGAGCGCGAATCCGAGCGCGAGATTGCGGGGAGAGAGATAGAAATTCGCGAGCATGCCGCCCGTCGGATCGCCGCGGAGCGTGAAGAGTTTCGCGAGCACAAGCCCCGCGCCTCCTCCCACCGCCGCGACCGCGATCGCTTCCGCCATCACGAGCGAGAGAACGGTCGGGTCGTTCATGCCGATCGTCTTGAGCACGGCGAGTTCGCCCGTCCGCTCGCGGACGGCGCTCGCCATCGCGTTCCCCGTCACGAGGAGGAGCGTAAAGAACACGACCGAGCCGATCGAGAGGATGAGGAGCCGGATGTTGCCGATCTGGTTCGCGAAGCCCGCCGCGAACGCCTTCTCCGTCTCTGTCTTCGTCTCGTAGGGGGAGTTCGCGAAGCGGTCGTCGATCGCCGCCGCCGCCGCGACGGCGCTCGCCGGATCGTCGATCTTGACCGTGTACCACCCGACGAAACCTTTCCAGAAGGAGCGCCGCTCGTCGAGGTATTCGTAGTGGAACCACAGCTCGGGGCTCGTGAGCTCCCGGCGGTCGGTTTCGTAGATCGCGCGGACGTTGAGCTCCCACGTGCCCGTCCAGATCGTCGCCTCGAGCGGGATGCGGTCGCCGATCTTCCAGCCGAAGCGCTTCGCGAGCGGCGGACTGATGACGCACCCCTCGCGGTCCTCCGCGAAGGCCCGCCACTCCTCGTCGGAAAACTTGTATTCGGGATACACGCGGCGCCAGTTGGGAACGTCGATCGCGAAGTTCGGGAAGAAGTTCTTCATGTCCTGATAGTACCCGCCGAACCACGTCGCGAAGGTCGCCTCCTCGACGTGCGGCAGCCTGAGGATCTGATCCCGGTACGCGATGGGGAGCGGCTGGATGAGCGAGACGCGGTTTCGCACGACGAGCCGGTCGGCGCCCGCGACGTCCACGCCCGAGCCGAGCGCCGATTTGATCGTCGCGAGAATGCCGAAGAGGAAAAGCGCGACCGTGAACGAGCCGATCGTGAGCGCGGTGCGCGTCTTCTTGCGGCGGAGATTGACGATGACGAGGTGGAGGAATTTCACCGCGCGCGATCCTCCGGTGTGCATGCGAAGCGGCCGTCGGCGGCGCACTCGAGGAGGGTTCCCTTATCGAGGTGCAGCAGCGTGCCGGCGCGCTCGGCCGCGACGGGATCGTGCGTCACGAGAAAGATCGTCTTTTTGAACTCCCGCGAGAGACGGCTGATGATGTCGAGGATCTCGTCGCCCGAGGCGCGGTCGAGGTCGCCCGTCGGCTCGTCGCAGAGGAGGATCGTCGGATCGGCGACGATGGCGCGTGCGATGGCGACGCGCTGCTCCTGCCCTCCCGAGAGCTGGCGCGGGTAATGGTGCCTGCGATCCGCGAGGCCGACGAGGTCGAGAGCGGCCTCGACGTGGTCGCCGCGCTCCGATTTCGAGAGGCCAGTGAGGAGGAGGGGAAGCTGCACGTTCTGGAACGCCGTGAGGACGGGTATGAGATTGTACATCTGAAATATGAACCCGATATGCCGGGCGCGCCACGCGGCGAGCCTGCGGCCCGAAAGAGCGCCGATTTCGTCGCCGGCGACGCGGATCGTCCCGGCGGTCGGGACATCGAGACCGCCCATGAGATTGAGGAGCGTCGTTTTTCCCGAGCCGGACGGGCCCATGAACGCGATGAACTCTCCCTGATCGACGTCGAGGTTGAGTCCCCGGAGCACGTCGATCTCTTCTCCGCCGCGGCGGTATTTCTTGTCGAGGCTCCTGATCTCGACGAGCGCGCCGGTTCCCTTGCCGTCTACGCGAACCATATGAGCTCCTTCACGTTGGTCGAATGCGGGCGCGGCCTCACTGCTTCACCGAGACGCGGTCGCCGTCGCGGAGCTTCGCCGGCACCGGCGAAACGACCCGCTCTCCCGCGCGCAGCCCCGCGATCACCTCGACGTCTGCGCCGCGATCCCGCCCCGTCCGCACCG
>DHHN01000129.1:1375-3071 GCA_002403295.1 bacterium UBP1_UBA4771 | reverse complement strand
GGGGGGTGGCCATGTCGAGGTTCACTGCCAAGGCAGTCGATGCGGCGTGCGCGATAATCGTCTTTGCGATCTCCGCTCAGCTCATCGTGCTCGCCGCGCCGGGGGACGCGCTCGCGCGGTCCAACATCCGCGCGGCGTTTTTCGTCGTCTATCCGAGCGCGGTCGGCTCCCGGCTCGACAACCTGCCGAGCATCTCCGGGCATTGCGGCATCTGTCATTACCGCTTCACCGGAGGCGGGACCCGCAACCCGTACGGCATCGCCGTCGGAAACGCGCTGCCGAGCTATCCAAACTCGGACGCGGGACGCCAGGCGGTGATCACGAGCCTCGACGGCCTCGACTCGGACGGCGATGGATACATCACGAACGTCGAGGTCACCGACCTCGCGAACTACGGCAACACGCCCACGTTCCCGGGCCTCACCTCTTCGAACGTAAGCCAGATAACGAACGTCGATCCGGCCGACGTTCTGCCGTACCTCACGCCGACAGCGGCCATGGACGTCACGCCCCCCTCGGTGACGGTTCTTTCGCCGAACGGCGGCCAGAGCTATAACGCCGAAACGACGCAACTCATTACATGGATCGCCTCGGACGCGAGCGGTATCGCGAGCGTGGACATCTATCTCAGCGACGACGGCGGAATGACCTATCGCGCGATGCTCATGGCCGAGCCGAACGACGGCGAGCAGGCCCTCTTCATCCCCAACTACCCCGGCATCGCCACGCGCATCATAGTCTCCGCCCTCGACAACGCGGGGAACCGCGGCTTCGACACGAGCGACGGCGACTTCACGATCATCGCAACGCCGGCGGGGCTCGTGCCGACGACGCTCCGCGACGTCGAGCTCGCCGGCTCACAGCCGCACGACGCGCGCCTCTTCGGCGACTCGGACGCCGAATGCGCATCCTGCCACGGAAACTACGACACGAACGTCGAGCCGTGGTTCAACTGGCGGGGCGGCATGATGGCCAACGCGATGCGCGATCCCCTCTTTCTCGCGTGTCTCGCCATCGCCGAGCAGGACGCGCCGTCGGTAGGAGATCTGTGCCTGCGATGCCATACGCCGGCCGGCTGGCTCAGCGGACGTTCGTTCGACACCGGAGGCGGCATGATCACCGCCCACGACCGGCAGAGCGTTCAGTGCAACTTCTGCCACCGCATGGTCGATCCCGACTACAAGCCGGGAACGAGCCCGCCGGAAGACGAGGCGATCCTCGCCGCGCTTCACGCGATTCCGCATGCCACGGCGAACGGCGAGTTTGTGGCCGACCCGGCGCAGTCGCGACGCGGTCCCTTCTCCGACGCTGTGGCCCAGCATCCGGTGACCACTTCCCCCTTCCACCGGAGCGCCTCGTTCTGCGGCACCTGCCACGACGTGAGCAATCCCGTGTACGTCAAGGGGGCGGGCGACGGCGAGTACGTTCCGACCGGCTTCGACGCGCAGCATCCCGACGGCATGCTCGCGAACATGTTCCCGATCGAGCGCACATTCTCCGAATGGTCGCAGAGCGAATACGCATCCACGGGCGTTTACGCGCCCCAGTTCGCGGGGAACAAGCTCGACGGCGTCGTCTCGACCTGTCAGGACTGCCACATGCGGGACGTCTCCGGCGCGGGCGCGAACGTCGAGGGAACTCCCGTGCGGCCGGATCTTCCGCTCCACGACCAGATGGGCGGCAACCATTTCATACC
>DHHN01000129.1:0-1318 GCA_002403295.1 bacterium UBP1_UBA4771 | reverse complement strand
CCGGCGTCAATCCGACGCTGAGGGTCACCATCATGAACGAGACGGCGCACAAGCTCCCCTCCGGGTATCCCGAGGGACGGCGGATCTGGCTCAACGTGCGGGCATACGACGCCGGAAGCGCCCTCGTGTATGAATCGGGCGCGTACGACGCGGCCTCGGGCGTCCTCACGCACGACGGCGACCTCAAGTGCTACGAAATAAAGCCCGGCATTTCGTCGCGTCTTGGCGCGATCGTCGGAAAGCCGACGGGGCCGTCCTTCCACTTCGCGGTGAACGACACGATCTTCTTCGACAACCGCATACCGCCGCGCGGCTTCACGAACGCGGCGTTCACGTCGATTCAGTCACCGCCCGTCGCCTACGCCTACGAGGACGAAAGCTACTCGGACCGGACCGAGTACACCCTGCCTCCCGAGGCGGTCTTCATCCAGGCGACCCTCTACTACCAGTCGACCACGAAGGAATACGTGGAGTTTCTCCGGAACGAGAACGTGACCAACTCCGCGGGCGACGATCTCTACGACGCGTGGGTCGCGCAGGGCAAGGCCGCCCCCGTGGCAATGGTGACCGACACGATCCGCATCGTGCCGACGGGCGTCGAGCCATCGCCTTCGCTCAGGTACGCCTTGCATGCCGCCTACCCGAATCCGTTCAATCCCGTGACGAGGATCGATTTCGAGCTCGCCGCGCGCGGCCGGATCTGGATCAACGTCTATGACGCGAGCGGCCGTCTCGTGAGGGCGCTCGTCGACGAGACGAGGTCCGCGGGCAGGCATACAACGTTCTGGGACGGCGCGAACAACGCCGGCACGCGGGTCGCGACCGGGGTCTACTTCTTCAAGATGAAGAGCGGGACCTTCGAGCAGGTCCGCAAGGTCGTGCTGCTCAGGTGAGAATCGACCGCCCGATCGCCTCGACGGTCAGGGGAGCGGCGGCGGGAGAACGATCGCCTCGAGGAGCGCGTCGAGGCGATCCGGATAGGTTTTCATTGAAATGTTCCGCTCGGCCCAGGCGCGCGCGCCGAGGCCGAGCCGCGCGGCCTCGTCCGGATCTCCGAGAAGCCTCGCGATCGCATCCGCCATGCCGCGAGGATCCTCCGCCTCGAGATACTCGCGTCCCGCCTCGAGCCCCATGCCGGCCACCCCGACGGGCGTGCTCACGACCGGCGCGGCCATCGCCGCCGCCTCCATCATGCGAATGCGCACGCCGCCGCCGAAACGCAGGGGGAGCGCCATGACCGCGCAGCGGCCGAGAACGGGTCGAATGTCCTCGACCCCGCCAGCGAACGACACCCCCGGCCCGGCGAGCGCCCGGAGAC
>DHHN01000168.1 GCA_002403295.1 bacterium UBP1_UBA4771 | reverse complement strand
CCGATGAAGGCGAGAACAAGCGCGGCCGAGATCGAGCAGACGAGCTCGATCGCCGTCGCGAGAATCACCGATCCGGCGGAATGGCCGCGGTAGGCTTCGATGCGCACGAGCGTGAGGCCGAGCTTTCCGGGGACGTATCGCCCGAGCATCGAGAGGAAGTAGGCGCGGGCCGCGCGCGCCGGCGGGATGGAGAGGCGCATGGCGGCCGTCAGGCGAAGCCAGACGAGGAAGCGGACGATGTAGGCCGCGGTGAACGCGGCGTACGCTCCGGCGATGAGCCGCGCGTCCAGCCGCACGTCGAACGACCGCAGTCGATCGACGTTTCGCGCGAGAAACCACGCGACGGCGCCGAGCGTCGCGGCAAGGAGGATCCACCGGTACACGCGCCTCGCGCGCGACGGCGGCCGCGCCGGGCCGGCGGGCGCGTGGCGATCCGTCTCGTTCGATGCCGGCGGTCCGGCGTTCATCGGCTGTCGGCCTCCCGCGCGCTCAGAAATTGAGCAGCGCCTTCTGCAGCAGCATGTACGGATACGAGAACGGCCATGGGAGCTTCATGAGGATCGGCCTCAGCGGAGATCCGTACGCGCGATACGCCCCCAGTATGAGAAGCGCGGAGCAGTAATCGTTCCAACGCGGCCGGATCTCCGCCCGCGCGGAAAGCGAGAGCCCGAAAAGCGGCGCGATCCGTTCGCGGCCGGCCGCGCCGAATGCGTGCCAGACGACCGCGCGTTTCTGCGACTGGACCGCGACCTCGGGCGGAATCGCGGCGAGATGGGCCGCGCCGCTCCCGGCGAGCGCGTCGAGGGCGCTCGCCCCGCGGCCGGAGAGCGCCACGGCGAGCGAATGCTTCACGGCGCCGCGGCGCAGCTCGCCGAGCCAGGCGTCCCCGAAACTCACGTCGGCGTCGAGCGCGAAATGGTCGGGACACGTGAAGCAGCGCGTTTTGCA
Source organism: bacterium UBP1_UBA4771 (assembly GCA_002403295.1). Classification (GTDB taxonomy): domain Bacteria; phylum Krumholzibacteriota; class Krumholzibacteriia; order Krumholzibacteriales; family Krumholzibacteriaceae; genus SSS58A. Next base: position 2,714 of record DHHN01000168.1, on the reverse strand, counting down.
GTCGACGTACAGGTTCTGGAGAAGCCCGTAGCCCGTCGCGAACGGGATTCTCCGCTCGCCGCCGTCCGGGAGCTCGAGAACCGTTTCGCCGCGCCAGAGCCCCCGCCGGTACCAGAGCCGCCGCACGCCCGCGAGCCGCGCCCCCCGCGCGCGAAGAAAATCCTCGATGAGCCGCTTGTCGGTGGCGTGGCCGCACCAGAGCCCGATCCGGAGCCCGACGCGGGATCGCAGGGCGGGACGTTTCTCGAGGACGCGGTTCAGGGCGCGCCATTGGCAGGGAAGCGCGACGATCGCGTACGGGCCTCCGCCGCGTTCGAGGACGGAGAGAACGCCCCGAGCGTGGTTGAAGTCGCTGTAGACGCTCGTGCTGCACGAGGCGATCTCCTCGGGCGTCGAGCAGAGCACCGTGCGGAGAGCGAGCTCTCCGTTCTCGACGTCCGCGCGGCAGGCGATCGCGCCGGCCGCACGGCCCGCGCGGAGCTCTTCGACGAGCATCGCCGTCACGAGACCGCCCGAGGCCGCGCGCGCGCGCGTCGCCGGATCGGCGGCGTAGCCGATACGGGCGGAAACGAAACGGTTTCCGTAGAAGCGCTCGTGGAGGCGCCGCGCCGTCGCGCCCACGCGGAATTCCGTCCGCGGGGCCGAGATCATGGCGGCGACGTCGTCGATCTGACGCCTTGCCGAGGCCGCGACCGCGCCGAAGGCGTCTTCGATGCTCCGTCGGATTGCCGCGCGTTCCGCGAGCGCGGCGCGGACGCCGTCGACGATCCGCGCGGCGGAGATCTCCCCGCGCTCGATGACGAGGCGCTCGAGGCCGAAGTCCGACATGACCTCGCGATACTTGTGGCTCCACGCGAGCACCACGGGCGGCACGCGGACGCAGAGCGCCGAGATCATGGAGTGAAACCGGGACGCAACGAGGCAATCGCAACGGGCGATGACGGCCCGGAGCTCCGATGGCGGGAGATCGGCGAGCACGAGAGACGCCCGGTCGACGTGCGCCATGCGGTCGCGGACCCGGACGCAGATGTGGTAATCGTTGGTGTGTGAGCGCTTCTCCGGCTCGAGGAGGCTGTGGGCGATGATCGCGACGCGCCCGCCCGTCTCCTCGATGATCCCGTCGAGCGCCGCGGCGAGCACGCCGGCGAGATCCATGCCGCGCGCCGCGCACGCCCGATCGAGCACCTCGCTCGGGCAGACGCCGATGAGGACGCCGCCGGGCTCCCCGGCGGGGAGAACGCCGGCGGGGACGGCCGGAAGCGGCACGCGGTCGTTGAGAATGAAGGCGAGGTCGGCCGCGGGCGAAACGTTTCGAAGGCCGAGCGAGGCGAGGTGGCGCTCGGTCTCCCGTCCCCGGGCGTAGACGCGTCGTGCGCGGGGGAGCACGGCGCGGGCCGCCGTCCTGTTGGCGAGGCCCCGGAAGGGGCCGAGCGCCTGAGACATCTTGACGAGCGGCGTGCCGGCGAGAAGCGCCGGAACGCTGGATGCGAGGTTGTAGAGCAGCGCGGCGAAGCGTCCGTCGACGAAAGCGATGCCCGACACGTCGAGGAGAACGTCCGCTTCGACGATCGCCCGGAGCGGCCGTACGGCGAGAAGAAACCGGCGCGGCAGGCGCACGGCGCCGAGGATCGCGTAGAGAAGCGCGCTCGGAGGGAGCACGGCGGCGAGAACGAGCGGAGGCGCTCCCACGATCCGGACGTCCGGGGGAAGGGGGCGCGAGCGGTCCCTTCGGGGATAGACCGAGACGACGTCGAACCGGATGCGTCCCGGCAGGCGGTCGCGGAGGTTGCGGATGACGCTCTCGAGCATGCCGGCGGCGCCCTTGTTGCCCGAGAACGTGCCGCCGATGACGGCGACGCGCTTGTCGAACGGATCCTCCGAAGGCCACCGGGAATCTGTCATTCGCGATTACGTGAGGCCGAGAACGTCGGCCATCGTGTAGAGGCCGGGCGTTTTCCCGTGCAGGAAACGGATCGCCCGCAGCGTTCCGCGCGCGAAGGTGCGCCGGGAGTGCGCGCGGTGGCCGAGCTCGAAGCGCTCCCCCTCGCCGGCGAAGACGATCGTGTGCTCGCCGACGACGTCGCCGCCGCGGAGAGCGTGAACGGCTATCTCCGCCGGGGGGCGTGGCCCGAGAATCCCCTCGCGGCCGTGGATGACGCTCGATCCGGGACGCGCCTCGGCGACGACGCCGGCGAGCTTCGCCGCCGTGCCGCTCGGGCTGTCCTTTTTCTTGTTGTGGTGCATCTCCACGATCTCGACGTCGAAGTCGGGGAGCGCGCGCGCGACGTCGGCGACGACCTTGAAGAGGAGGTTCACGCCGGCCGACATGTTGGGGCTGATGATGAGCGGGATCTTCGAGCCCGCCTTCTTGGCCTCGGCGAGCTGCTCGGCGGTGAATCCCGTCGCGCCGACGATCGCGGCCTTGCCCGCCGCGGCCGACGCCTCGATCGCGGCGAGCGCGGCCTTCGGATTCGTGAAATCGACGACGACGTCTGCGAGCTGCGCCGCGGCGGCGAGGTCGGCCGTCACGGCGACTCCGCCGAGCTTCGAGCCGAGGCCGGGATGCCCCGGCGCCTCGACGGCGCCCGCGAGCGAGAGCTCCGCGTCGCCGACGATCTCGTCGACCATAATGCGCCCCATCTTGCCGAGGGCGCCGCATACGACGACCTTGATCATGATCGTTCGCCTCACTTCACGGGCTTGAGCCCGTACGA
>DHHN01000013.1:20254-20610 GCA_002403295.1 bacterium UBP1_UBA4771 | reverse complement strand
AAGTTCCGCGAGGGCGACCCGATGAGGCCGAACAGCCCATACTCGGCGAGCAAATCGGGCGGCGACCTCCTCGTGCGCTCGTTCTTCAAGACGCACGGGCTTCCCGTCGTCATCACGCGGAGCTCGAACAACTACGGCCCTTACCAGCATCCGGAGAAGTTCATTCCGCTCTTCGTCACGAACGCGATCGAGGGCAAGCCGCTCCCCATCTACGGGCGCGGCCGGAACGTGCGCGACTGGATCTACGTCGAGGACAACTGCCGCGCGATCGAGCTCGCCGCCCGGGCCGGCGAGCCCGGCGAGGTCTACAACATCGGCGGGGGGGAGGAGCGCTCGAACATCGAGATCGCCCGGCG
>DHHN01000013.1:11082-20149 GCA_002403295.1 bacterium UBP1_UBA4771 | reverse complement strand
TGGTGGCGCCCGATCAAGGAGGGGCGGTTCATGCGGTACTACGCGAGACTCTACCGCGAGCGCCTGCGAGGCGGGAACGCACCGAAGGAGCACCGATGAAAGCTGCGGTCATCGTCGGCGCGAGGCCGAACTTCATGAAGGCCGCGCCCCTCATCCGCGAGTTCAAGGCGCGGGGGCGCGTCGAGACGCTGCTCGTCCACACGGGGCAGCACTACGACGGGAACATGTCGCGCGTCTTCTTCGATGACCTCGAGCTTCCCGAGCCCGACATCTATCTCGGCGTCGGCTCCGGCTCGCACGCCGCGCAGACGGCGAGGATCATGACCGCCTTCGAGGGCGTCGTGGAGCGGGAGCGCCCCGACCTCGTCGCCGTCGTCGGCGACGTGAACTCGACGCTCGCGTGCTCGCTCGTCGCGGCGAAGCTGCTCGTGCCCGTCGCGCACGTCGAGGCCGGGCTCCGGAGCTTCGACCGGACGATGCCGGAGGAGACGAACCGCATGGTCACGGACATCCTCTCGCGCTTCTGCTTCACGACGTCTCCCGAAGCCGAGACGAACCTTCTGCGCGAGGGCGTGACGGCCGACCGGATCTTCTACGTCGGGAACATCATGATCGACTCGCTGCTCTTCTACCTCGAAAAGGCGGAGTCCTCGCGCGTCCTCGACGACCTCGGCCTCGCGCCGGGCGGGTACGTGCTCGTCACGCTCCACCGCCCCTCGAACGTCGACGACCCGGCGCGGCTCGCCGGCATCATGGACGCCCTCGGAGAGATCGCCCGGTCGGTCCCGGTCGTCTTTCCCGTGCATCCCCGCACGCGCAAGATGATCGAGGCGTCGGGCGTCGGGATCGCCGCGGCGAGGGGGATGCGCCTCGTCGAGCCGCTCGGCTACCTCGATTTCGTCAAGGCCGAGCGCCACGCTCGCATCGTCATCACGGACTCCGGCGGCATCCAGGAGGAGACGACCGTTCTCGGCATCCCCTGTCTCACGGTCCGCGAGAACACGGAGCGTCCGATCACGATCGAGATCGGCACGAACGTGCTCGTCGGGACCGATCCCGGCCGCATCCGCGAGGAGGCGGCGCGCATCCTCGGCGGCGCGGCGCGGGAGCACCGCGTGCCGCCCCTCTGGGACGGCGGGACAGCGGGCCGGATCGCCGACGTCCTCGAGCGGCATTTCGCGTGACGAACGCCCCGCGGCGGGGAGCGGAGCGCCGGGCGGGGCCGCGCGAAAACCTTTTCTTGACATCGTCCGGTCGATTATCGATGCTTCGATTGGACGGGGGATCAAGGAGCCGCATAGGTGACGAATATCGGGTTCGTACTCGCACTCGGGCTGTCAGCCGGTTTCGCCGTCGTGTTCACGCCGATCGTCCGCGCCGTCGCGGCGCGCCTCAACATCCTCGAAAAGCCGAACGGGAGGACGAGCCGCGACATAGCCCACATCGGCGGCGCCGCGATCATCGGCGCGATCCTCTTCGCCCTCATTCCGGTGTTCCTCTTCGCCGTCGACGGCGGCGCGCTCGAGCGCTCGCTCATCCCCGTGCTCATCGCGAGCGGATTCCTCGTGTTTCTTCTCGGCATCATCGACGACCTGCGGAGCCTTCATTATCTCTACAAGCTCATCCTCCAGATATCGGTCTCCGTGTTCGTCGCGTCCGTGGGGCTCGCGCTGCTCGATCATTTCCGCGTTCTGCGCGTGCCGCTCTACCTGCTGCTGCCGCTTTTCGGCGGAGCGTCGGTTTGGATGCTCGTCGTCACGACGTCGTTCAATCTCATCGACGGTCTCGACGGCCTCGCCGCGGGCCTCGCCTGCATCGCGGGCGCCTCGTTCGCCGCGGCGGGCATCTTTCTGAATCAGCCGCTCGCCGTCGTGCTGTCGCTCGTCGCGTGCGGCGCCTCGCTCGGTTTTCTCCGGTACAACTTTCCGCCGGCGACGATATTCATGGGGGATTCGGGGAGCCTCTTCCTCGGACTGCTCTTCGGTCTCGTCTCGCTCCTGCTGCTCATCCCCGGCACGAACCTCTTCTTCCGCATGGCGGGAAACGTCGTCGTCCTCGGCGTGCCGATACTCGATACGGCGCTCGCGTTCTCGCGGCGCATCGCGATGCGGCGGCCGATCTTCGAGGCCGACCACCGCCACCTGCACCACATGCTCCTCTATCGCTTCCGCTCCGTGCGGAAGGTCGACGCCACTCTCTGGACGCTCGCGGCCGCGTTCGGCGCGCTCGGCGTGCTCACCATGCGCGGCAGCGTGCCGGCGCTCTGCGCCGCCGTCGCGCTGCTCGCCGGCGTATACGCGCTCGCGCTGCGCCGGATGGTGCGTTTCTCGACGAGCGAGGCTTCGGAGGAGAAGATTCTCGGCGCCTGCGGCATCGTGGCGTCGACGGGCGGCTCGCGCGCGCGGTGATCGCATCGCGCCGCGATTCGCGATTGCCTTTTTCCACCTCCTGTGCTAGCGTTTCCGCGAACGAACCATCGGACCCAACCGCCAAGGAGTCGGCGTGCCCCGCGGGAAACAATTCGTCATCGGCTGCATGAGCGACGCGCTCTCCGCGCTACATTGCGAGCGCGCCTGCGCGGCGCTGCGGGAGGCGCATCCGCACGCCGAGTTCGTCTCCGCGGCCGAAACGGCCGCGCGTCCGGCGGCCGGGCAGACCCGCGGACGCGCGGGACGGGCGAAATCGGCGATCACCGACGCCGTGTGCGCGAGCGAGCCTCCGCGGCATCACGACGCGCGCCGCGCCGGCGGCGCCGTCGTGAGGCGTCTCGCGAAGGGCGAGATCGACATCGGCGTCGTCGACGCCCGGCGGATACCGCTCCAGCTCCCCGAGCCGATCGAGATCGCCGCGGTGCTCGAGCGGACGAACCCCTTCGACGTGCTCATCTCCTGCGAGGATCTCATCCTCGACGAACAGCCGGAGAACACCTGTATCGCGGTGCTCGACGCGGTGAAGCGCGGACAGCTCCTCTATTACCGTCCCGACCTCCGGCTCGTCGAGGCGCCGGACGATTTCGACGGCCTCTTCGACGCGATGCAGCGAGGCGATATCGACGCCTTCGTCTACCCGGCGGCGGATGTCGAGGCGCTCAACCGGCAGATGCACGTCGTGGAGGTGTTCACGACCTCGATCTGCACGCCTCCCGGGGGGCAGGGGGCCCAGGTCCTGCTCGTCCGGCGCGACCGGCGCGATATCGGCGCGCTCGTCCGCGGCCTCAACGATCCCTCCTCCGCGGCGGAGATCGAGCTCGAGCGGATGCTGCTCGAGCATCTCGCGCGCGACGGCCGCGGCCCCGTCGGCGTGCTCGGCAACGTCGAGGAGAGCGTGTTCGAGCTCGAGGCGGCGATCGCCGCGCCCGACGGCACCGAAAAGATATCGGCCACGGCGGGCGGCTCGCTCGCGGAGCGCTCGAAGATCGTCATGCGGCTCGCCGCCGAGCTTCTCGCGTCGGGCGGCGACGAGATACTGGCGCCCTACCGGCGCGCGCGGGGCGGCGGGTAGCGTCCATGCTCGATCGAAAGCTCATACGCAAGGACCCCGATCGCGTTCGGGAAGGACTGAAGCGCAAGGGCGCGCAGTTCGACATCGAGTCGTTCCTCGCCGAGGACGAGCGCCAGCGGGCGCTCATCCAGGAATGCGAGCGGCTCAAGCACGAGCGAAACGAGGCTTCGAACGAGATATCGCGGCTCAAGAAGGAGGGGAAGGACGCGGGTTCCATCCTCGCCCGCATGAAGGAGACCGCGGATCGGATCAAGCAGATCGACCGCGAGCTCAAGGAAACCTGCGAGCGGCTCGACGACCTTGCGCTCTGCATACCGAACATACCGCACGAATCGGTGCCGCTCGGCACCTGTCCCGAGCACAACGTCGTGCGCCGCTCGTGGGGCGGGACGCCGGAGCTTCCCTTCGAGCCCGTTCCGCACTGGGAGATCGGCGAACGGCTCGGCGTCCTCGATCTCGCGGCGGGGAGCGCGCTCGGCGGCAGGGGCTTCGTCGTGCTCCGCGGAGACGGCGCCCTGCTGTCGCGCGCGCTCATAAACTTCATGCTCGACCTGCACCGCCGGCAGGGGTACGAGGAGGTCTCGGTGCCGTTCCTCGCGCTGCGCGAATGCATGGTCGGCACCGGCCAGCTTCCGAAGCTCGCCGAGGACATGTATCTGTGCGAGCGCGACGATCTCTTTCTCATTCCGACCGCGGAGGTGCCGCTCACCAATCTCTACCGCGAGACGATCATCGACGGCGCCCGGCTTCCGGCGAAGCTCACCGCATGGAGCGCCTGCTTCCGCCGGGAGGCGGGAAGCTACGGGCAGGAGACGCGGGGCCTCGTGCGCGTGCACCAGTTCGACAAGGTCGAGATGGTGAAGTTCGTCGCGCCCGAGACCTCCTACGACGAGCTCGAGTCGCTCACGAGCGACGCCACCGCCGTGCTCGAGGCGCTCGAGCTGCCGCACCGCGTCATCGAGCTCTGCACGATGGATCTCAGCTTCGGCGCGGCGAAATGCTACGACATCGAAACGTGGGCGCCGGGCATGCAGCGATGGCTCGAGGTCTCCTCGTGCAGCAACTTCGAGGATTTTCAGGCGCGCCGCGCGAATATCCGTTTCCGCCGCGCGAAGCAGGAACGGCCTGAGTTCGTGCACACGCTGAACGGTTCCGGTCTCGCGCTGCCGCGCGTGATCGCCACGATTCTCGAGCTCAACCAGACGCCGACCGGCAAGGTGCGCGTCCCGAAGGCGCTCGTGCCGTACGCCGGCGGGCGCGAGTACCTCGAGGCATGATCGGATCATGAGGGCGCCGCGCAATCTGCCGTTCCTCCTCAAGCTCTACTTCCTCGTGGGCGGGGCCGTCATCGTCGCCTTCGCCCTGATCTACAACGACGCTCTCATCCGGAAGATGCGGGTCCAGACGGAAAACACGACGGGCCTCATATCGCGCTCCGTCGCGATCGCCCTCAAGAACCCCGCCGGCCCGGAGAACCGCGCCTTCATACTCGCCGTCCGGGACAAGTTCGACATTCCGTTCATCCTCACCGATCTGCGGGGAAAACCGTGGGTCTGGAACGAGGAAACGGGGCTGCAGCAGCTCGGCGCGGACGAGTACGAGCGGATCGAGCGGTTCGATCCCGCGTCCCCGAACGATTCGCTCCTCGCCGCGGTGCTCGCGAGGGCCGCGGCGTACGACGAGCTCAACCGGCCGATCCCGATCGAGGGCGGCGACGTCTCGCTCGTCCTCCACTACGGGTCGTCCTCGCTCACGCGCACGCTCGCCGTCGCCCCGTACATCCAATTCGGCGTTCTCGTTGCGTTCCTTCTCATCGGATTCCTCGGTTTCCGCGCCATCAAGATCGGCGAGCAACGGATGATCTGGGTCGGCCTCGCCAAGGAGACGGCGCATCAGCTCGGCACGCCGCTCAGCTCGGTCATGGGCTGGCTCGAGATGATCCGCGAGGAGATCGCGGCGGCCCCCTGCTCGGAGAAGCTCTCCCGCGCGATCGACGAGGTTTCGACCGACGTCGACCGGCTCGGCAAGATCTCGGCGCGTTTCAGCAAGATCGGCTCGGCGCCGAAGCTCGAGCTGCAGGAACTTCCCGCGATCGTGGAGGAGACCGTGGCCTACTTCGAGCGCCGCCGGCCGACGCTCCGGATCGATTCGACCATCACGGCGGAGTTCGAGGAGCTGCCGCTCATACGCTGCAGCCGAGAGCTCATCGGATGGGTCGTCGAGAATCTCATCAAGAACGCGCTCGACGCCATGGCGGGCGAGGAGGGAAAGATACATATTCAATGCCGGATGAACCGGCGGGACCGCCGCGTCGAAATGCTCGTGAGCGACACCGGCAAGGGAATGGCCCCGAACGTCCGCGCGCGGGTCTTCGATCCGGGGTTCACGACGAAGAACCGCGGCTGGGGGCTCGGCCTCGCCCTCGTGAGGCGTATCGTCGAGGAGATGCACGGCGGCACGATCCGCGTGCTCCAGACGCAGCCCGGCAAGGGCACGACCTTTCTCATCACGTTTCCGGTCGATTGAGGATGGTGAGGCGCATGGCGAAGGAAAAGAAGATATTGTGGGTCGACGACGAGATCGATCTCCTCGCCTCCCATATCATGTTTCTCGGAGAGAAGGGATACACGGTGCGGCCCGCCTCGAGCGGCGACGAGGGGATCGCCGCGCTTCGCGCCGAGGCGTTCGACCTCATCCTCCTCGACGAGACGATGCCGGGGCGCAGCGGGCTCGAGACGCTCCAGGAGATCAAGGAGATCAATCCGAACGTTCCGGTGATCATGATCACGAAGAACGAGGCGGAGGATCTCGTCGAGCAGGCGATCGGAATGAAGATCGACGATTACCTCCTCAAGCCGGTGAATCCGCTCCAGATCTATTCGGCGGCCAAGCGGATCCTCGACGCGCACCGCATCCAAGAGACGGCGCTGAGCCGCGAGTACCTCCAGTCGTACCAGCGGATCGACGAGGAGCTCCGCGCGGGACCCGACTGGCGGGAATGGATCCGCATCCACCAGGAGCTCTCAGCGTGGGACGTCGAGTACGACCGGTTCAGCGACACCGGGCTCGAGCAGACGCACCAGGATATCAAGAAGAAGGCGAACGCGGACTTCTGCCGCTACGTCGAGCGCGTCTATCACGAGTGGATCTGGGACGCCGCGCGCCCCCCGATGAGCGTCGACGTGCTCGAGCGCTTCGTGTTTCCGTCGCTCCGCGGGCGACGGCGGGTCTATTTCATCGTCATCGACTGCATGCGCTTCGACCAGTGGCTCAAGATCGAGGATCTCCTCGCGCCGTTCTACACGATCGACCGCGGCTGCTATTTCGCGATTCTTCCGACCGCCACGCCGTACGCGCGAAACGCGCTCTTCGCCGGGGCCTTTCCGGCGGACATACAGAAACGCTCCCCGGACTACTGGCTCGAGCGCTCGAAGGACGAGTTCAGCAAGAACCGGTTCGAGCAGAACCTCCTGCAGGACAACCTCGCGCGCAGCGGTCTCGGGAACACGACGTTCAAATACATCAAGATCTACGAGATCGACGAGGCAAACGAGATCCGCAGGCAGGTCGACGGCTACCAGGCCATCGATCTCGTCGCCATGGTGTTCAACTTCCTCGATATCCTCGCGCACGGGCGGAGCCAGAGCGAGATTCTGCAAGAGATCGCCCACAACGAGAGCGCGTTCCGCTCGCTCATGCGCTCGTGGTTCGTTCATTCCGCGCTCTTCGACATTCTCCAGCGGATCGCGAAGCACAACGCCACGGTCGTCATCACGACCGACCACGGGTCGGTGCTCGGCGCGCGCGCGAGCCTCGTGCACGGCAACCGCGACACCTCGACCAACCTCCGGTACAAGTTCGGCGAGAACATCAACGGCGATCCGCGGCAGACGCTCCTCATCCGAAAGCCCCTCGACTACCGCCTTCCCGCGGAGAGCCCCTCGAAGAACTACATCCTCGCCAAGGAGAACTACTACTTCGTCTACCCGACCAAGTATCACGAGTACGAGCGGCAGTATCTCGGGACCTTCCAGCACGGCGGCATATCCCTCGAGGAGATGATCGTTCCGTGCGTCACCCTGACCCCGAGGTGAAGCATGGCGCCGCGCCGGTCCTCCCGCGTGCCCCCGGACGATTCCCCGCGCCCCGCACGTCTCGAGCGCCTCGCGGGACCGCGCTCGCTGCTCCGTCTGCGAAGCGACTCGCCCGAACGGACGCTCGAGATCGGGCGGGTTCTCGGATCGCTCCTTCCCGCGGGGACGGCGCTGTCCCTCGAGGGAGGACTCGGCGCGGGCAAGACGCTCCTCATGAAAGGCATCTCGGCGGGGCTCGGGGTGCCGGACGAGGTCACGAGCCCGAGCTTCGTTCTCGCCGAGGAGTACCGCGGCGAGTTTCCCGTCCTCCATTTCGATCTCTACCGGCTCGCGCGCGTGGATGACGCCGCCGGCATCGGGCTCTTCGACGCCGTCGACGGGCGCGCCGTCGTCATCGTCGAATGGGGCGACCGGCTGCCTCCCGGCGCCATGCGGTTCGACGCCGTCGCGAGCCTCCGGATCGCGGGGCCGGAGAGCCGCGATATCGTCGTCGCGGGGCCGAAGGAGCTGTGCGATGAGCTCGAACGGAACCTGTAACGAGCGGCCCGGCGGCTCCGGCGGGGAACCCGCCGCGGGCGCGGCCGGCGAGCCCCTCGTCCTCGCGCTGGACGCCTCGCACGAGCGGGGGAGCGTCGCCGTGTGCCGGGGCGCGGACGTGCTTGCCGAGATCCTCTTCGACGCGAGCGACACGCATTCGGCCACGCTCATGCCCGCGGTCGACGCGTGTCTCTCGTCGGCGAAGGCGTCGCTCGGGGCCGTGGGACTTTTGGCCGTCGTTTCGGGCCCGGGCAGTTTCACGGGGCTCCGCATCGCGCTCGCGACGGTGAAGGGCTTCGCGGCCGCGCGGGGAACGGGTGTCGTTCCCGTCTCGAGCCTCGAGGTGCTCGCCGCGGCGATGCCGTGCGCCTCGCGCCTCGTGTTGCCGCTCATCGACGCGCGCCGGGGGGAAGTCTACGGCGCGCTCTACGACACCGGCGCCTTCACGCCCCGCCAGATCGTTCCGCTCTTCGCGGCCCGGCCCGGCGCGCTCGGGGAGATCCTCGGGGCCGCGGGCGTCGCGGAGCCTCTCGTTCTCTGCGGCACCGGCGCCCTTCGATACCGCGGGGAGATCGAGCCGTCGCTTCCCGCGGACAGCGTCTTCGCGCCCCAACGGTGGGCGATCCCCTCGGCGTCCCTCTGCGCCATTCTCGCCCGGGGACGCCGCCCCCTCGCGGGCGGCGAGATCGCCTCGCTCGAGCCGCTCTACCTGCGTCCTCCGGACGCGCGGCTTCCGGCCGGAGCGCCTCTCGCCGAGGGCGGGGGGGACGGCGCATGAATCCGTGGACGATGCGCGACCTCGAACGGGGCGATATCGCCCGGATTCTCGAGATCGAGCGGGCGAGTTTCCTCACGCCGTGGACCGAGGAGATGTTCCGCACGCAGCTCCGGTTCCGGGATCGCGCCGTGACCCTCGTGCTCGTCGAGGACGGCGT
>DHHN01000013.1:1770-10999 GCA_002403295.1 bacterium UBP1_UBA4771 | reverse complement strand
GGTGCTGCTCGAGGTGCGGGAAGGAAACGAGGGCGCCCGCCGCCTGTACCGCCTGTACGGATTCCGGGAGATCGGAAAGCGCCGCGGCTACTACGCGGACACGGGGGAGGACGCCATCATCATGGAGCGCCGCAGCGGTGAGTGATCCTCTCGGACCGTTCGCGGGAGCGGCGTCCGTCGCCGTCGTGCTCGGAAGCGGTCTCGCCGGACTCTGCGACGGGGCGCGCATCGCGTATCGCGTCCCGTACCGCGACCTTCCGCCCCTGCTCGAGCCGGCGGTCGAGGGACATCCCGGCTTTCTCGCGCTGGCCGACTTCGGGGGACGTCCGGCGCTGCTCTTCGCCGGCCGCAGCCACCTGTACGAGGGGCAAGACCCCGCGCGGGTGACGGCGGCCGTTTCGCTCGCCGCCGATCTCGGCTGCACGGAGCTCGTTCTCACGAACGCCGCCGGAAGCCTCACGGCGGGCATCCGGCCGGGCGCGTGGCTCCTGCCGGAGGATGTGATCGCGTTTCCGGCCCGGCGCATTTCGCGCTTCGCCTCCGCCGGGCGGCTGTCCGGGGGGGCGCGTCTGTCGCCGCTCATCGCTCCTCGTTTGCGGGAATCCCTTCGCCGGGCGGCGCGGGAGGCCGGAACGGCCGTCGAGGACGGCGTGCTCGCATGGATGAGCGGGCCGTGCTTCGAGACCGCGGCCGAAGCCCGCGCGGCGGCGGCCGCGGGGGCGCACGCCGCGACGATGTCGGTGTATCCCGAACTCGTCGCCGCGAGGTTCCGGGGAATCGACGCCGCCGTCCTCTCCTTGATCACGAACGACACGGCCGGCGTTTCGCGCGGGAGCATCGATCACGCGGACGTCATGAAGCGCGGCGCCGAGGGCGGACGCCGTCTCGCCGCGATCATCGGGCGGCTCCTCGCCTCGCGCGGCGACGCGTAGAAAAAACCCTTTTTGCCCCGCCGCCGAGTTGATACCATCGCCCCGGAGAGCGCCCGGAGGCGCTTCGAAGGCGCGGAACCCCCGTCCGAAACGGAGAGCAGGCTGCGGATGCTGTCACGGCCACGATCCCGGCATCGCCCGAGCGCGGCGGTCTATCCCCACCTCGCGTACGTCGCGTCCCTCGCGCCCTCGCGCATGCGTCTCGGTCTCGAGAATATCGCCCGCGTGCTCGAGCGTCTCGGCAACCCCGAGCGGATGGTGCCGGCCGTCCTCGTCGCGGGAACGAACGGAAAAGGCTCCGTGACGACGTACTGCGCCGCCGTGTTCCGCGCGGCGGGATTGCGCGTCGGCGCCTATTACTCGCCGCACCTCTTCCGCATCCACGAGCGCATCCGGTGCGGGGGGGCGGAGGTCTCCTCCCGCGAGCTCGACGAAGCCGTCGGGCGCGTGCGGGAGGCGGCGGGGCCCGCCGCGCTCACCTATTTCGAATGTCTGACGGCCGCGGCGATCCTCATCTTTCGCGAGCGCGCCGTCGACATCGCCGTTTTCGAGGTCGGCCTCGGCGGACGTCTCGACGCGACGAATCTCGTGGACGCCGCCGCGACGGTCGTCACGGGAATATCGCGTGACCACCGGGAGCATCTCGGGGCGACGAAGCGGCGCATACTCGCCGAAAAGCTCGGTATCCTGCGCCCCGGAATCCCGCTCGTCGCCAACCTCGGGCCCGCCGCGCTCGAACGGCAGGCGCGCGAGGCCGCGGCCGCCGCCGGCGCGCCCTGGCATTCCGTCCGCGGCGAGACGCGCGGCGAGATCGCGCGGATCGATCCCGACGGAATGGCGGTGCGGCTCGAGACGCCGCGCCGAGACTACGGAACGCTCTTCACCCGCATGATCGGCGCGGCGCAGGCGGGGAACGTCGCGACCGCCGTCCGCACGGTCGAGGTGCTCGACGAGTCGCTTGCCGCGCGGCGCGCCTCGCTTCGGAGGACGGCGCGCCGCCGTCCGCGGCGGGGGCTCGACCGGCTCGCGATGCGGTGCGCCGGGATCGCCTCCGGGCGGGCCGTGCGGAGCGGCGTCGCCGAGGCGTTTCTTCCGGGGAGGTTCCAGACGATCTCGCGAGATCCGCACGTCATCGTCGACGTTTCGCACAACGAGGAATCGTTCGTCGCGGCCATCGATACGCTCCGCACGCTCGATCCGGCCGGGCGTTCGGTCCTCGTCTTCGGAATGCTCGCGCACAAGGAGCTCGGCTCCTTCCCGTCCCGCGCCGCGGCGGCCGTCGATACGATCGTGGTGACGCCCCTCGCGGACCGGCGGTCGGCACCCGCGGAGAACCTCGCGGCGGCGTTTCGCGGGGCGTCCGCGAGGCGACGCCGCGCCGAGATCGTTCCGGCGCGCGGCATGGCCGAGGCCATGCGCGCGGCGCGGCTCGCCGCGGGCGAGCGGGGCGTCGTTCTCGTCATGGGATCCCACGTGGCGGTCGAAGAGGCCGCCCCATATATATAAAGGAAAGGGGGAGCGGAGAATGGCGTTCATCCTCGGCGTCGACATCGGCGGCACCGACATAAAACTCGGGATCGTGGACGAGGCCGCCTCGAAACCGGCGGCCCGCGAGCTCGTCTCGGGAACGATACCGACGCGGGCCGGCGAGGGGCCGGAGCGCGCGGCGGCGCGCGTGCGGGCCTGGTGCGATGGGCAGGGCGCCTCCCGCGTCGAGGCCGCCGGCATCGCATGCGCCGGTCTCATCGACGGAAGGCGGGGGCTTCTCCACGTGTCGCCGAATCTCGGGGGCTGGGTCGACGCGCCGCTCCGGGACCTCTTCGAGCGGGCGCTCGGCGTGCCGGCCGTCGTCGAGAACGACGCGAACGCGGCCGCGTACGGGGAGTGGCGGGCCGGGGCGGGCCGCGGGCTTTCGAGCTTCGTCTGTCTCACCCTCGGCACGGGAGTCGGCGGAGGCATCGTCCTCGGCGGATCGCTCTATCGCGGAGCGACCGGATTCGCGGGCGAAATCGGCCACGCGGTCATCTGCGCCGACGGTCCGCCCTGCGCGTGCGGGAACCGCGGCTGTCTCGAGGCCCTCATCGGCGCCCGGGCGATCGTCCGGCGGGCCCGGGAGCTCTACGGGGCGTCGGGCGGCGCGCGGGCCGAGCCGGCGGCCGGCCGTTCCCCCGAGGAGCTCGCGCGCGCCGCGGCCCGGGGGGATGAGGTCGCGGCGCGCGTATTCGCCGAAACGGGCCGCTACCTCGGCATCGCTCTCGCGAACATCGTTCATATCCTCGCGCCGGAAGCGATCGCCGTCGGCGGGGGAGTGGCGGGCGCGGGCGAGATCCTGTTCGGTCCGGCGCGGGAGACGCTCCGCCGCTCGGTCATGGACGATCGCATGGCGGAGGTCCGGGTCGTTCCGGCCGAGCTCGGCAACCGCGCCGCCGTTCTCGGCTCGGCGCTCCTCGCGCACGCGGAGGCCGCGGGCGCCCGATGAGTGGATCCGGGCGCGCGCCGCCCGGAAAGAGGAAAATGTCGATGCGGTTCATTCGCTCCTTCGGATTCGCCTCCCTCGCGGTCCTCCTCTCGTTCGGGGCAGCCGGCGGCCCGTCCGCGGGCGCCGAGGAGGAGGGCGCCGGCGCCGGAGCGGACAGCGCGCTCTACCGCGTCGACGCCGCGCGCCTGCGCTGGACGACGGAGGACGGGGAGCGCGTCATCTATCTCGAGGGGGGCGTGCGCATCGAGCACCAGACGACGACGATCACGAGCGCATGGGGCAAGCACTATCCATCCCGCCGCTACACGATGCTTCACGACAGCGTCCGGGTCGTCGACGGAACCGCCGAGATGACGAGCAACGAGGGGGAGTATTTCGGCGAAACGAACACGGTCGCGCTGCGCGGATCGGTCCGCGTTCGCGACACGGGCTGGCACGCCCGCTGCGACCGCGCGACGTACGACCGGACGAGGCAGGTCGCCGTCATGACCGGGAATCTCAGCCTCGCCGACAGCACGCGGACGCTCTACGCCGACACGATCGTCTACGACCGAACGCGCGAAACGGCCGACGCGCGGGGCGGCGTCGTGCTCATCGACGACAGCGAGGACTACTCGATCGCCGGATCCCGCGCCCGGTACGACCGCGCCCGCAGGAGCGCCGTCGTCGACGCGAATCCGGTGCTCACCTTCGATCTGCGCGCGGACGAGAAGGGCGTCGTCACGAGCCGTGTCATGCGCTTCGACGTCGACCGCAAGCTCGGCATCGCCGAGGGCGACGTGCGGCTCGCGAAGGGAGAGACGCGCGCGAGCTGCGACAGCGCCGCCATCTACGACGAGGAAGGGAGGATCGAACTCTACGGAAAACCCGAGGCGACGAGCGGCCGCTCCTCGATGAGCGGCACCCGGATGATCCTGTGGTACGACGACGACGCCGTGACGCGCGTCGTCCTTCCGGCGGAGGGGCGCATCGTCGAATCCCCCCGCGAGGATTCGCCGTGGCGGGAGGATTCCTGGATCGAGGGGGACTCGATCGTCGTGCATCTTTCGAACGAGCGCGTCGATTCGGTCCGGATCGAACGCAGCGCCCGGGCGATGTACTACCCCACCGAGGAGACGGAGCGAAAGGTGTCGAACAACTACTCGGCGGGCGACCGGATGTTTTTCGTCTTTCGCGGCGGCGAGCTCTCGTACCTGCGCATCGACGGGAGATCGACGGGGCTCTACAAGTTCCTGAACCTCGGCGGCGTCGAGACGATCGACAGCCTCGCCGCTTCGATCGACACGTCCCTCTCGTTCCGGAGCTTCGAGAAGGCGAGCGAGCGCGTCCGGTACAGCGCCGATACGATCGAGTACTACGCCGCGCGGGAGAGCATCGTCATGCGCGGAAAAGCCGTCCTCAAGTATCAGGATTCGAGCCTCGAAGCGCGCCGCATCGACTACGACTCGCGCAGCAACATCATCGAGGCGACGGGCGACCCCGTCCTCGAGGAAGAGGGACAGCGGATGTTCGGGGTCGACATGGGATACGACATGGACAACGGCGCGGGCGTCGTCGTCGACGGCTCGACGAAATACGACGAGGGGTATTACGTGGGCCGGCACATCTTCAAGGTCGGCAGCGACGTGCTCAAGGTGTATCGCTCGACCTACACGACGTGCGACCTCGTGCATCCGCACTACTCGCTGCGAGCGAACAAGATGAAGGTCTACATCGACGACAAGATCGTGTCGGGGCCGATCACCCTGTATATCGGGGAGCTGCCCATCTTCTACCTTCCCTTCATGGTCAACTCGCTCCGCCGCGACCGTTCGTCCGGCTTTCTCAGACCCAACTTCGACATCGGCATCGACAGCAGGGACGGGCGGTTCATCCGCGGGCTCGGCTATTACTGGGCGACGAACGATTATACCGATTTTACCTTCGTCGGCGACTTCAACGAGCGGCGGAACCTGCGGTTCAACGTCGCGAACCGGTACAAACTGCGCTACGTCCTCGACGGCGACGTCCGGTTCGATCTCGTGCGCCAGTTCGATCCCCACGGCTTCGAATGGCGGATCGAGTCGAACCATTCGCAGCAGTTCTCGCGGACCGCGAGCCTTCGCAGCCGCCTCCAGTTCGTCTCGAGCGACGAGGCGCAGCAGGCGATCAACAGATCCGAGGACATTCAGCGGTTCATCGACCGCAGGATCTACTCGACGGCGAGCTACCGCCAGTCGTGGGGAGGGACGAGCCTCAGCCTGTCGGCGAGCCGGGACCAGAAGCTCGCCGTGCAGGATCCCCGCACGCCGTCCGTTACGATGACGCTGCCGAGTCTGTCGCTCGTGTTTCCGCGCACGTCGCTCTGGTTCGGCGAAGCGCATTCGGCCTCCGAGCGGACCGTCTGGGAGCGCGTTCTGCGAGAGATAACCTTCGCGCCCAATATCTCCGCCAACCACACCCGGAGCGAGAGCGACGTGCAGAAACGCTCCCTTCTCACGGCGAACTCCGGCGCCGGCTTCAGCCGGCAGCAGAAGTTGGGGTTCCTCGACGTCAACCCTTCGGTGAACCTTCGCTGGAACTACCAGAAGGAAATCGAGAATTCGGTCGATACCGCCGGCACGGGCATCGTGTTCACCCCGGCCCGCGCTGAATACCGCAACGAGGCGTCGATGAGCCTCTCGACGGGGGTGGGAACGAAGATATACGGAACCTTTCGCCCGCGCATCGGATCCCTCGCCGGCGTCCGCCACACGTTGAGCCCCGTCGTTTCCTGGCAGTACACGCCGAAGCTGAGCGAACGGCAGCGCGCGTCGCAGAGCGTTTCCTGGGAGCTTCGCAACTCGATCGATCTGAAGCTCCTCAAGGGAGAGCAGGAGACGAAGCAGAACGGCGTGTTCACGTGGTACCTGAGCGGGTCCTACTATCCCGACAGCGCGCTCGCGGACGCGTTCTCCGACATATCGAGCTCGATGCGGCTCCAGGCCGGGAGTCTCATATCGTTCAACCTCAATCAGACCTGGTCCGTGGAGTACCGGGAGATCGTCTCCACGACCTTCAGCACGGGATTCGATTTGCGCGGATCGTTCAGCTACCCGGCCGTTTGGAAGGAGCCCGAGCGCGAGCGCGTCGCCGCCGCCCGCGCCCCCGCTTCCGCAGGGCCCGACCGGGGCGGGAGCGACGCGTTCGGAACGTCCGTCCATGGCGAGGGCGGCGCGCCCGGGGCGCCGTCGGGGGCGGGGAGCTGGTCGTTTCGCCTCAACTACAACCTCAGCCAGAGCGTGGCGCATCGCGCCCTCTCCGGCGGCGGCGTCGCGGCGACCCGGCGGACGGACAGCAACCTCGATCTCAGCGGCGCGCTGTCGCTCACGAAGAACTGGCGCATCACCTACTACGGCTATTACAACGTCGAAGCCCGCGATTTCACCGAGTACCGCTATGCCATCGAACGCGATCTCCATTGCTGGCGGGCGAGCTTCAATCATCGACGTTTCGGCGACGATTGGAGCTACTATTTCCAGATCGCGATCAAGGCGCATCCCGACATCATGTACGAGCAGGGCACCCGCGGGATCCAGTCGTTCGGGGCCCCGGGCGGGGGATTTCTGACGGGCGGATACTGAAGCCGGGCGTCTCCGCCGGCCGCGCGATCCGGGAAGAATCTTGTATCCTCGCGGCAAATTCGAGATAAAACAGTTGACACCACCGAGAACGGGCGGTAAGGTCGCGATGAATTCAGGGTCAGGCAAAGGAGGTGAATCATGAACAAGACCGATCTCATCGAAAAGGTCGCCAAGAGAACCGGGCTCACGTTGAAGGATTCGCGTGCCGTCATCGAAACGATTTTCAGCACCTCTCCGAAGGAAGGCATCATCGCTGTCGAGCTCGACGCCGGCAGAAAAGTCCAGATCACCGGTTTCGGGACCTTCATGACGCGCAGAAGGAAGAAACGCATGGGACGCAATCCGCAGACCGGCGAAGCGATCACGATTCCCGCGGCAAAGTTCCCCGCGTTTGCGGCCGGCAAGGCGCTCAAGGCTCGCGTCGCGAAGTAACCGTACGTTTGCGCGGGGCAAAGAGAGTCGACTCCCTTTGCCCCGTTTCTCTGTGTACACCGCGGCGGCGCCGGCGCGCGGCGCCGCGGTCGGGGCGCATATGCGTTACATGACGGCAGTGCTCTGCGCGGCCGCGCTGCTCGCGGGATGCGACGAGGAGCGATTCGTCACCGTGCTCTTCACCGGCGACGATCGCGGCTGGGTCGTGCCCGCCGGTTGAGGGGAGGACGCCACGGGCGGTGTGGCCCGGCGGGCCGCGAAAATCAACGAGCTTCGCGAGCTCGACGCCGGGCTGCTGCTCCTCTCCGCGGGCGATTTCAGCGGGAGCTCCGGCATCGTCGAGATGTACCGCGCCCGGTTCCTCGCGGAGACGATGACGGAGCTCGGGTACGACGCGGTCGCCGTCGGCGAGCGCGATCTCAATTTCGGCGTCCGGACGCTGAAGGAGTACGCGGAGCGCGGATTGCCGCTCATCTGCGCGAACCTTTTCGAGGGCGGGGAGCGGGTCTTTCCGCCGTTTCTTATCACAAAGGTGCATGGGAAGCGTGTCGGCGTCCTCGCGCTGCTCGGAACGTCCCCGCGCGAGCTCCACGGTCTCGAGATCCGCGATCCCGTGGCGGAGGGGCGCGACGCGATCGACCGCATGCGGGGGCGCGCCGATTGCATCATTCTCCTCGCTCATATGGAGCGCGAGCAGCTCGGAGAGACGCTGCCGGCGCTCGCGGGCGTCGATCTCGTCATCCGCGGGCATACGATCGACATCGAGCACGCGGCCGGCGATTGCGCCGATACGATCGGGGGTTTCTTCGAGGACGCGGTTCGGCCCATTCTCTTCGCCGGCGATCGCGCCCGCGCCCTCGGTCTCGCGGTCATCGCGGCGGGGAACGGACAGCGGGCGGCGATCGTCGAGCGGCGGCTCCTCGCGCTCGACGCGGCCGTGCCGGACGATCCGGCCACGGCCGAGCGCGTGCGATCGTTTCTCGCGGAGGAAGGAATCCGGCGGCGCGAGCTCGCCGTCTCGCGGTCCCTGTCGCGCGACGAGCGGACGGGGCGGATCGTGGAGCGGTACCTCGGCGTGGACGTCTGCGCGCGCTGCCACGGCGATCTCATGCCGCGGTTCATCCTGAGCCGCCATTTCCGCGCCATGGAGACGCTGCGCGCGCGCGGGCAGGACGGGAATCCCGCCTGCATTCCGTGCCACACGACGGGTTTCGGGCGGCCGACCGGGTACAGCCCCGGAACCGAAGCGATGGGCGCGCCGTATCTACAGGGGGTGCAATGCGAGGCATGCCACGGTCCGGGAACGCTGCACGAGCGCGGCGGCCCGTACGTCGCCTCGGGCCGCTCGTCCTGCGGAGCATGCCACACCTCGAAATGGAGTCCCGATTTCGAATACGACGCCTACTGGCGGCGGGCGGCGCATTGCGGAACGTTCGCGGACAGCCTCGCCGCCGGAGCGCCATGAAAACAGTTCTACCGGCACTCATCCTCGCGTTCGCCGCCGCGGCAGCCCCGGTCCTCGCGGTGGATTTCATCGTTCCCGGGATATCCCTCGAATCCGTTTCGCTCGCGCCCGGCGCGCGCGTCGCCTATCTCGTCGTCTCGCAATCGTTCGGCTCCTCCGACAGCTCGTACGTCGAGCTCGCCATCCTCTCGCGCGGCGGCGGCGAGGTGCGTCTCGAGTTGTCGACCGCTCCGTATCCGCCGCGCCGCGACGAGACGCTCACGGTCCGGCTCCGTTTCTCGGAGCGCGCCGTGTCGGTCTCGTCGGCCGGCGAATTTCG
>DHHN01000013.1:0-1712 GCA_002403295.1 bacterium UBP1_UBA4771 | reverse complement strand
GAGCGCCGCGCCCTCGCCGCGGCGACGGTGGCCGTGCCGGCCGGATCCTTTCTCTGCTCGGGCGTCGAAACCGCGCGCCGCGACGCGCGGACGGTCACGCTCGGCGGCGTTGCGGCGGAGCGGGTCGAGGAGGAGACGACGAGGATCTGGATCTCCTCGGACGTGCCGCTCTGGGGTCTCGTGAAGAGCCGGATGGAACGCAGGAGCACGATCGCGCGTATGGGATCGTCCGGCGCCGCGCCGCGGATCACGATCACCGAGTCGACCCTTCTCTCCTTCAAGAAGCCGCGCGGGAAATGAAACCGCTTCGGCCGCCGCGCGCCGCCGCCCGGGGCGATCGCGCCGATCGATCTCCGTGTTCGAGCGGATTCCCGTTGCGAGCCCCCTTGCGAAAACCTATTTTCCATGAGAGGATGTAATCGCAAGGGAGGGCACATGCAGCTTCGTTCGAGTCTCGCGCTGTCGCTCGCGTGCGCGATCATCGCGTCGACGGCCGGGAATGCGTCATCCGCGGATCGCGCCGTCGCGGGGTCCGTTCCGTGCGCCGTCATCGTGCGGGATCGCAGTGGCGCGTCGTTCGAGGCCGCCGTCGCCGCCGCGGAGGCGGCGGGCGCGCGCGGCATGCATCTCTTGCCTCCCGAAGCGTTTTTCGCCCGCTTTCCGGAGCGTCCCTCCGCGTCGACGTTCGCCGGACTTCCCGTCGATCTCGTCGACGAGGCGGGCCGCTTCTCCGGCAGAGGACTCGATCTCGTCGTCGAAACGGCGCTCGAGGGCCTCTTCGGCGGGCGCCTCGCGGCGACCGGCGATACGGCGCCGGCGGCGGGGGAGCCCATCGAGGACGTTCTTCTCCGCGTGCCTCCCGACGTCATCCGCGCGACGACGGCGCCCGGACCGCGCCTCGGCTCGCCGCGCGAGATGACCGATCGGGGGGCGAACCAGAACAGCGAGTTCATGATCGGAAACGTGCTCGTGAACATCATCTTTCCCGAGAGCGTTTCCGGCAGCGAAAGCTGGACGGATCAAGAGATCGCGAACGCCATCGCCGACATGATCGCCGGCATTCAGGAGTATTCGAACCGCGCGGCGTGGATGCCGGCGCCGCTGCGCTTCGTGTACAACTACCGGGACTTCTCGAGGGTTCCGGTATCGATCGAGCCGATCGAGAGCAGCATGGCGACGGATCATATCTGGATCGGCGAGGCCCTTGCGAACCTCGGATATACGGGCGGCGCGTATTTCGGCACGCACCAGCTCAACAACGCCACCCGCTCCGCGTTCAAAACCGACTGGGTCTTTACGGCGTTCATCGTCGACATGAGCGCCCATTACGACCCCAATCCGCCGAGGCCGGATCCGGGGTGCTGGGGCGGCGCCGGATACGTCGCGTACGCGTACCTCGGGGGTCCGTACATCGTCGTTCCGTATCCCGCGTGCCGCTACGGGTACGGTCTCGGCTTCGGCCGCGTGTTCATACACGAGATGAGCCACACATTCTGGGCGCTCGACGAATACGCGAGCGCGGAGACGTCCTGCACCGAGCGTTCCGGCTATCTCAACGTGCCGACCCTCAACACGCTTTACCGGCCCGAAGTCTGCGGTTCGACTCCCGTGCCCTGCATCATGCAGACGGCGAGCCCGCCGTTCGCGTCCCCGCAACCCATCTGCGAGACGACCCAGGGGCAGGTGGGGATCGCCGGAGTGGAGATCGGACC
>DHHN01000055.1:498-8323 GCA_002403295.1 bacterium UBP1_UBA4771 | reverse complement strand
CCTCAGCCGGGAATTCGACCCCGCTCGAGCGGATTGCGGGTACAGGGCACCGCTACCTCCCCGTCTAGCACGACCTCCAAAAAAAATCTGGTGGAGATGATCGGATTCGAACCGACGACCCCCTCGTTGCGAACGAGGTGCTCTCCCAGCTGAGCTACATCCCCACTCCGTGTATAATATCGATTTCTATCGATGCGGCAAGGTATTTTATGGCGGAGAGAGAGGGATTCGAACCCTCGGAGCGGTAACCCGCTCAACGGTTTTCGAGACCGTCCCATTCAACCACTCTGGCATCTCTCCGCGCGCTCCATCCCTCCCGCGGCGCGGGCCAGGAGCGCCCGCGGTCTATGTCTGGCGGAGAGAGAGGGATTCGAACCCTCGGTGGAGTGTTACCTCCACACACGATTTCCAATCGTGCCGATTCAGCCAGCTCTCGCATCTCTCCGTCGTTCGTCGTCCGATCGCAACCCCTCGAAAAAGCCCCTCAGCAGCGCGAGGCTCTCGGCCTCCCGCACGCCCCCCGCCGTCTCGATGCGGTGCCCCATGACGGTCGACCGGTGGAAATCGTCCACCGAGCCGCAGGCGCCGCTGCGCGGCTGGCGCGCGCCGTACACGACTCGCGCGACGCGCGCGAGATACATCGCCCCGAGACACATGTGGCACGGCTCGACGGTCACGTAGATCGCGCATCCGTCGAGGCGCCAATCGCCGAGCTTCCTCGACGCGCTCTCGATGGCGACGAGCTCGGCGTGCGCCGCCGCGCACGATCGGGACTCGACGCGATTGTACCCGCGTCCGATGACGCGATCGCCGCTCACGACGACCGCCCCGATCGGCACCTCCCCGCGCCGAAGCGCCTTCCCGGCCTCGCGGAGCGCGCAGTCCATCCAACGCTCGTCACTCATCTCGCCGAGCCGGAGCGCGGCGGGAGCGCGCCCACGAGCGCCTCGAGGACGATCTGCGCGACCTCCTCGTACGGCGGCGCCGCGTACGCGTCTCGTCCCGTGCCCGACACGCCGGCGACCCGGCGGTCTATGCCGCCGCCCGAGATCACTCCGCGGCTCTCGCTCCGCACCGACTCGCGATAGTTCTGGTCGCTCGCCTCCCAGAGGATCGTTCCCGTCGTCGTTTCGAAGAGCGCGAGCGTCGCGCCGACCTGTGTGGCGGAGCTCGTCGCCGACTCGCGATAGTCGGCCTCGTCCTTGTTCCACAGGAAGACGTGAGGCAGCATCAGCACGTCGACGTTGAGCGCCACCTTGAGCTGCGCGAGAAACTCCTTGTCGACCGTCCGCCTCGACATCCAGTCCTGCGAAAAGCTCGCCCAATGGTCGCCGAGGCCCGCGCGGGCCACGGCCGCCTGGAACTGATCCTGCGAGAGGAACCGGTAATCGCTCCTCTCCGCGAGAAGGCCCGCGAGCGTCCTGTTCATGATACGCTCCGACTGACGATCGGGATCCTCCCCCCGGGGCACCGAGCTCACGAACGGGGCGATGAGGATCGCGGTGATCCTGTTCGGTTCGAACGAGGGATCGGCGACGATCTTCGACGGATGCGCCGGCTTGCAGCCGGCGTGGGCAACGACGGCCGACAGAGCCACTATCGCTATATACCGCTTCATGATACACTTCCTTGAAGAAGCCGCATCAACACGGTTACCCCATATGCAACACTATATATAGCAGGGAGTTTTGCGGTTTGTCAATATGGAAAAGCCCGCGGCGTCCCGTCAGCGGTCGAACGAGTCCGCGGCCGGGATGCTCGAGCGCAGCGAAACGCTGCGGCGCTTGCCGCCTTCCCGCCACTCGACCTCGACCTCGACCGTTTTCATGATCGCGCGCCCGCGCGCGTCCGTCGAATCCGCGATCGTCACGGTGCGCCGGTATGGCTCGTATCCGGCAGCGCCGCCGGCCACCGCGCCGTAATCCTCGTCGGGAAAGTTCTCCTCGCGGATATCGCCGAACCGCTCCGTCGCCGCGATCTCGGACATGCGCGCATGGGCGAGGCTCGTCGCGACGACCGTTCTTCGCGTCGCCGCCTCCGATGTCATGGCGCCGAGCATGACCTGCGTGAGGGTGAAGCAGCCGATGGCGAATATGGCCATGCCCACGAGCACCTCGATGAGGGTCATTCCTTCGGGGGATCTTTTCGTCTCCGCGATGCGCATGGATGCCTCCCCGGCGTCGCGAGGGGATACGCGAGATGCGTACCATCGAGGGCGCTCGGTTCATAACGCCCAACGCCGCAGTTGGTTACGCTTGTCGAGGAACCGCCGCGGGGGTGCCGGTCCGCATTTCAATATGCAAGCCGGGATCGCAAAAAGGGCGCTCGGCGCGCAATATAGTGCGTTGAGGGGATTGTAGTTATGAGGCACAAAGGGAAATCCCCGGCCCTTTGGAGGAACCGGGGATGCCCATTCCATCCCGGGAGAGGCCTAATGCTGGAGGCCGGGAACGAATGCCGAGCCGGCCTCGCGGGAGAGCAGATACTGCCAGTTCTCCTCGATCCCCTCGGCCACGAGCCGGAGCTCATCTTCGCTCAGGTGGCGGAAGCGTCCTTGCGCCATGCAGTAATCCTTGACCGGCGTCGGCTCGAAGTCCTTCCACACCTTCCAGGTCCTGCCGTTGTCGGTGACCTCGACGAGCGGAAACACCTTGGAGGTGACGGCCTGCCGCGCCATCGAGACCGAGAGCTCCGGGGCGAGCTTCCAGCCGGTGGGGCACGGCGCGAAGACGTGCAGAAAGCGCGTTCCCTTGATCTCGCGGGCCTTGCGGAACTTCTCGATGAGATCGTTCGGGTAGGCGACCGACGCCGTGGCGATGTAGGGAATCGAATGAGCCGCCATGATGTCGATCATCTTTTTCTTCGGGCGCTTCTTCCAGTGCACGCCGGGCGTCGTCGTCGTCCAGGCCCCGATGGGCGTCGAGGAGCTCCGCTGGATGCCCGTGTTCATGTATGCTTCGTTGTCGTAGCAGCAGTAAATGATGTCCTCGTTGCGCTCGGCCGCGCCCGAAAGCGCCTGAATGCCGATGTCGAAGGTGCCGCCGTCGCCGGCCCACGCCATGACGACCGTCTCCGTGTCGCCGCGCATCTCGAGCCCCGCCTTGAGGCCCGAGGCGGTCGAGGCCGCCGCCTCGAAGGCCGTGTGGAGGATGGGCACCTTGAGCGAGGAGTGAGGGAATGGGCCGTCGATCACGGACCAGCAGCAGGCCGGGAGCACGAGCGCCGTGCGGGGCCCGAGGGCCTTCAGGGCGAATCGCATCGCCTGCGTGGCGCCGCATCCCTGGCAGGCCAGGTGGCCCGACGTCATGAGCTCGGGGAGCGGGATCTTTGGCGCGTTCATATCTTCACTCCTATCCAGTTGATGTCGGGCTCGAGATTCGTTCCCGCGATGAGCTTCTCCGCGATGCCGC
This sequence comes from bacterium UBP1_UBA4771, assembly GCA_002403295.1. Taxonomy (GTDB): domain Bacteria; phylum Krumholzibacteriota; class Krumholzibacteriia; order Krumholzibacteriales; family Krumholzibacteriaceae; genus SSS58A. Next base: position 4,913 of record DHHN01000055.1, on the reverse strand, counting down.
GGATCACCGCGGGCGTCACGTCGCGCCCGCCGAGCCCCGTGATGAAGCCCGTGACGGGCACGTTCGTCCGCCCGTAGAGGGCGCTTTTGACTTCCTGATAGAATATGCCGTGGTGGCCGAAGGAGATGTTCCGGTCGATGACGCCGACCTTCTTCGCCTTCGAGAGCACCTCGCGCACCTCGTCGAAGGGGAACGGCCGGAAGACCCGCACCTTGAGCGAGCCGATCTTGATCCCCTCGGCGCGCATCGCGTCGACGACGGCGCGCGTCGTCGATGCGACGGTGCCCGAGGTGACGAGGACGTAGTCGGCGTCATCGCAGCGGTAGGGCTTCACGATGCCGTAGCCGCGGCCGAAGCGCTCCTCGAACTCCCGGTCCGTCCGCTCGATGACCGCGCGCGAATCCTCCATCGCCTTCTCGATCATGTAGCGCAGCTCGAAGTACTCCCCGGGGCCGGCGAGGTTCCCGAACGAGTGCGGATCGGCGGTGTCGATCTTGCGCGCGGGCCGGTACGGCGGCAGGAACGGCCGCACCGCCTCGGGTTCGAGGATGTCGACGATCTCGAAGGTGTGCGAGAGGAAGAACGCGTCGAGGACGATCATGACGGGAAGCATCACCGTCTCGGCGATCTTGAACGCCTGCACGATCGTGTCCTGCACCTCCTGATTGCTCTCGCAGTAGATCTGGAGCCAGCCCGTGTCGCGCTGCGACAGCGAGTCGTTCTGGTCTGTCCAGATGCTCCACGGCGGCCCGACGGCGCGGTTGACGTTCGACATCACGATCGGAAGCCGCGCTCCCACGGCCCAGTGGATGATCTCGTGCATGAGGAGGAGCCCCTGCGACGAGGTGGCGGTGAAGGTCCGCGATCCCGCCGCCGACGCGCCGACGCACGCGGTGAGCGCCGAGTGCTCCGATTCGACCGCGATGAACTTCGCGTCGAGCTCGCCGTTGGCGCACATCTCGGAAAGGAGCTCCACGACCTGCGTCTGCGGCGTGATCGGGTAGGCGGAGATGACCTTGACGTCGGAGGCCCTCACGCCGTAGCTCACGGCGTGATTCCCCATGATGACCTTCTTCATTTTCCCTCCTCCCGCGTCGAGATGGCGCAGCGCGGGCATTCGATGACGCAGACGAGGCAGCCCTTGCAGAAATCGTAGTCGAACTCGTACTCGGCCTCGAGACGCCGCACGGCGACGTCGGGGCAGAACACCCAGCAGTTGTCGCAGAAGTTGCAGACGCCGCACGAGAAGCAGCGGTCCGCCTCGCGGCGGAGCATACGGTCGTCGTAGCCGGTGTGGATCTCGCGGTATCCCGCGAGCGCCTCGTCGAGAGGAATGCGCGGAACGAGGAGCCGCTTGCCCTTCGTGAAGTACGCGGTATTGATATTCTCGATGCTGATCGTGCCCGTCTCCTCCGCCGCGGGCTCCGGCTCGCCCGAGAGCATCCGGGAGATGCGCTCCGCGGCCTTCCGCCCCGCGGCGACCGCCTCGACGACGCTCGCCGCCCCCGTCGCCACGTCGCCGCCGGCGAAGATCTTCTTTCTCGAGGTCTCCCCCCACTCCCCCTTCGTCGCGATGAGATTGCCGTCGCATTCGAGCAGCTTCCCGAACGGGGCGGCGTCGGCCTCCTCGCCGATCGCGGTGAACATCGTGTTCACGGAGAGGGTGAAGGTCGCGTCGCCGTCGGGCACGGGACGGCGGCGTCCGGATTCGTCCGGATCGCCGAGCTTCATCTGCTGGAAAACGACGGTCAGGGGGCCGGAGGCGCCGCGCTCGATGCTCTTCGGCGCCGCGAGGAAGCGGAACCGCACGCCCTCGTGCTCGGCTTCCTCGATCTCGTCCTTGATCGCCGGCATCTCGTTCATCGTGCGGCGGTAGACGACGGTGACCTCGGCGCCGGCGCGTCGGGCGCAGCGGGCGACGTCCATCGCCGTGTTGCCGCCGCCGACGACGGCGACCGAACGCCCCGGGTTGACCGGCTCGCCGCCGTTCACGCGCCGGAGAAAGTCGAGCCCGCGCTCGATCCCCCGGCCCTCCTCGCCGGCGACGCCGAGGGGGCGGCTGCGCGAGAGTCCGACGCCGACGAAGACGGCCGCGAATTCCTTCTCGAGCTTCGCGAGGTCCACGTCGCGGCCGAGCGCCGCGCCGGTCTTGACCGTGATCGGGCCGGACCCGACGATCTGCGCGACGACGCGGTCGAGAACGTCGTTCGGGAGCCGGTACTCGGGAATGCCCCAGCGCAGGGTGCCCCCGAGCACGGCGTCCGCCTCGAAGATCGTGACGGGGTATCCCCGCCGCGCGAGATAGTACGCCGCCGAGAGCCCGGCGGGTCCGCCGCCGACGACCGCGACCGTTTCCTTCTTCGTCGCGGGGGCCTTCTTCATCCAGCCCGGATTGTCGAGCCCGCGGTCGCCGATCGATCGCTCGATCGCGGGAATGTTGATCGCCTGATCGAAGTCCTTGCGCGTGCACTTCTCCATGCACGGATGGAAGCACACGCGGCCCGTGACCGAGGGCATGGGGTTCGCTTCCATGAGCTCGCGCCACGCCTCTTCGTATTTCTCCTGCGTCAGGAGGAAGATGTAGCGCTGGATGTTCTCCATCGCCGGACAGCCGAGACGGCACGGGGAGACCTTGAAATCGTAATACGGCCGAACGTTGCGCCAGGAGCCGGTGAGATTGTATGTCATGTCGGCGCCCGACATGGCGCAGATCGGCATCTCCTTGTAGCTCTTGAAGGTGATCTTCTCTCCCATGGACCCTCCAGCCTGTGCGTTGATGTGGAGCCCTCTCGGGGCCGCGTCCGCCCGCGGCCGCCCTATCGCTTCGGCACGACGATCAGGCTCTTGTACGCCTCCTCGGCGGCCTTCATGTTGTTTTCCTTGCGAACCGGGACGAACTCGGCGATGGCCTCGAGAACGGCCTTGATGCCGACGAGCTTCGTCGCGCCCGCGAAGGCGCCGACGATCGCCGTGTTGACGATCGGAGCCGAGCGCGACCCGAGACCGTACTTGAGGGCGATCGAGTTCGCGTCGACGGTGGCGACCCGGTACGCGTCGCAGAGCCCGCTTCCGCACATGTCGCGATTCGTGTTGATGACGATCCAGCCCCCCCGCTTGAGGCCGACCGTGATGTTCACCGTCTCGATGAGCACGGGATCGAGGACAACGAGATGATCCGGCTCGTAGATCTCGCAGCGCTCGCGAATCTCTCCGTCCGAAACGCGCGTGAACGACACGACCGGCGCGCCGCGCCGCTCCACGCCGAACGCGGGGAACGCCTGCACGAATTTCTTTTCGCGAAAGAACGCGTCCGCGAGTATTTCGGACGCGATCACGGCTCCCTGACCGCCCCGTCCGTGGGTTCTGATCTCGATCATGCCCGGTCCCTTCGATGTGATTGTAAAATTGGATCGATACTGAGATCCACCCTGCCCCGCACCGCCCTATCTCCCTTGGCTGCAATAATATGTAGCCTAATCGATGAAAAGGCGGGGGTCAAGGTCTATTTTATTATCCCGCAAAAATTAGTCTTTGGCGTTCGCGAGGGAAATGAAAAAATCGCGCCCAGGAGGACTTGAACCCCCAACCTTCTGGTCCGTAGCCAGACGCTCTATCCAATTGAGCTATGGGCGCAATTTCATTTTTAAAAACCGGTTATCGAATCCTTCTCGGGCGCCTGCGCGCCGCTCTCGCCGGGGCCGCGCATTCCGGAGGCCGGAGGCGCCGCGCCGGACGGGCGCTCGAGCACGAGCTCGACACCTCCGATCACGGAGGCTAAAAGATTGTAAACGAGAACCCAGATGGCAACCACAATCGTCGCGAAGACCGAGTAGAAGATCGCGATCACGGGAACGAGCACGAAGCCGAGCCCCCGCAGGAAGCCGAGCTCGCGGCCGATCGACGGATCGTTGAGCGCGCCCGCGAGGAAGCCGAAGCTCGAGATGAGGAGCGCGTAGAAAATCCCGATGATGACCCCGATGATGAGGAACAGGATGAAGGCGATCTTCAAGACGGGCCCGAGCGGCACCTTCCGCAACACGTACGTATTCGCCACGGTTCCTCCTTTGCCGGAAACGACGGGTACGATTTCCTTATAGCGCCGGCGTCGGGGATGTGTCAATCGATTCGGCGGCTCGCGGGGCGCTGCGTCTATGATGGCGGAGAGGGTGGGATTCGAACCCACGGCAGGGGGTTAGCCCTGCAATCGCTTAGCAGGCGATTGCCTTCGGCCTCTCGGCCACCTCTCCGCCCGCTTCGTCCGCATTTCGATTCTGGCGGAGGGCGAGGGATTCGAACCCCCATGGGCTCAACGCCCGGCGGATTTCAAATCCGCTGCCTTACCAGTTAGGACTAGCCCTCCAAAAAAAGTAACCTTCCGTCGCAAGAAGGTCGTGTTCAGTATATGCGCCCCGCGG
>DHHN01000055.1:0-415 GCA_002403295.1 bacterium UBP1_UBA4771 | reverse complement strand
CGCCGCGCGACGAACGCGGCGACGAGCAGCGCGGCCGCGGCGAACCAGTAGGGAATCGCGTTGAGGATCACTCCCGGCGCGCGGTACCGCTCGTGCACGCTCACGTAGAGGCGCGAGGCGAAATCGTACGGCGTCACCCCGAAGGTCAGGAAAAACGCGTCCTCGAAATCCCCCCGGTCGCGCATGAACGCGGTGAGCGTCGGGAGAAAATCGGGAACGTCGGCGAGGAGCGCGGAGACGGCCCGGTAGCTCATGCCGTAGGCGAGCGCCGCGTCCTCGGCCCGCCGGGGAAAGGGGCCCGCGATCTCCTCGAGATACGGGAGCTTCCCGCGACCGGCGAGCAGCATGAAGTTCCACTCGTCGGCGAAGCGCCATTCCCCGGACTGGATCATGGCGAGCCCCTCCATGAACCACG
>DHHN01000070.1:14380-14875 GCA_002403295.1 bacterium UBP1_UBA4771 | reverse complement strand
AGCTCGCGCGCACGCGCCGCTTTTTTCATGTCCCATCCTCCGCTGTCCCAAGGGGGGACCCGGCACAACTGTTTGTCATTCGAGCCGTTGCATGAATAGACAACAGCAGCCCGGCATGAGCCGGACGTACGCTAAGGATAGCCGTTTCGCGCCCATGCGTCAAGGAGGCACTGGCGGCGGCCACTGGCGGCGGCCTGGGCGGCGGTCGCCGCGACCGCGCCCCCGAGGGACGCGGCGGGCGCCGCGCGCGCGCGGACGCGCGGAATGCCGCGGCTGCCGAAGAATTTGCCGATGCGCGGGCGCCGCGCGCGCGCGGAGGCGCGGCGATGGACAACGGCGGCCCGCCGTTGCTATACTGTGCGGCGACTCTTCCCCGCACGGAGGTGGCACGATGACGGCGAAACGATCCGTTCTCTTTATCTGCACCGGCAACGTCGCGCGCAGCCAGATGGCCGAAGCGCTGCTCCGCGCCTCCGCCGGAGACCGCTTCGAGGT
>DHHN01000070.1:12509-14272 GCA_002403295.1 bacterium UBP1_UBA4771 | reverse complement strand
CCGTTCTTTCCCGGGCATCCCGTCGCGGAACACTGGAGCCTCGAGGATCCCTCCCGGCTCGCCGGCACGGACGACGAGCGCCTCGCCGGCGTGCGCCGCATCAGGGACGATATACGGAAGAGAATCGGGGAATTCGTCGAACGCGCCCGCTAGAGCCGCTTCACGACGACGGCCGTCGCGTCGTCGCGCCATTTCTCGTTCGCCCCGTAGTGGTACGTGCGGATAAAGATCTCGTCGACGATGGCGAGCGCCGGCCGGTCCCGGTATTCCCGCACCGTCTCGATGAGACGCTTCTTGTCGAACGGTTCGCCGCCCGGATCCTCCCGCTCGACGAGCCCGTCCGTGTACAAGACCATGACGTCGCCCCGCTCGATGAACGCGAACCCGCGCCTGAAGACGGCGTCGGGGACCGGCCCGAGAATGGTGCCGCCCGTCGAAAGCTCCTCGATCCCGCTCCCCTTGAGGAGCATCGGCGGGTTGTGGCCGGCGTTCACGTAGACGAAGGTGCCGTTGCGCTCGAGCTCGCCGAACACGAGCGAGATGAACCGCGTCGAAAGGGTGCTCGCGTTGATGACGCGGTTCAGCTTCGCGAGAAGCCCCGAGATCTTGAATTCGCGTTCCGCGCCCATGCGAAGCCCCGTGAGAACGTCTCGCGCGAGCAGCGCGGCGGGCAACCCGTGGCCGGATGCGTCCCCGATCGCGATGCCGAGCACTTCCTGGTCGAAGGCGATGTAATCGTACAAATCTCCCCCGACGAGCTCGGCGGGGAGGGAGCGCCCCGCGATGTCGTAGCCCTCGAAGACGGGATCGCTCTTCGGCAGGAGGCTCTTCTGGATCTCCTGCGCCTCCTGAAACACCGCGCCCACACGGCGGGAAGTGCGGATGTAGTTGAGCGTGTTCCGGATCGCGTTGAGCGAGAGTTCGAGGATCTCGCGCTCCCACCCGCTCTCGAGCCGGAAGGCCATGAGAAACTGGTTCTCCTCGCCGATGACGACGCCGACGCTGTTCGGACCCCATGGCGGTTGCGTTCCCTCAACGAAGATGTAGCTCTTGTGCTGGACGACGAGCTGCACGGCCTCGTCGGCGCGGAGGAAGAAATCGGGCCAACTGTCCGCCCGGTCGCCGACCGGGCCCTTTACCTTGTGGTACGTTCCGCCCTTATTCCGGTAGAGCGAACCGCTTCTGATCCTGAGATCGGGCGCGAACAGGTTCATGATCTGTTCGAGCACGAGAACGTTGATATCCTTCGCGCTCGTCCTGCCGATCTCGGAGAGAAGCGCGTCGAATTTCCGGTAGAACGCTTTCGGTTGGAATTCTTTCGCATCCACGGCGTTTAACCTTGTATAAGCCTTCGGTACGGAGGGGAAGATACGCGATGCCCCGCGCGCTGTCCACCGGTGATTTCGGCCGAGGTTTCGGCCGAGGCGGCGGGGATACGCGCCCCGGCAGCGTCCATGTGCGCCCGCCGCGAAGGCGAAGGCGAGAAATGTTCTTCCCCCGCCCCCTCTCCGCCCGGTATACTGCCGGGTGAACAGGGTGCTCGCGCTCGAACGCTCTTCATCGTGAAAGGGCGGTGCCACGCATGCTCGACAGACGCCGTTTCATCCTCTCGCTCGCGGCGGGCGCCGCGGGAATGTTCGTCTCGAAGGGGCGCGCGCGCGCGTTCGCGGCCCCCAGAGAAGACAAGCCCTCCATCGCGACCCCTCCGGCGAAGCACGACATGGCCGTCGTGCGCGGCACGAACCCCGATCTGGCGGTCCGCA
>DHHN01000070.1:7097-12438 GCA_002403295.1 bacterium UBP1_UBA4771 | reverse complement strand
CTCGTCGGCATGGCGCTCGAGGCGGGCGCGAAAAAGGTGATCGTGGCCGACAACACCTGCAACGACGCGCGGCGCTCCTACGTGCGGAGCGGCATCAGCGACGCCGCGAAATCGGCCGGCGCCGAGGTGGTTTTCATGGAAGACCGCCATTTCATCAAGACGAACGTCAAGGGCGAGGTGCTCAAGGACTGGCTCTGCTACCGCGGCGCGCTTGACGCCGACAAGATCGTCAACGTCCCGATCGCGAAGCATCACGGCCTCTCCCGCGTCACGCTCTCCATGAAGAACCTCATGGGCGTGGTCGGCGGCGCGCGGAACCTCCTCCACCAGCGTCTCACGGAGAGCGTCGTCGATCTCGCGGCCTTCTTCAAGCCGCAGCTCACCGTGCTCGACGCGGTGCGCATTCTCAAGGCGAACGGTCCGCAGGGGGGCAGCACGAAGGACGTGGAGCGGCTCGACACGGTGGCCGCGAGCGCCGACCCCGTGCGCATCGACGCCTTCGGCGCGACCCTCTTCGGCATCGAGCCGGAGGATTTCCCCCCGATCGCTCTCGGCGAAAAGCGGGGGCTCGGCACGGGCGTCTTCAGAGGCGCGGGGTTCGTCGAGGTCAACATCGGGTAGCGCGCGATGAAGAATCTCCGCAGAGCGTCACAGATCCTCTTCTTCCTCGTCTTCGTCTACCTCTTCGTCCAGACCGAGTACAAGGGGCGCAACGAGCTCGGCCTCCCGGTGCGCCTCTTTCTCGATTTCGATCCGCTCGTGGCGCTCAGCGCGCTGCTCGCCTCGCGCGCCGTTCGCGCGATCTTCCTCCTCTCGCTCGTCACGGTCGCGCTCACCGTGGTGTTCGGACGCTTCTTCTGCGGATGGGTGTGCCCGCTCGGAACGCTTCATACGTTGATCGGCCGGTTCCGGATGCGCGCGCTCAAGCCCGGGCGCAACGAGGGGTGCTTCCCGCGCCTGCGGCCGGTGAAGTACTTCATCCTCGTCTTCGTGCTCGTCGCGGCGGTCTTCGGCTGGAACGCGGCGGGCTACCTCGACCCCATATCGCTCACGATCCGATCGCTCGCGATCGGCTACAACCCGGCGATCAACAAGATGGTCCGCTCGCTCCTCGAGTGGGCGTACGCGCTCGACGTCCCGTACCTGAGCCCCGCCGTCGACGGCCTCTACTCGGCGATGGTCGGCACGGTCCTCGCCTTCGAGCAGCCGGTCTTCCGGCAAACGCTTTTCATCGGATCGATCTTCACGGTCATCCTCGGGCTGAACCTTCTCGCGCCGCGCTTCTGGTGCCGCTACCTCTGCCCGCTCGGCGCGCTGCTCGGGCTCATCGGCACGAGACAGTTCGGCGCGCGCGTCGCGAACGACGCGTCGAAGTGCATCTCTTGCCGCAAGTGCCTCGTCGCGTGCCAGGGGGACGCGACTCCGTTCCCGTCGGGGAAATGGGCGAGCCGCGAGTGTCTCGTCTGCTGGAACTGCCGCGACGTGTGCCCCGCGGACGCGATATCGATCCGGCCGACGACGGCTCGCACCGGCGACGGCAACGTCGATCTCGAGCGCCGGTGGCTGCTGGCAAGCGGCGCCGGGGCGCTCCTCGCGGTGCCGGCGCTCGCCTCAGGCGTTCAGCGCAAGCGCGCCGATCCGCTCCTCATCCGGCCGCCCGGCGCGCTCCCGGAGCGAGATTTCCTCCGTCGATGCGTCAAGTGCGGCGAGTGCATGAAGGTGTGCCTCACGAACGGGCTGCACCCGACCTTCGCCGAAGCCGGTCTCGAAGGGCTCTGGACGCCGGTGCTCGTTCCGCGGCTCGGCTACTGCGAGTACAACTGCAACCTCTGCTCGCAAGTCTGCCCGACGGGCGCCATCCGCCCCGTGTCGGTCGAGGAGAAGCACGAGATCCGCATCGGCCTCGCCTTCTTCGACACGAGCCGCTGCATCCCCTACGCCTTCGGAAGAAACTGCATGGTCTGCGAGGAGCACTGCCCGACGCCGCGGAAGGCGATCGTCTTCGTCGAGGAAGAGGCGCTCGACGCGGAGGGAAACGCGTTCATCCTCAAGAAACCGGTCGTGGATCCCGATCTCTGCATCGGCTGCGGGGTCTGCGAGGCAAAGTGTCCCGTCCTCGACCTGCCGGCGATCCGCGTGTCGGCGATCAACGAAAGCCGCTCGGAGCGGCATAGGCTGTTTCTGGGCATCTAGCCGCACCCGCGATCGTTGACCGCCGCACCGAGGGAATGAGCATTCTCGAACACGAGACTGATCACGTCGAAAGAAGCGCCTTGACGTGCTCCTCGGCGGAATCGGCGAGAGCGGCGAGATCGTAGCCGCCCTCGAGCATCGAGACGATCCTCCCGGCGCAGTGCCGTTCGGCGCACTCGCGGAGCAGGGCCGTCATCCGCCCGAAGGCCGAGGTCGTGAGAATCGTGCCGGAGAGCGGGTCCTCGGCATGGCCGTCGAAACCGGCCGAGACGAGGATGAATCCCGGTTTGAATTCGTCGAGCGCGGGGATGACGCGGTCGCGGAAGGCGAGGAGATACTCCCGGTCGCCGGCGCCGGCGCCCATGGGAAGGTTGATCGTGTATCCCGCCCCGCGGCCCGATCCGACGGTGCGGGCGTCTCCCGTGCCCGGATAGTGCGGATACTGGTGGAGACTCACGTAGAGCACCCGATCGTCCTCGAGGAACATGCGCTCCGTGCCGTTTCCGTGGTGCACGTCCCAGTCGACGACGGCGACGCGCGCGACGCCTTCCCTCTCGACGAGGTACGCCGCGGCGACGGCGATGTTGTTGAAAATGCAGAACCCCATCGCCCGGTTTCGCTCCGCGTGATGGCCGGGCGGCCTGACGCAGCAGAACGCCGAGCTGATCGTCCCGTCGAGAACGAGCCGCGCGGCCTGCGCGCCGGCCCCGGCGGCGAAAAGCGCCGCGCGCGGAGAAGCCTTCGTCGCGACCGTATCGCCCCAGTCGAGGATGACGGCCTCGGCGACGTCGAGCGAGAGAATGCCCTTCACGTAATCGGGATCGTGCACGAGCGCGAGCCATTCCTCGCTCGCCGGTTCGGCCTCTATGAAGGAAAGCCGCGGCGCCGCGGAGCTCCGTCGCAGACGCCGCATGATCGCCTCGTATCGTCCGGGGCTCTCGGGATGCGTGTAGCCTGCGAGATGCTCCGCGAAAAGATCGTGATACACAATGCCGATCGTCATGGCTTCTCCCTGATCCGGCCCGTCATCGGCACGAACCGCACGCCGATGAGTTGGCGCCGCTCGATCCGCTCTCCCCGCCGCGTCAGGAGCACGAGCTGCTGCTCGTACGAACCGACCGGCACGATCATGCGGCCGCCCTCCCCGAGCTGGGCGACGAGCGCGTCGGGCGGGCGCTCGGGCGCGGCCGTGATCATGATCGCGTCGAACGGGGCCTCCTCGGTCCAGCCGAGCGATCCGTCGCCGGTCCGGAATCGTATGTTGGCGTAGCCCTGCTCGCGCAAACGCGTTTCGGCGGCGCGCGCGAGCTCCTCGACGATCTCGACGGTGTACACCTCGGCGGCGAGCTCGGCGAGCACGGCGGCCTGGTAGCCGCTCCCCGTGCCGATTTCGAGCACGCGGTCCTTCGAACCGATCGCGAGCATCTCCGTCATATAGGCGACGATGTACGGCTGGGATATCGTCTGCCCGCAACCGATCGAGAGCGGTCCGTCGTGGAAGGCGCTCTCGAGATCCTCGGCGCCCGCGTAGATCTCGCGAGGCACCGTTCGCATCGCCTCGAGCACGCGCGTGTCACGGACGCCTCGGCGCTCGATCTGCGTCCGCACCATCTCCTCGCGACGCTTCCGGTTACTCGCGGGTGGATTCCAAACCATCCCGATCTCCCCGCCGGGCGCCGCCGGAACGCCCGCGACCGCCGTTCCCCGGGATCCCCCGTGGCGTCTATCCGCCGAGAGCCTCCCGGATGAGCCGTTCCGCGTGGTCGAGGGCCTCGGCGGCGCGCGAGCCGTCGCCTCCGCCCCCCTGCGCGAAGTCCGCGCCGCCGCCGCCTCGCGCGCCGATGAGCGCGGCGGCGGATTTCATGAGCTCCCCCATGTCGAGCGGAACGCCGGGGGAACATCCGAACGCGAGCGCCGGGCTCGGTCCCGCGAGCGCGAGCAATACGATCGTCCGCTCCGACTCGCGGATTCTCGACGCCGTCTCGCGCAACGATCGCGCATCGCCGCTCTCGAGGACCCGCTTCACGACGGCGAACCCCCCCGCCGAGCCGGTCGGCGCGGCGATCTCCGAAGCGCGGCGGCGCGCGAGCTCCCTGCCGAGATCCTCCGCCTTCTTTCGAAGCTCCCGGGCTTCCTCGCCGAGCTTCGCGGCCACGCGCGGCACCTCGCGCCAATCGGTCGTAAACGACTCGGCGAGCGCGGCGATCAGATTGTGCTTGGCCGCGTAATCGCGCACGGCCCGGCCGCCGCAGACGAACTCGACGCGGGCGAGCCCCTTCACCCGCTCCATGCCCAGAATCTTGACGACGCCGATCTCGCCCGTCGAGCGCACGTGCGTGCCGCAGCACGTGGAGCGGTCGCGCCCCTCGATCTCGACGATCCGGACGCGATCGACGCCCTCGGGGAGCCGCGAGCGAAGCACGGCGCCGCCGGTGCCGGCGCCGTCCGGCGCCGCGGCGGCTCCTCCCGCGATTTCATCGAATTCATCGGCGCCGACGACGCGATGCAGGATCGGCGCGTTCGCGAAAACGATTTCGTTCGCGCGCGCCTCGACCGCGTCGAGCGTCTCCGGCGAGGGCGTCATGCCTTCGAGATCGATCGTGCAGGTCTCCTCGCCGAGGTGGAACGATACGGTCCTGAGACCACGCGCCTCGAGAAACACGCGCGAGAGCAGGTGCTGTCCCGAGTGCTGCTGCATGTGGTCGAAGCGGCGCTTCCAGTCGATCGCGCCCTCGACCTCGCCGGCGCCGGCGAGCGTCCCCTCGATGAGGTGGCGCACGCCGCGGGCGTCCTCGCTCACCGAGACGACCTTCTTTCCGCCGAGCGTGCCCCGGTCGTCGGGCTGGCCGCCGGATTCGGGATAGAAATAGGTGCGCTCGAGGTAAACCGCCGAGAGCCTCTCGCCCGCCGGCTCGACCGCTCTCACCCGGGACGAAAACTCCGTTCGGTAGGAATCGTCGAGGTACGCCTGCTCGTCGAATCTCATCGAGAAACCCCGCGCGTGTGTGGAATGCGCAGCCGCCGACGGACGAGCGCGGCGGCGGATTCGCGCGCGCCGGCAGGCCGCGGCCGCCGCGGCATTCGGGGCGAGCATAGGGGAAGCGAGGGCCCTGCGCAACGGCAATTATGCGCCCGGGGGGCGGCCGTC
>DHHN01000070.1:0-6955 GCA_002403295.1 bacterium UBP1_UBA4771 | reverse complement strand
AGCGTCACGCGGTTTTCGACGGCGCGCAGGATCGCCATCTCGGCGTGCTGCCGCGGGCCGGGCCCCGGCCCGAACCAGCCGTCGTTCGTGATATTCACGAGAAAATCGGCGCCGTCGAGGACGTACCGCCGCGTGTACCCGGCGAAGGCCGCTTCGTAGCAGATGAGGACGCCGAAGCCCCCCGCCTCCGACTCGAAGATCGTCCGCTTCGTGCCGGCGATGAAGTTCGCCTGGCCGAAATCGAGCTTGCTGAGCGCCGGAAGATACTGGCTCCACGGCATTTTTTCGCCGAAGGGAAGCAGATTGACCTTGTGGTAGTTTCCGGCGGGCAGGCCGCTGCGGGCTATGAGAATCGCGGCGTTGTGGGAGCGCCACTCGCCCCCCTTGTTGGAGTGATCGACGTAGCCCGTGAGAATGTCGATGTCGCTCTCGCGCGCCGCGTACTGGAGCCGCCCGAGATATTCGGGGGACGCCTTGAACGACACGGGCGCCGCCGTCTCGGGAAAGACGACGAGACGGGCGCCCTCTCGCGACGCGAGCGCGACGTAGCGCTCCATCTGGCGGAAGATCGAATCGCGATACGCCTCCTCCCATTTGAGGGCGAGATCGATGTTCGGCTGCACGACGGCGATCACGCGCGCGCCGCCGATGGCCGTCTCCGATCGATCGAAGCGTTCGATCTCCGCCGTGCCCCAGAGGAGGTGGCCCCCGGCGAGCGCGGCGAACGCCGCCCCGGCGACGAAACGCGAGCGCCGCGAACGCGAGCAGAGCGCGATCACGGCGAGGACGTTGAGAAGCACGAGCACGAGCGAGAGGCCGAAGGCGCCGTACACCGCGAGGCTCTGGATGGCGGCCGGACGCGCGGCGAGGGCGTTCGCGAGCACGCCCCACGAGAAGGCGAGCTCTCCGTGGGAGCGGGCGTATTCGACGAGCGCCCAGAGCGCGGGCGCCGCCCAGAGCGCGGCATGTCCGAGACGCGAGGCGAACCAGGAGAGGCCGAGGCCGAAGATCGCCGTGTAGCACGAGAGGTAGCCGACGAGGAGGACGAGCGCGGGGAAAAGTATCCACCGCGTGACGACGCCCGAGGCGGGAATGAGATTGAGTATCCAGTAGAGGAGCGTCGTGAAGAACACGACGCCGAGCGCGAACCCCGCGCCGAACCCGCGCTCGAGCATGATGCGCCGGAGCGATTTCCGGCGGCCGCCCCGCGGCTGCGCGGCGGCGAGCTCTCCCGCCCGCAGCGGCAGCCGCGCGTGGAAATACCGGAGAAACGGCACGAGCGCCACCGCGGCGAGATACCGCGACGAGAACGGCGGGAAGCACAGGGCGAGCAGCAGGCCGCTCGCGCCGCCCGCGATCAGCTCCTCTCCCCATCGCCGCACGAACCGCACCGGTCCCGACACGCGTCCCTCCTCGCGAATGGCACGCAGTATAGTCGACCGCGGCGAAACGAGGCAAACGGAAAGAGCGCGGATACGAAGGGGGGCGCGCCCGCCGGGCGATCCTCGGGGGAAATCCGCCGCGCCGCGCCCGCCGGCGCTGTCTATTCGTACCGCAGGGCCTCGACGGGATTGAGGGAAGCCGCCTTCCGGGCGGGGTACCACCCGAAAAAGACGCCGACGCCGACGCAGACGAAACAGACGAGCACCACCGTTCCGGGGTTGATGATCATGTCGAGCGAGCTCAGCCTGTTCACGAAGAAGGCCACGGTGAAGGAGAGCGCGATGCCGATCATGCCGCCCGTGAGGCTCAGCACGACGGCCTCGGTGACGAACTGCGTGAGCACGTCCACGCCGCGCGCCCCGATGGAGAGCCTGATGCCGATCTCGCGCGTCCGCTCCGTCACCGAGACGAGCATGATGTTCATGATGCCGATGCCGCCCACGAGCAGCGAGATCCCGACGATGCCGCCCGCGACCGCCGTCATGATCAGGGCGACGCTCTGGATCTCCTTGAGGTGCCGCTCCATGACCTCGAGGTGGAACGTGTCGGGGTCGCCCGGCTTCAGATGCCGCATGCGCCGGAGGAAGAAGCGCACCTCGGCCGTCGCCTCCTCGGCCGTCTCGGCGCTCCTGCTCGACGCGATCGCCCACATCCACGGCCACTTGAACTTCCAGCCCGTCGCAAACGGGATGATGACCTCCCGTTCGCTGCGGCCCTCGCGGCCGCCGAACTGCGGCGCCTTCTCGATGACGCCGATGACGCGGAACGAGCGGCGGCCGACGATGATGCGCGCGCCCGTCGGGTCGCGGTCCAGGTGCAGCTTGTCGCGCACATCCTCCGTGACCAGGCACACCTGGACCGCCTGCTCCTCGTCCACCGGGCTGAAGGGGCGGCCGATGAGCACCTTGCGGCCCTGAATCGCGTGCCACGAGCTTTCGATGCCGCGCACGCCGACGTCCTCGATCACGTACTCGCGGTGTCGCACGGTCGTCCGGCTCTCGCAGATGCGCGTGAATCGCGCCACGGACGGGCAGTGCTGGAGCAGCCCCTCGAACTGCTCGGGACGGAAACGGATCACGTGCCACGGCGCGTGGCGGAACTTCCCGCCGTCCGGCCGGTCGGGAAACATGAAGATGTTGTTGGACCCGACGACCGTCTCGAACTTGGTCACGATCTTCGCCTTGAGCCCCGTCAGGGCCGCGATCACCGCCATCACCGACGCGACGCCGATGACGATGCCGAGCGTCGTCAGGAACGAGCGCGACTTGTTGGCCCAGATCTGCCTGAGGGCGAGCCACGCGCTCTGGACGACCAGCCCCAGCGATGCCATGAGGAAGGCGGCGATGCG
The DNA here is from genome assembly GCA_002403295.1 of bacterium UBP1_UBA4771. Taxonomy (GTDB): domain Bacteria; phylum Krumholzibacteriota; class Krumholzibacteriia; order Krumholzibacteriales; family Krumholzibacteriaceae; genus SSS58A. The sequence continues at coordinate 4,164 of DHHN01000070.1, read as the reverse complement.
CTTCACGGCCGCGCCTCCTTCGCCTGCGGCGCATCGGCGCAGATCTTGCCGTCGCGCATGCGAATCACCCGCCGCGCGTGGCAGGCGACCGACTCCTCGTGCGTGACGACGATGATCGTCTGCCCCTCGGCGTGGAGGCGGTCGAAGAGCGCCAGGATGTCGTCGCTGTTCTTGGTGTCGAGGTTCCCGGTGGGCTCGTCGGCCATGAGGATGCTGGGCGAGCCGATCAGGGCGCGCGCGATCGCCACGCGCTGGCGCTCGCCGCCCGAGAGCTGGTTCGGGCGGTGCGAGGCGCGCGGGCCGAGCCCCACGCGATCGAGCGCCTGCCGCGCCAGCGTGCGCCGCTCCCACCACCACACGCGCCGGGAATAGATCAGCGGCAGCTCGACGTTGTGGAGCGCGCTCAGGCGCGGCAGCAGCTCGAACGACTGGAACACGAAGCCGATCTCCTCGTTGCGGATGCGGGCGAGCGCCCCCGCGCTCATGCGCGTCACGTCCTGGCCCTTGAGTTCGTACGTGCCCGACGTCGCGCGGTCCAGGCAGCCGAGCACGTTCATCATCGTGCTCTTGCCCGATCCCGACGGCCCCATGACAGCGATGTACTCGTTCCGGTCGATCCCGAGCGACACGCCGTCGAGGGCATGCACGCGCTCCTGGCCCAGGCGGTAGATCTTGGTGACCTCCGAGAGCCGTATCAGCATGGGCGCACCGCGGCGGGGCCGCTACGACTTCTTCGCATCGGCGTCCTTCGCGGCGCCCTCGGGCGCCTGCTCGGAGGGCTGCTCCTTGACCGCCTGGTCGTGCTGGAGCTTCTCCAGCACGTTGTACGGCCCGGTGATCACCTGGTCGTCTTCCGAGACTCCCTTGAGAATGATCGTGTGCGTCGTGTCGCTGCGGCCGATCTTGACGGGCGTCGCCTTGGCCTTCCCCTCCACGGTGCGGTAGACCACGGTCGCAAACGCCTTCTTCTTGTCCACATCGGGATTCTCGCGGATATCGGCCGGCAGCGAGTCGAGCGGCCGCGAGAGCACGGCCTGGCTCGGAATCCTGAGCGCATCCTTGTGGAGCGCGATGTCGATGTCGACATCGGCGTTCAGGCCGGAGAGAATCCGCTCGTCCTTGTTGTCGAGCAGCACCTCGACCTGGAAGTAGGGCGAGCCGGTGCGGTCGACCGAGCTTGCCAGCGCGGTCATGGTCACCTCGCCCTCGAACTCCTCGTCCGGCCAGGCCTGGATGCGGACGCGGGCCTTCTGGCCGATCTTGACCTTGGCGATGTCGGCCTCGTCGACCTCGGCCTTGAGGAGCACCTGCGTCATGTCCGCGACCTCGATGATGACCGTGCCCGGATTGTAGAGCGAGCCCGTGGCCGTCTCGCCGACCTCGACCGGACGGCGCGTCACGACGCCGTCGAGCGGCGAGTTCATGGTCGTGTACGTCAGGCTTTCCTGGGCGCGCGAGATCTCGGCCTCCGCCGCCTCCAGGTTGTGCTCGGCGATCGTCAGGGCAAGCTCGGTCGCCTTCTGCCTGCTCTTGGCGGCGAGGAGATCCATCCTGAGGCCCTCGACTTGCGTGCGGGTCTTGTCGACCACCGACTCGGTGACATCGCTCGTCTTGAGGAGCTCCGTCTGGCGCGCAAGATCGCGCTCGGCCTGCGCCAGGCTGATCTCGATGCCCTGGATCTGGCGCAGACCCGTCTCGATGCTCGTCTTGGCGACCTCGATCTGCGCGCGCTGGGCCTGCTGCCTGGCCCGGGCGGAGCGCAGGTCGGCCTGCAGCGACTTGTCATCGAGGCGGAAGAGGACCGTCGCCGGCGCCGGCGGCTCGGCGCCGGGATTCCCCTTCGTGACGCGCGCGCCCACATCGACGGGAAGATCGACGATCTGGGCGGAAATCCGCGAGCGGATCTCCGCCTTCGTCACCGGCTCGATGACGCCGGGCGCGCTCACGACCTCGATCAGGTCGCCGCGCTGCGGCGTCTCCAGGCGGACGACCGGCGTCTGATCCGCACCGCCCGAGAACAGGACCTTGGCGCCCACGACGCCGGCAACCGCAAGCACCAGGACGAGCACTACGGCGACAATGATGAATGTCTTCATGGTCGACACGCACCTCGATGGCGAAGAGTCCGCGGACGAATTGGTCGCAGGAGGGAACCGGCGGCGTTCCTCGTGAGTCGCACAAGCCTCATCATCTTATTGTAACGGTTCGGCGGCATTCGTTGAAGCGCTCGCGAGCCTTCGGGCGGCGCCGGCACAACAATGGGTATAGTCGTCCGGGCGCGGCGCGGTTTCACGGACCTGCCCGGCATCCCCCCGCTGAAACTCCGGACGCCGAGCGGTATAGTAGAAGGAGGCAGGGCTGCCGGTCGGGTCGTCTCTCGGCCGGGCGGCGCACTCGGGAGGGCGTTGCATGCGAAGGAATCTACGCGTTCTGTGCCTGTGCGGCGTCGTTGTCGCCGGCGCTCCCGCAACGGCGGCGCAGTTCGTGCGCGGCGACGCGAATCGCGACGGCACCGTGAACACGGCCGATGCGGTCGCGATCCTCGGTCATCTCTTCCTCGGCCAGAAGGAGCTCTGCAGGGATGCGCTCGATGTGACCGACAACGGCAGGCTCGACCTGGCGGATGCCGTCAGGCTCCTCGGTCACCTCTTCGGCTTCTCGCAGCGCCCGCCGCCGCCCTTCCCGGACTGCGGCGATGACCCCACGCCCGATGCGATCGACTGCGCGCAGTACAACGAGGCCCTCTGCCCCGCGACGCCGCCCCTCGTCATCTCCGGCGTTATGCCGGCAACGGGTCCCCCGGACGGCGGCACGCCCATCGTCATCACGGGCTCGGGCTTCTCGCACGGCGCGCTTCAGGTGTCGCTCTGCGGGAACCCCGTCGTCAACGCCGCCGTCATCGACGACGCCCGCATCGAGGCCGTGACGCCGCCCGGCGAGCCGCTCCAGGCCTGCGCGCTCGCAATCACCGACGGCACGCGCACCGCCGAGTTGCCATCGGCCTTCGCGTACGAAGACCTCGCGGCGCCCGGTTGCGTCGATGAGGCCGATGTCGCGCAGTCGTTCTCGACGCTCATCGACCAGACGATCTGCCTGCCCTCGCCGCTCTTCCAGTTCGATCTCATGGGCTCGGCGGTGGTCCTGTGCCCGGAGGGCTCGCTGTGCTCGGGCGGACAGGGCGGCTGCGACTTCACGTTCAAGGAGGCCGCCGTCTCCGTCGACCTCGCCGCGCGCAGGGCTTCGGCCGAGTTCACCGGCGTCACGATCATGCCGGTCGATGTCGGCACGACGCTCCGGTGCACCGCCGAGCTGACCATGATCATGACGCTCACCGCCGAGCTCGACCTCCGGGCCACGCAATGGCAGGGCATCGAGGAGCTCATGGGCGTCGGCAACGTGACGCTGGCGCTCTCGTCGCTCGACGTGAACGCGACCGGCGGGCTCCTGTGCGGGCTTCTCAACCTGAGCGGCGGCCTCCTCCAGGAGACCATCCAGGGGCTTCTCGATTCGTACACCGACGAGCTCTTCGCGGCGCTGAATCTCGAGCTCGGCGGCATCTACGTCTGCAGGACGCAGTAGCGCCATGCCGTGGCTGCTCCTCCTCCTGGCGATCGTGCTCGAGGTCAGCGGCACCACCTGCCTGCGCATCTCTCAGGGCTTCACACGCCTGTGGCCGTCCCTGGCGGCCGCGGCCTTCTACCTGGCCAGCCTCGGCGCCCTGGCGCTCGTCCTGAAGCGCATCGAGGTCGGCGTGGCGTACGCGATCTGGGCGGGGGTCGGCACGGCGCTCATCGCGCTCATCGGGATCGCGCTTTTCAAGGAAGGCGTCTCGCCGGTCAAGTTCCTGGGCGTCGGCCTCGTCATCGCCGGCGTGGTCCTGCTCAACCTGTACGGCGGCGCGCGCTGAACCGGACACGCGAAAAGGGGTGCCGCGAAGGCGCCAAGACGCCGAGGTGCGCGCCGTTCGCCGCGGCGGTGCAGGTTGTCCGGCGCCATGAAGTGATTCCGCGATTGTCCTGACCATCTTCCCGTCTTCGTGCCTTCGTGGCTTCGTGGCCATATCGTCTTCCCTCGCGCGGCCGCCCCCCGCGTCCGGGGAGGACGGAAGGACGATGCCACAAAGACACGAGGACACCAAGCATCAGCGGTGAACCACCGCGCGCT
>DHHN01000196.1 GCA_002403295.1 bacterium UBP1_UBA4771 | reverse complement strand
TCGAGCGCATCGAGTAGGCGTCCTGGACCTTCGTCTTCACCTTTCCCATGACGACGTCCCCGGCGGCGACGCATTTCAGGATCGCGTTCGCCGAGCGGATGGCGCCCGTGAACCCCCGGACCTCATGGAGGAGCGGCGTGTACGGCTTCATGTTCGCGATGAGCGCCTCGAGGGTCATCGAGGCGGCGATCTCGGCCTGCTTGAGCCAACGGTTCGTGTCGTACAGCATGAGCGCGCTCATCGAGGTGAGCAGGTTCGATCCGTTGATCGCGGCGAGCCCGTCGCGCGCCTCGAGCCCGGGAACCGCTATCCCGGCGCGCTTCATCGCGGCGTCGCCGGGAAGGAGCTTCCCCTCGTAGTACGCCTGTCCCTCGCCGAGGAGGAGCAGCGCGATTTGGGACATCGGGGCGAGATCGCCGGAGGCGCCGACCGAGCCCTTCTGACACACGTACGGCGTGACGCCTTTGTTGAGCATCTCGGCGAGCGTGAGCGCGATGACGGGGCGGTTTCCGGAGTTCCCCTTCGAGAGCACGTTGATGCGCGAGGCCATCCCCGCGCGGACGTACTCGATCGGGGCCGGGTCGCCGATGCCGGCGGCGTGGTTGTAGATGAGGTAGCGCTGGAAGTCCTTGATCTGATCGTCGTTCAGAACGACCTCGGAGAACTCGCCGATGCCGGTGTTGACGCCGTACATGATCTCGTGGGCGACGATCTTCTTCTCGAGCATGGCGCGGCACGCCTTCATCCGGTCGATCGCTTCGGGAGCGATTTCGACCTTCTCGCCGTGCCGGGCGATCTGGACGAGCTTCTCGAGCGTAAGGCTCTTTCCGTCGAGGATGATGGCCAAGACAACCTCCCTGTATCAGCTTATATTGCAATATATTGAATCTGTCGCGCTCCCTGATGGGGGCGCGTTTCCAAGTCCCCTATTAATAATGGATGCGGGGTGTTTTGTCCACTGAAAACGCCCGTTCCCCCGGGACGAGGACGGCCGTCCGCGGAGGCGTCATCGCGGCGGATTATCGAGGTCCACGCACGAGCCGAGGGCGCAGCCGGCGCGGGGGACGGGAGGGAGCGAACAATCGGATATCGCCCGCCACCGGCGGTTGAAGACGGCGTTCACGGCGTTGTGCCGGCTCACGATATCGGCGAGCAGATCCGGATCGACGTTGCGGGTCGAATAGACGAGATAACGCCACGGCCCGCCGCACGGTTTGGCGCCGAAGGCGATATGCCGGCATTCCCCGTCGCCCGAGCAGGGAGCCGATCCGATGTATCCGAGAATGAAATCGCGCAGGCGGTCGAGCAGCAGCCAGTCTTCCTCCCGCGTCCGATCGTGGGTCCACGGATACCGCACGCGGCCGGCGCACGCGATCCCCGATGGGGCGGAGGCGAGGTCTATCGGGAACTCGAGCGCTTCATCCTCCGCGTTGCGGTATGGCTCGACGAAGCGAACGGTGTACGAGCCGGGAGGGACGTTTGCGATCTCGTATGAGACGTCCCACAGACAGGCGCAATCGCAGTCGCTCCGGTCCTCGCGCTCGGCGATCGTAATGACCCCGTTTTCGACCGAGATGTCGGCCGAGATCGCGCCGGCGCAGCAGTTGAACCCCGCGTTTTCGTGGGTGATGCGCAGGACGTTGTCGTCCCCGTAGCGGTACGACGCGCAGGACATGTCCCGGGGAAAGCTCTGGCCGAACGCGGGAGTGGCCGCCTCTTTCGTTCCACAGTCGAGCGTCGACACGATCCTTCCGGCCGGCTCGGCCTGAGATCCGTCCGGATCGTGCCACGGGTAGTGCGTGCGGGGGACGCAGAAACTGCCGGTCGGGTTCGACGCGAGATCGACGGTGACGGCGAGCGGCGGGTCGTCGATCTCGTACAACTCGACGAACCTGATGGTGTATGTTCCCGCCGGCAGCTTGAATACCTTGTAATTGACGTCAAAGAGGCAAAGGCAACGGCACCCTCCCATTCGTTCGTGCTCGACGATCGTGATCGCGTTGCCGGAGATCGTGATGTCCGCCGTGATCTCTCCCGGGCAGCAGTTGAAACCCGCGTTCACGTGCTTGAGCATGAGCGTGCCGTCGGTCGCGTACGTCCACGCGACGCAATCCCGGTTGGAGGGAGCGTCGAAGCCCTCCGAGGGCTCCGCGAAGAGTTTGCAGCCGGTGGCGCCGAGGAGAACGCCGTACGGGTATCGCGGGCCGATGCCCGTCGGTTGATTCTCGTTGTCGCATGAGCCTGCGCAGCAAACGGCGAGAACCGCGAGGGCCGAAAACGCGAGCACGCGCGTGCAAGGCGGCGTATCGAAGGATATTTTCATATTTCCCCCTCGTGAGGTCTCTGAAATAAAGATAATCCGCGGGAGGCGCTCCGTCAACTCTCTTCAGAGCCCGCGCATCCATTCGTCGCGCAGGAAACGGTCCGGCTCGGCGAGGGCGCGGTCGATATCGGCGAGGAGGCGGGGCTTGTCGCCCATGAGGGTACCGGCGAGGGGGAGGTAGTTCGACGCGTGGTTGCTGCGGAAGATGCAGCTGTCGGTCTCGAGGCCCGCGATGAGCTCGCGGAGCTCGATCGTATCGTCCACCGCGTCGTTGTACTCGAAATCCGGCCCCATTGCCTCACAGTACTCGCGCTCGTAGGGCCCGAGCATGAGCGTGAGCGCCGAGAGGAACCGCGGCTGGATGCGGTTCACGAGCCGCGCCGTCTCGCGGGCGTGGCGGAGGCTTCCCTTCTTTCCCGCGAGGCCGAGTATGACGGTGATCGAGAGCTTGAGCCCCGCCTCTTTCGCCCTCGAACACCCTTCGGCCATCTCCTCGGGGGTCGAGTTCTTGCGGATCTTCGCGAGAATCTCCGGGTCGCCCGTTTCGACGCCGTAGTAGACGATCTTGAGCCCCTTCTCCGCGAGGAGCCGCATCTCGGCGGCTGATTTTCGGAGCAGGTTCGGCGGCGACGCGTACGCGGTGACGCGCTGCAGGCTCGGGAACGTCGCGCGGAGGTAATCGAGGATGCGCGCGAGAAGACGGGTCGGCAGCACGAACGCGTCTCCGTCGGCGAGGAAAACGCGCCGCGTTCCCGGCGCGAGGGCGGCCGCCTCGTCGATATCCCTCCGCAGCTTTTCCCAGTGCTTCACACGGAAGGGCTTTCCCCGGTACATGTAGCAGAAAAGACAGGTGTTGTTCGAGCAGCCGATCGTCGCCTGAAGTATGAGCGAGTCCGCCTCGCTCGGAGGTCTGTACACCGGTTCGATGTATCGTATCATGGGCGTCTCCGCTTCCGTCCCGGCCTCCGCGCGCGACGGCGGAATGGTAGTGAATGTCGCGGGGCATTTCAAGTTGAAAGCCCGCGCCCCGTTGCGGTAGAGTCTCCCACGGCGAGCGTGCGCGGGGCGGCGGCCGCCGGCGTCGAGCCGGAAGGCCGCCGTGCCGAAGCGGCGGTCGCCCGACGGAACGGATACGGTTCGACAGTCGCAGGATGGGAGGACGTGTCATGGCGGCGAAGCGNNNGCGGTGCGTCTCGTATTCACGCAGGAGAAGCTCGTGGCGTTCGTGCTTCCGCGCGTCGAGAGGATGGTCGACGCGAAGGTGACGATCGGCGGCGTCAAGGTCGCGTTTCCCTTCGGGTTCGGCGTGGACATCGTGGAGTTGCGTTTCGACAAGACGCTTCCCGACACGACCGCGCTCGACTTTTCCGCGGAAACGGTTACGGTCCGCGCGTCGCTCCTCTCGCTCCTCAGACGCAAGCCGGAGATCACGTCCGCGGCGGTGCGCGGAGGCTCCGTCGTGCTCGTGAACGGGAACGCGGACCGCGAGATCAAGATCCGCGGGCTCGAGGCGCATTTCTCGATGAAGCCGGCGGGCGAGCTTTTCGCTCTCGACGCCAAAGCGCGCGCCGATTCCGTTCTCGTCGCCCGGCCGGGGCGGCCGCCGGCCGTCGCGCTCGAGCGGGTCGCGCTCGACGGCGGGTTCGAGACGGATCATGAGCTCTCGCGGCTCGCGATACGGGAAGCGCGCGTCCGCTGGGATAACCTCGTTTCCGTGAAGATCGCCGGAGAGATAACCGACGTCAAAACGGCTCCGCGGCTCGACCTTTCGATCGAGGGCGACGAGAAGCCCCTCGGCCCGGTGCTGGAGAGGATCGAAGCCTTCAAGCTCGAAGAGCTCTCGCCCGCCGCGGCGCCCGCGCAGAAGCCGGCGGCGGAGGGGCCGCGCCCCGAACTCGCGGGTGGAACGATCGCGTTCTCCGGCCGCGTTTCGGGCCTCGCGCGGGAACCCCTCGGCATGAGCCTCTCCTTCGAGGCGAGCCTCGCCGACGCTTCGCTTCGCTCGGGAGAGCTCGCGTCGATCGGGAAGATCGCCGCCCGCTTCACGGGCTCCGGCAACGCCTTCGCGTGGCAAAGCCTCATGCCGAGCGCCTCGAAGCCCCTGACGCTCGAGCAGATCACGCTCTCGTGGCAGGCGATCGAGCTCGAGGGAACGATCGACGTCTCGGACGGCGAGCTCGTCCTGCAGGCCGTGCAACAGCCGCCGGGTCCGCGGGAGGGCGAGTTCGCCCCGCCCCCCGTCAGAATCTCGGGACTCAAGGCGAGGGTCGAGATATCGAACACCGACGTGAAGCGCGTCGTCGGCGAGTTCCGCATCGGCGGCAGCCCGTACACCTTCAACGGCTCTCTCGCGAACGTCCTGCCCGCCTCGGCAGAGCTCGCGCACGTCGCGCAGAAGCTGCTTCAGTCCGGCGAGTCGAAGCCGATCGCCGATCTCGGTCCCTATCTCGACAGGATGGTGAACGCTCCGGTCATCCGCCTCGAGGCGGCCGGCCGTTCGTTCGACGCACAGCCTTACCAGAAGCCGAGGGGAGGCGCGAAGGCCGATGCGTCGAAAGCGGCGGCCGCGGAGCGGCGGCCCGCCGCGGGCGGGGCGGAGGCGGTTCTCTTTCTCAAGAACACGGCCTTCACGGTGAAGCTCGATTCGGTCGTCACGCGCGAGGCCGTCCTCACCGCCGTCGAGGCGAAAGGAACGATCCGGGACGGCAGGGTGAGGATCGATCCGGCGAGCTTCGGCTACGCCGGCGGGAAAGGCTCCGCGACGATCGCGAGCGACGTGCGAAAACCCGCGCGCGTCGAGAGCTCGATCGATTTCTCGCTCGAGGGCGTCGAGGCCGGCCAGGCGCTCGGCAGACTGATCGCCCTCGGAACCATCATTCAGGGAAAATTCAACGTCAGCTCGAAGGCGAGCCTCGTCACGGGGCAGGGGCTCGATCCGCTCGTGTCGCTCGCGGCCACGGGCATCGCTCTTTCGAGCAGGGGCTCGGTGAATTTCGAGAAATACCTCGGCGGACTCGCGAGCATACAGAACTTCGACGTCTCGCCCCTCACGAAGTTCGATTTCAACGAGTGGACGGGAAACTTCAGGGTGCGGGACGGGCGGTTCATCACGGACGACTGGACGATCGCCTCGTCGGCGGGCGCATGGGCGATCAAGGGATCGTTCGGGCTCGACGGATCGCTCGATTACATGGTGCACGCGGTGATCCCGCCCGCCGTTCAGGGTCGGATGAAGAACATCGACGCCTACAAGAGCGCCCTCGATCTCATGCGCGATTCGAGCGGCAACCTCGTGCTCGACATCCGCGTGACCGGCACCTCGAAGCACCCCTCGGCCATGCTCGATCTCTCGAAGGCGAAGAGCAAGGCGCAGGACAGGGTCATCGAGGGGCTCAAGAAACTCATCCGGTGACGAAAAAAAGGCCCCCCGGGAGGCGCGGCGTCGCCGCGCGATCCCGAGGGGCACATACCATCAGCCGGTCAGGCCGGTCGGTCTAGTAGTTGACCGCGGCGGCGCGACCGTTGACCTCCACGATCGGATAGCCTTCCTCGCACGAAGCGATGGCGAGGTAGCCGCCCGGGTTCGGCTCGAACTTGAACGACAGATCCTGGAGATCCTCGAGAAGGAGGATGTTGAAGCTCGCGACCAGGATCGGTTCGGTGGCGTACATCGGCCGGTTGAAGGCGATCGCCATGCCGTTGAAGAGATCGCCGAGAGTCACCGCGACGTAGGACGGGGTCGAGGTGCCGATGATGGCGTATTCGGAACCCGGATCGAGATCGACGCCGTCGGCGTCGGTGAGGCGCAGCTTGAACTCGCACGCCGTTGCGCAACCCACTTCGCTCTCCTCGAGCATGATGTAGACGTAGCAGCTGAGCGGCGTCCACGAGGCCGTGCCCGTGCTGCACACCGTCGCCTGATCGTCAAAGAACACGGCGAGCGAGGGGTTCGACGGAACTTCGACCGAGAGCGTGAATTCCCGCTCGGCCGTTTTCGGCGTCTCGGAGCTATCCTCGACGCGCACCGTGAAGGTGTGCGCGCCGGTGATCATGCAGAGACCCGTGACCCGGCCGTCTGCGCTGAGCACGAGACCGTCGGGGAGGCTGCTGCCGGCCTCGAGCGACCACGTGTAGGGCGCAACGCCGCCTTCGACCTCGATCGTCATGCTGTAGGGAGAGCACGTGTAACCCGTGGCGACCGCCGCGGTCGTGATCGCGAGATCGGCGGGCGGAGCCGGCGGGGTCGGGGTCGTATCCTCGGAGCAGGCGGCGAACATGGAGAGGATGAACAGACCCGTGAACAGAACGAAAACCTTCCTCATTGCGGAACCTCCTTTTGTCTTCCGATTCGAATCCTGCGGTCCCCTCGTGATTGCGCTTCGAGCAAGGTATGTGCCACAGGTGGCATATTCGGGGAGAGGGAA
>DHHN01000208.1:6307-6697 GCA_002403295.1 bacterium UBP1_UBA4771 | reverse complement strand
ACATGGCGCGCTCGATGCGGGCGCACGCGATCGCCTGCCTCACGCACACGGGGAGGACGGCCCGCTTCGTCGCGAGGCATCGATATCCCGCCCCGGTCGTCGCCCTCACGAACAATCCCGCGGTGATCCGGCAAGCGGGGCTCATCTGGGGCGCGCTCGCGATCCCCATCTCCCGCCTCGAACGAACGGACGAGATCTTCGCCGCCGCGAAGGAGACGCTCCGCGCGGCCGGAATCGGGGGAAGAATCGTTCTCGCGGCGGGTATCCCGTTGGGAGAGAAGAGCCAAACCAACACCGTCCACCTCGTCTATATATAAGGAAACAATCTTTACGCGCCCCCCCGTTCTGTTAAATTATTTAATCGGGCCACGGAATCGCCTTGCCCCGTGC
>DHHN01000208.1:4372-6189 GCA_002403295.1 bacterium UBP1_UBA4771 | reverse complement strand
TGTTTGATAGCGCTACTTGTGTGCCTTTCCAGAGCCCGCGGTTACAGTGTTGGTAAAGGGTTCGGGGACCCCCATCGTCAGGAAGGCTTGCGTAGCGCAGAGAGCCGAAGGCGGCAGAATCAGAAGGATCGCACCCCTGATCCAACCCTTCGGGACTCAAGAGAAGGATGGGCTCGCGGTGGAAGCCCATCCTTCATTTTCCTCGCACCGAGACGCGGTTGGGGCAAGAAAGCGCCGGAGCTCGCGAAGCTCCGGCGCTTTTCTGCGATACGGCGTTCTGCGGGGGGCGGCGCGCCGCGACCGTCGGGCGTCCGCTATTTTCTGACGGGCCCGAAGCCGACGATGTCCTCGATCCCGCCCGTGCGCTCGGCCTTCGGCTTCAGTATCGCCTGCACCGGCATGCCGAGAGCGATCTCGTCGAACGGAATCCCCTGAAGATAATGGATGATCCCGCCGTCGGTGCCGTCGATCCTGACCATCGCGAGGATGCGCGGCCGCTTCTTGTCGGAGCCGTCCATGTTCTTGAAGCTCACCGTGAAGGTTTCGACCCAGCCCGTCGTTCCGACGTCGAAGTACTTCTCGAGCTTCGCGAAGCAGCGGTCGCAGTACGCCTTCGGCGGGAGGAAGGTCACGCCGCAGGTCTCGCAGCGCGTCGCGAGAAACGTTCCCCTGTCCTTCACCGCCCGGAAGAACGTCTCGCCCGCGAGCCCGAAGGTGTAGATGTAGTTGACCGGAATTTCGCCTTCCCAGAAGGTCGGCGTCGTCGTCTTCGTGATCTTTTCCGAGATCGCCATTTCGGTTTACCTCCGCCGGGTCAGCGTTTCGCGCGAGCCGGCTTCTTCGCCGCCGTGCCGGCCGATTTCCGTTTCGCCGCGCGCGGGGCTTTCGCCGCCGCGGCGCGCGCCGGCTTGAAATAGAGAATGTCGGTGATAGCGCCCGTGCGCTCCCCGGGCTTCTTCCAGACGGCCGCCACGCGCATGCCGATCGAGACGTTCTTCGGATCCACCTCGCCGAGCATGTGCAGGATGCCCATGCCGGGGGAGGCGCCGTCGATCTCGATCACGGCGGGAATGAGCGGCGGCTCTTTCGGGCCTCGCCGCGAGGCGTCCCAGTTCACGTGGGCGATGCTGAACGTGTTCACCGTGCCCGTGTCCTCGACGTAATGCCATTCGTCGGTCGGTTTGAAGCAGAGCTCGCAGAACATCCGCGGCGGGAGCATGATGCGCCTGCACGAATGGCACACGCGGGCGATGATGCGCCCCCCCTTGAGCTCCTCGAGATAGCGGCCGATCGCGACGCCGTTGTCCCAGGCGTACGCGAGGTTCGGTTGCCAGGCGGTCGTGAGCACCTTCCCCTTCGCGAAGTCGGAAGATCGCAGGTGCGTGCCGCCGAGTTCGTAATCTTCGAGCTTCATATCGCGTGTCTCCTTTGCGTCATATTCTCATCACGACGACGGTGCCCATCTGCATGAGATCCCCCCAGGCCTGCGCGAGTCCGCAGCGCGGCTGGCCCGGCACCTGCCGCTTGCCCGCCTCGCCTCGGAGCTGGAGGAAGATCTCGATGATCTTCATGAGGCCCGTGGCCGCGATCGGGTTGCCGACGCCGAGCGCGCCGCCTGACGGGCAGATGGGAAGCGCCCCGTCGCGCGCCGTGTACCCCTCTGCGGTGAGGCGCGCCGCCTCGCCGCGCGGGCAGAGCATGAGCCCCTCCATGTGGTGGAGCTCCTTGTAGTCGAACGGGTCGTACGGTTCGGCGACGTGGATCTCCTTGTGCGGCTCCTTGATCCCCGCCATGTCGTACGCCATCCGCGCGGCAGT
>DHHN01000208.1:3258-4329 GCA_002403295.1 bacterium UBP1_UBA4771 | reverse complement strand
GCCACGCGCTCGCTCGCGAGCACGACGGCCGCCGCGCCGTCGGAGGCCGGGCTGATGTCGAGCCGGTTCACGGGCCAGCAGAGCGTCTCGCTCGCGAGCACGTCCTCGACGGTGATCTTCTCGGCGACCTGCGCCGAGGGGTGGTCGAGGGCGTTCGCCTTGTTCTTGACGGCGACGCGCGCGATGTCCGCCTTCGTGATGCCGTAGGTGCTCATGTACCGGTTCATCTCGAGGGCGAAGATCCAGATGAGCGTGGGTTTCAGGGGCTGCTCCGTGGTGTGGTCGAAGATCGTGAGAAAGGCCCCCTGCGGATGCGGGTGGCAGGAGGACATCTTCTCCTCGGCGACGACGAGCACGATGTCCGCCATTCCGCTCGCCACGTGGAACCAGCCGTGGATGGGGCTGAAGACGCCCGTCCCTCCGCCGACGAAGTGGCGCATGTACGGCTTTCGAAACGCGCCGGCGCCGTCGGCGAGGTACTCGCCCTTCATGTGGACGCCGTCGAAGGCGTCGGGGGCCGTGCCGAGGGTGACGGCCTCGACGTCATCGAGCGTGAGGCCGCAGGAGTCGAGCGCCATCTTCGAGGCCTGCCACGAGAGCTCCTTTCCCGTCTCCTGCGCCCGGCGCACGAACTTCGTGATGCCGGCACCGACGATCGCTACTTTCCTCATTCCCATTGCGGAAGACCTCCTACATGTTCGAAAGGATGGCGACCGCTCCCGTGGCGGTCGGAACGCCGCGCCAGACCTGCGCGAGGCCGATGTTCGCGTCCGGAACCTGGCGCGCGCCCGCGTGGCCGCGGAGCTGCTCGACGAGCTCGAGGATCTTGTGCGCGCCGGACGCCTCGAAGAGGTGGCCGACGCCGAGCGCGCCGCCGGAGATATTGACGGGGAGATCCCCCTGCATCGAGGTGGCGCCGCTTTCGAGCATCTCGGCGGCCTCGCCGCGGTTGCAGAACTTGAGAGCTTCCATGTGCTGGAGCTCCTTGTACGAGTACTCGTCGCAGATCTCGGCGAGATCGATGAGGCCGCGCGGATTCGCGATCCCCGCCATCCGGTACGCCATCTCGGC
>DHHN01000208.1:2748-3191 GCA_002403295.1 bacterium UBP1_UBA4771 | reverse complement strand
GCGAGGACGGCGACGACGGCGCCGTCGGCGTGCTGCGCGATGTCGAGGCGGTGGAGCGGGAGCGACACGGGCTCGCTTCCGAGCACGTCCTTCTCGGTGAGCTCGGCCGCGAAGGCGGCGTACGGGTTCCGCATCGCGTTGCCGCGGTTCTTGACGACCACCTTCGCGCACTGCTCGGAGGAGGTGCACGTCTCGAACATGTAGCGCGTCATCTCGAGGCCCGCGATCGCGTGCGGCGTCTCGCGGAGCGGGCGGTTGTAGACCGGATCGAGCGCGAACCCCATCATGTCGTCGATCGTCTTCACGTTCGAGGCCTTGCTGTGCGCCTCGATCGCGACGGTCTTGAAGGCGCCCGTCATGATCATCATGTAGCCCGTGGCGAGCGCGTGGAGGAAATCGCCCGGGATCGTCTGCGTGGGCCGGAGCACGGCGCCGATCTGATC
>DHHN01000208.1:0-2529 GCA_002403295.1 bacterium UBP1_UBA4771 | reverse complement strand
ATGGCGCAACAGAAAATGGGGGAAACGATTGTGAAAAGCTCAACGGCCGCGCCAGTCAGTTTCGGGGCGCTCCGTTCTTGATCCATTGGATCAGCTTGGCGATGAACGACGGACTCATCACGCCGCCCTTCGGCATCTGCTCGCCGCTCCCCCCGACGGAGAGCTGTGTGCCCTCGAGCTTATGCACGATGTAGCTGGCGGCGCTGCTGTCGGGCGTCACGCGGTTCATCGCGGGAAGCTGCGTGCTCGGCACGTTCACGAGCATGTCGTAGCTCTCGCCCGATTCGAGAACGAGCCCCGCCTGCGCGTCTTGAGTCGAGTGGCAGCCCGCCCTCGTGCAGGTATAATTCAGGTACGGTTCGATCTCGGCTCCGAATCTCACGACGGGCGGCGGCAACGGATCGACCACCTGATCCTTGTCTGCGCAGCCGCAAAAGGCGAGAGCGACGATCGGCACCGCCGCCGCCGCGCGGCTCAATGCGCGAGCCGCCGTGCCGATGGAAGGCGCCGCCGCGGGAACCATTCTGGCGATGCGCGAGCGGCACTCGATCTCGAGCTCGAGCGAAGCCCACTGGATCGATTGGGCGCGCAGCCGAGCCGCGGCGTGCGAGCTGATCGCTTCGACGAGAGCGGCGCGCCCGGCCGGCGCGAGCTCGCGCGAGCCCGTCCGAGCGGCGCCGGCGATGCGCCGGAGGTGCTCGACGGTCGCGTCGTTGACGTCGCGCACGAGGGCTCCGACGCGCGTTTCGAGCTCCGCAGGAGCGAAGCGCGGATGGAACCGCCGGAGCAGGTTCATGCGAAAGCTCAGATCCTGCGAGCGGTGCGGCATAGACCGCGTCCCGAAGTGCCGTTCCCAGAGAGCGTCGATAAAGAGGGAAAACGCCTCCTCGGCGCGCGCGTCGGCGATGCGGTAATCGTAGCCGCGCCAGTCGCCGACCGCTCTGCCCTTGTTCACCATCCTCGTCTCGAGCGCGGCGCGGGCGTAGAGCTCCGTGCGCCCGACGTCGAAGGGATGATCGAGGTTGCTCGAAAGAAACGCGACGTTTTCGTCGAGCTCCTCGATGGTCGTGTCGGGGTGAAAGACGAGGAGGTTGAAACAGGCGAGAATCCCGAGCGAGCGCAGGATCGCAAGGGCGCGCTCGTTGTCCCCCGGCGCGACCCGCCGGTTGAGGGTGCGGATGCCGAGCTGCGTGGCGGTTTCGATGCCGACGTATGCGCGGACGAGCCCCTTCGATTTCAGGTAATCGAAAAGCCCTTCCTCGATCTGATCCGGACGGCATTTGAGGATAAACGCGAATGGCTCGCCGATCCCGTCCTCTGCGGCCTCGAGGATCGCCCGGCAGCGCTCGCTGGTCTTGGCCCGGTCGGGGTGGAGAAAGTCGTCGTCGTGGAAGGTGAAGACGCGGACGCCGAGGTCCCGGCCGAGATCGATCATCTCTCGAGCGACGGCCGTCGGCGAGCGGAACCGCAGGCGATCTCCCGAAACCTGACGGTGCCACGCGTGAATCGAGCAGAATGAGCACGAGCCGGCGCAGCCGCGGCTCGATACGATCGGCGCCGAGCCGAGCCCGAGGATGCGCCGTGGCCCTCTCCTGAGCGGAGGAGCGAGATCGTCTATTCCGGCGACCCGGGCCGGGGCGCGGTACCCGATCGAGCCGTCCGCGGCGCGCCACGAGATCCCGTCGAGGGCTCCGGGCGCCGCGCCGCCCGAATCGAGAAGCTTCATGAGAGAGACGATCCGTTCCTCCCCTTCGTGGTGGATGACGGTGTCGATCGCCGGCGCGTCGCGGAGTATCTCTTCGGCGCGCAGACCCGCAAAGTGCCCCCCCGCCGTGATGTGCCCCGAGAAGCCGAGCCGGCGCAGCAGCGTCGCGAGCTCGCGATATTCGGGATAGCGGCGCTGCACGACGAGCGAGAGCCCGAGGAGGGAGGGCCGGCGGCGCAGCACGGCCTTCGCGGCCGCCCGTAGGTCTCTTCGGCGGTTGAAGGGGACAATCGCGCAATCGTGCCCCGCGCGAACGAGAGAGGCGGCGAGATATCTGAGGGAGAGGTTCTCTTCGATCTCGGGACCGACGAGTACGGCGTTCATGGTGACCTCCATCGAAGCAGGGGAAGCCCAAAGAAAGAGGGGCGGTCGATGGCGCAGGGGATGCGACGATTATATCGCTGGCGCACGGTCCGCGCAAGGAAAAAGCGCATCGACCCGCCTTTTGACATCCCCCCACAAATGCGGTAGATTCTGCTATACTGTATGGGTTGCGACGACAGGACGATACGATTGCCGGGATTCATTGCGGCTCCAGACGGCGGACGGCCGGTGGGGCCTTTTCCTCCTTTTCCGACGGAAGTGAGCCATGGCTGATGTGAAGGAAACGCGCGTCGGCAGGGCGGAGCAGAAAAGCGACATCACGCTCACCCTGCGCGCACGAGAGAGCGGCGGGATCGCCGTCGCGCTCAAGAGCTCGGTGCAGGACCTCTTCGGCGAACAGATCGAAGGCTCGATACGAAGCGCGCTCGAAGCGCTCGGCG
>DHHN01000107.1:1632-4327 GCA_002403295.1 bacterium UBP1_UBA4771 | reverse complement strand
AGCAACCTCATGATCAACGAGATCTTCTACGCGGGCTCCTGCGCGAGCTCCTACTACTTCTACGACCAGTACGTCGAGCTCTACAACGCCTCGAACGACACGCTGTACCTCGACAACGTCATTCTGACTCGCCAGCTCGGGACGATCGACCCCGACATGGAGAACAAGGACTACGTGCGGGCGATCTACGCCTTCCAGCTGAAGGGGACGGGTCGCCAGTGGCCGATCGCCCCGGGGCGGTACGTCGTCATCGCCGCCGACGCGGTGAACCACCGAAACTACTGCGCCAACTCGCCCGACCTGTCGAAGGCCGACTACGAGTGCTTCAACGCGCTCGGCAACGACTACGACGTCCCCGGCGTGCCGAACTTCGAGAGCATCATTCCGGGCCGGACGACGGATTATCTCATCAACCTCGTCCACAACGCGGTCGTGATCGCGACCGGCGAGGAGTACTCGATCGACGAAAACAACTACATGTTCCTGCCGATCTACACGGTGATCGACGGCGTCGAGTACAGCGCGAACCCGTCGGCGAAGAAGGAGATGACGGTGCGCGTCGACGCGGGGTTCGCGGGGGTCGGCGTCACGCGGTACAGCGCCACCTCCGTCGAGAGGCGCGAGCCGGGCCTCGACACGAACAACTCGACGTACGATTTCGTCAATATCTCCCCCGTGACGCCGGGATACTTCCACGGCATGCCGGCATGGATGAGGTGGCGATGATGAAACGGCGGATAATCGCGGCGATCTGCGCGTGCGCGTGCGCGGCGCTCGCGGGCTCCTGCGGCCTCGACCGGCCGGGGCACGCCGACGGACGCAACGTTCTCGTTCTCCATGCGCTCGACACGAGCGGCGTGTACGAGGATGCCTGGCGCGGCGCGCCGAACGCGCAGGTGGAGGTTTCGAGCACGACGTTCGTCTACCGGAAGGTGTTCACGACCGACGAGGAGGGGCTCCTCGTGCTCGAGGACCTTCCCGCCGGCGATTACTACATACAGGCGAGCATGCGCGACGAGGTCAACAGGGTGCTGCTCACCGGCCAGAAGCGGAGGCTCCTCCGGGGCGCCGAGGAGATCGCGGACACGCTCTTCATGTCGTTCGTCCCGCTCTCGCCCGTCGTGCTGAACGAGGTCTATTTCTGCGGCTGCAACGGCTCCATCTTCTATTACTTCGACCAGTACGTCGAGCTCTACAACTCGACCGCCGACACCATCTACCTCGACGGGCACATCGTGTGCCGGAGCACGCAGGTCGACTATCTCATGGATTGGGAAGCGGTGGACTTCGCGCTCGCCTATTACGTGTACCAGTTCCCCGGCGTCCGCGGCGTGACGCGCCAATGCCCGATCGCCCCCCACGATTACCTCGTGCTCGCCTCCGACGCGGTCAACCACAACCAGTACGGGGCCCTCTGCGTCAACCTCCTGCAGGCCGACTACGAGTTCTTCTGCGCCTACAGCAGCGACTACGACAACCTCCTTGTTCCCAATCTGTTGCCCCTCACGGCGACGGGGAACGAGTTCAGCTACAATATCGCCCACTGCGCCCTCTGGCTCGCGACCGGCGAGGAATACACCCACGCGGAGCACTGCTACACCTCGAGCTCGGGCGGCCTGATGTGCTCGCCGTACGTCGAGATCCCCCTCTACACGATTCTCGACGCCGTCGAGTACTCGGCCAATCCGACCTCCCCGCGATACATGACGGTCCGTCTCGACGCCACGCTCGGCGGCAACGGGATTACCCGATACAGCGGCAGATCGATGGAACGAAAGGTCCCCGGGTTCGACACGAACAACAGCGCCTTCGACTTCGAGCCGACGGTGCCGACGCCCGGGTACAGTCACGTGCGATAGAGGAAGAGGAGTTCGATGAACGGGATCGTAACGATGCGAACGGCCCGCCGCGCGGCGGCGCTCGCGCTCTGCGTCGCCGCGCTCGGCGCCGCGGGCGCCTCGGCCGACGGAATCCGGGTCTCGACGATGGGCAACTGCTCGATCGCGCTCGTCGATCGCGACAACCAGCTCAATCCCTACGACTTCGGGCGGAACCCCGCCTATCTCGTCTACGACTTCGAGGAGTCGTACATCCGGTTCGCGCTGTCGCTCTCCGAATCGCAGGGGGATCTCAAGCGGCCGTACGATCCGCATCTCCTGAACGACGGGTCCGGGGCCTTCTCGGGGCGCAAGCGCCTCGGCGACCGCCACGCGACGGCGGGATCCTTCCGCTACGAGCGGATCTGGCAACGCGAGCAGCATCGCTCGCTCGAGCTCGACCAGTACAACGATCCGTTCTTCCTCACCGATCTCACGAGCGGCGACATCACGCACTGGGGACCCGTGATGACGGCCGATTATTCGCTGCGGCTCTCCGACAGGGTGTCGGTCGGCCTCGGCTTCGACTACGAGATCTCGACGGGGCTCAAGGATTACTATACGAGGCCCGAGATCGTGCACAACTACACCCGCGGCAACGTCGGCCTGATCGTGTCGCCCCGCGAGGCGTGGCGCCTCGGCTTCATCGTCCGGCCGATGCGGCTCCAGAACCGGACGAAGTTCGAGAAGACCGACGAGGGCTTCGACAACATCATCTACCGCTACTCGGGCGACGGCATCTACGAGATCCGCTCGTTCTCGTCCTACAGCCTGCGGGAGGTTTCGCACGGCACCGAGCTCGGCGTGCAGAACTTCGT
>DHHN01000107.1:0-1553 GCA_002403295.1 bacterium UBP1_UBA4771 | reverse complement strand
CGCGGCCTGCCGCTCGTCGTCGGCGTGAGCGCGCGGTCGTTCGACCAGAACGGATGGGCGAAGCGGCCGCGCTTCGAGGACGTCCTGCTGTACGAGAATCCGCTGCGCCTGCGCTCGATCGGGGCGGGGGCGAGCTACGCGTACGAACCCCTGCATCTCGTCGTTTCGGCAGAGTACGTCCTGAACAGCTGGGACATCACGGCGGAGGACTACGGCGCGCACAGCTTCCGGAACCGGACGTTCACGCAGAACGTCGGGCGGCTCGGCGTCGAATACGACGCCTATCAGGTCTTCGCCGTCCGCGGCGGCGTCGAGATCACCGATTATCTCGCCGATCGCTGGCTCAAGCTTCCCGCCAACACCGATCGCTATCGCTTCACCGCCGGCGCTTCGTACCAGTGGCACTGGTGGCAGGTCGAGGCCGAGGTGCTCTACGCGCGTAACGTGACCGACGACGCCGGATATGAGGATCTTCAGAGAAGGGATCTCGGCGGCATTCTCTGGTTCACGCGGCTCGAACGATAGAGAAGGAGGTGGTGCCGCACATCGATCAGTAACGTCTAAATCCATGATTCTGCGTCCTCGAACGCTCGATGGGGGGACAACGCGCACACACTCGTTCGGGGACCGGCCTTCCTGATACAGCGCCAGGGGAGGTTACAACATGATGAGGTTCAAAATCGCTGGCCTGTGTATCGCGCTGCTGCTGCTTCTCACCGGCTCGGCCTTCGCGCAGTGGCAGTATCAGTACCAGCAGGAGTTGAGCTACACGTTCAACTCCGTGCACTTTCCGACCGCATCCGTCGGATACATCGTCGGATCCGGCGGCGTCATCTACAAGACGATCGACGGCGGCGCGACGTGGAACCAGCAGACGTCGCCGACGACGACCGGCTTGAACAAAGTCTTCTTCCGCGACGCAACGAACGGCTTCGCCGCAGGCGCGTCCGGCACGATGATCTATACGACGGACGGAACGAACTGGTCCGTCCACCCCCAGAGCGGCGTCATCACGACGGCCGGCATCAACGGTATGTGGTTCGTCGGCATGAACGGATGGATCGGCGGCGGCGCGGACAACGCGACCTGCCAGATCTACTCCACCACGGACGGCGGCGCGACGTGGGCCAACAACGTCGTCACGAACCCGTCCCTCGACATGTGCACGTCAATATCGTTCGCGAACGCGACCGTCGGGTACGCCTCCCTTGACGGCAACGGCATCATGTATACGACGGACGGCGGCGCGAACTGGACGAAATCCACCGTGAACCTCGGGCCGTATCCGTACACGCGCACGGATATCGAGGGTATCCGCGCGATCAGCGCGACGCATGCGGTCGCCACCGGCTGGGGATCGAACGTCGGCGGCCAACCGACCATCATCCTCGTGACGACCAACGGCGGCGTGAATTTCAACACGCCCGACGCCACCTATCCGTGGGCGACGTGCACCTACGGCTACAACTTCGCATTGTTCGACAACGGCGAGGTCATGGTCGTGGGCGGCGGCTCGCAGTCGGCGGGCATGACGATCCACGCGACGGGGCCGA
>DHHN01000023.1:3480-5096 GCA_002403295.1 bacterium UBP1_UBA4771 | reverse complement strand
CATCTCGCAGAACAGCTTTCAGGCGGGGCTTCACTTCGAGTTCGGCATGAACTACTTCATCTCGAACCGGTACGCTCTCGGGCTCGAGGGAAAATACCAGATGTCGCAAAGCAAGTTCGACATCCACGGCGGGAACTTCGATCTGAAGTACGCGGGATTCATGCTCACGCTGAACCTCACATATTTCCTATGACGGACCGAGGCCGCTACGACGTCGCCGTCATCGGCGCCGGCCCCGGCGGCTCGCGCGCGGCGGAGCGGCTCGCCCGCTCGGGGCGCCGCGTACTGCTCCTCGAAAAGCGCGAGCGCGTCGGACACCCCGTTCGGTGCGCCGAGGCGGTCGGCCCGCGCGCCGACGTCGAGCGGTATCTCGCGCTCGACGACACGCTCGTATCGTCGCCGGTCGATGGCGTGGCGGTCGTCGCTCCCGACGGCACGCGCTTCGAGCGCGCGTTCCCCGGCGCCGGCTTCGTCGTCGATCGCGAGGCGTTCGACCGGCGGCTCTCCGAGGCCGCGGCGGCTGCGGGCGCGGAACTTCGAACCGGGCATCAGGCGATGGGGCTCCTCCGCGAGAACGGCCGCGTCGCGGGGGTTCGCGTCAAGGATCTTCGAGCGGGCGGGCACTACGACGCGCTCGCCGCGGTCGTCGTCGGCGCCGACGGCGTCGAATCGCTCTCGCCGCGCTGGGCGGGGCTCAAGGACCAGTACCGGCCCGAGGAGATTTTCTCCTGCGCGCAGCAGCTCGTCGAGGGGATCGACGCGTCGCGCGCGTTCATCGAGTTTTATCTGGGACGACGGTTCGCGCCCGGCGGATACGCGTGGGTGTTTCCGAAGGGGTCGGGGCGCGCGAACGTCGGGGTCGGCGTCAATCCGCTCATGGCGGACGGCAAGCCGGCCGTGCGCTATCTCGACGCGTTTCTCGCGCACCGATGCCCGGGCGGCGCGAGGACCCGGCTCGTCGTCGGCGGATGCGCCGTGGCGCGGGGGCTCTCCCGCCTCGCCGCCGACGGATACGTCGCGGTCGGCGAGGCCGCGAACCAGAACAACCCCTTCTCGGGCGGCGGCATCATAAACGCGCTCGAGGGGGCCGACATGGCGGCCGAGGCGATCGCGCGGGCGCTCGACCGCGGGCGGGTCTCGGCGCGCGACCTCGCATCCTACGCGAAGACCTGGAAAGGCTCGACGGGCCGGGCGAACGAGGCGTTCTTCCACGCGGCGCGCATCTTCTACGGGCTCTCGGACGACGAGCTCTCGCGCGTCGTTCGAGGGCTCTCCCGCGCGAGAGGCCTCTTCGACGAGCGCGGCGTCAAACCCCGGAGATTGATTCAGGCTCTCGTTGTGTCGAACCCCCGGCTTCTGGTACAATCGCTCGGGTACTGGCTCGGCGCCGCGTGGCGCCGGTAACGATATTCGATCGATGAAATCGCACAACGGCCGCGTCGCGGTCGACAAGGATGTCTGTATCGTCTGCGGAGCATGCGTTGCCGCCTGCCCGGCTGAAGCGCTCGTCATCGAAGGGATGACGCTCGTTGTCCTGGAAGAGCGATGCCGCCCCTGCGGGCAGGCGGCGCTTGTTTGTCCGACCGGGGCGCTCCGGTGCCCCGGACGGCCCGGCC
>DHHN01000023.1:0-3380 GCA_002403295.1 bacterium UBP1_UBA4771 | reverse complement strand
ATCGTCGTCGACCCGGGAGGCGACCCCCGCGTCATCGAAACCTTCGTCGACGACGCACGCCTCGAGCCCGTCGCGATCGTGAGCACGCACGGCCACAGCGACCACATCGCCGCCGTCGTCCCGCTCGTCGAGCGCTATCGGGTGCCCTTCGCCCTTCACGGCGACGACCTCCGCATCGTCAAGCTCTCGGTTCGCGAGGCGCCGCTCTGGGGTCTCGGGCGCATCCATGAGCCGCGGGTGAACCGGGTGCTCGCCGCCGGCGACGAGATCGTCTTCGGCGAGGCGCGCGGCACGGTCCTCCACACGCCCGGGCACACGCCGGGGGGCATCTCGCTCCTCTTCGACGGCTTCGTCGTCGTCGGGGACACGCTCTTCAACCGTTCGATCGGGCGCACCGACTTCGAGGGCGGGGATCTCGACACGCTCCTCGCCTCGATACGGAGCGAGCTCTTCGCGCTCCCCGACGAAACGATCGTGCTCTGCGGCCACGGACCCCGCACGACGATCGGCGAGGAGCGGCGGGAAAATCCGTTCCTCGGGTGAAATTTCTGCGCCCTTCCGCCGAGTGGCCGAATAATTGCACTTGCCATTCGCAACCGATACTAGTATGTGAAACGGCAATAAGGCCCGACCGGGGCATCGCAGCATCCGGAGAGCGTATAGAGCGTAACGGGCAACCAAGCGACACAACGAGAAACGGACATAAGAGAAACTTGAAACGAATGCACGAGAAAGGAGAGCGTCAACCGCGTTCCATTATGCAATCGCCGGTGCGTGATTCCAACACGCGGACAAACCGACACCAAGGCGTCAACACAACGGATAGCAGCACAGTATGGAGCGTAGGACCATGGCGAACAGAATAGCGCTTGCAACATCGATACTCGCGTTGCTCGCGAGCCTCGCGACCCCTCTCTCCGCTCAGGAAACGACGAGCTACCTCGTCAGCTGGGAACCGAGCGTCGAACCGGACATCGCGCATTACATCGTGTACCGGTCGCTCTCGCCGACCGACCTCAACCCAACGCCACTCGACACGGTCGGCAGCTCGACGCTCTTCTACGTCGACTCAAGCGTGCTCAAGGGCACGATGTACTACTATCGTATAAAAGCCCGAAACGCGAGCGGCGTCCTGAGCACGTTCTCGAACACCTGCTCGGGGCTCACGATACCGCAAGACGCGAGCGCAGCGATGGACAACCTCTGCCGCATCACGCAGAAGATCAAGACGGGAGAGACGGCATACGACATCGTCTGGGCGACCGCCGTGCCGTCGACCGGCTTCGTCCAGTACGACCGGGATCTGACGCTCGACTCGATGAGCGTGTGGGACAATACGTCCGCTTCGAGCCACACGTCGCCCATTGGCGGGCTCACCATACCGAACACGTACTTCATGCGCGCCGTCGCGTACGACGCGAACGACAATATGTTCATCTCGGCGATCGACACGCTCGTCGCGCTCGACGAGCCGCCGCAGCCTCACGCCGCGCCGCACCTCAGCATCTACCCCGTGCCGTACCGTCCGTCGGTCGGCGCGCTCAACCTCGCGGATCTGCCCGCGGGCGGCTCGATCGTCATCCTGAGCGGCGACGGACTCGAGGTGTGGAGCGCGAGGGTGGGCGCCGAGACCTCGATGTCCTGGAACGGAATGAACAATCAGGGAAGTCCCGTAATGAGCGGTGTCTATTTCGCGGTCGTGAGAGACGCGTCGGGCACAGTGGTCGAAAGGCGCCCGATCATGATCGTCCGCTAGATCGGCGAGGTCGGCCCATGAGAAACGGCATATTACAATCGAGCGTCGCCGCAGCAATCGTATGTATCCTTTGCGCATTCGGCGCCGCCCCCGCGGCGTCGTTCGAGGGTCCGGGCGCGACCGGCGCGGCGTATCTCGGTCTCGCGGCCGGGCCGGTGTCGGCCGCCATGGGCGAAGTCGGCGCCGCTCTCGAGGGAGACCCTTTCAACTGGATCGTCAACCCGGCCCTTCTCGGAAACGTCGAGCGTTTCGGCATGGGCGTCTCCCACGCCGAGTGGATACTCGACACCCGCTTCGAGCATGCGGAGATTCACCATCGCGCGAACCGGCTCGTCGCGATCGGCGCCGGGATAGTGTACCGGTACGCTCCCGAAATACAGGGATACGACGACGTCGGCGCAGCGACGGAGCTGCTCGATAACAGCAGCTATCAGGCGGCGCTCGCGCTCGCCTTTACGCCGCTCCCGGGGCTCTCGGCTGGCGTGACCGCCAAGTACTTCCGAGAGACGCTCGCCGAGTGGTCGGCGGGCGGCGCGGCGGCCGACGTCGGTTTCTTCTACGCGTGGCCGGCGCCGCGCATCGCGGTCGGCCTCTCCGTGCAGAACCTCGGGCCCGACGTGAGCTTCGACGGTGTCGACGAGCCGCTTCCGACGACGATCCGAGGTGGAACGAGCGCCGCGTTCGCGCTCGTTCCCGCGGTCGCCGAGATGCGGATCGCGGCGGATATCGTGAAGCCGAGGTTCGAGAGCCTCTACGCGGCCGCGGGCGCGGAGCTCACCCTCTCCGGCACGCTCTCCATCCGCGCCGGATGGTGCGGCAGGGAGCACCGCGAGGGGGACGGCCTCACCCTCGGCGGCGGCGTGAAGATCCTCGAGCGCCTGCAGTTCGACTACGCCTACACGCCGTACGGCGATCTCGGCGACTTTCACCGGATAGCGGTGCATTTCTCTCTGCCGTAGCCCCTCGGGCGCGGCGGTGGCATATCCCTTGCACGCGTTCGCCATTCCGGCGCGACTGCGCTCGATTTTGATTTGAGGGCGTTTTCGCTTTCTGCTACATTGTGCGCGAATGCGGGGCCCGGCCCCGGCAAAGGAGGATACGCGTGGAAGCCAAGGAAAGGATCCGCGGTTTCATTCTCGAGAACGTGCTCGCTGGTTCGAGCTCGACCGGTATCGCGGACGACGACTCCTTCATGGACAAGGGCATCATTGATTCCACGGGGATCCTCGAGCTCGTCGCTTTCATTCAAGACGAATTCAAAATCGACGTCCGCGACGAGGAGCTCATTCCGGACAACTTCGATTCGGTCGCGAAGCTCTCGAGCTACATCTCGCGGAAGACGGGCGGGTGAAACGGCGGAGGGACTCGATCGCGGATCCCGCTTCCCCCTCCCCGGAAGCCATGCTGCTCCACGAATTCCTCGAACGCTCCTTCGCGAAACATCCAGACAAGACATATCTCGTCGCCGGCGGAAGGCGTCTCTCCTACGCCGACCTCGAGGCGGGCGCGAATCGCCTCGCCTCGGCGCTGCGATCGTCGGGCGTCGGGTACGGCGACCGGGTCGTCGTGTTCCTCGACAACTCCCCCGAGGCGGTCGTATCGATCTTCGGGATTCTCAAGGCCG
>DHHN01000169.1:14290-18870 GCA_002403295.1 bacterium UBP1_UBA4771 | reverse complement strand
CGCACGACCGGTATGCCGCCGCCGCCGACGGCGATCACGACGACGTCGATCTCGAGAAGCTTCGTGATCACGCCCGCCTCGACGATCTCGAGCGGGTTCGGCGAGGGCACGACGCGCCGCCAACCCCGGTTCGCGTCGAGCACCATCCGGAACCCCTTGTCGCGCTCGAGAGAGCGCGCCTCGGCCTCCCCGTAGAACAGCCCGATCGGCTTCGTCGGGCGCGCGAACGCCTCGTCGTCCCGCGAAACGACGACCTGCGAAACGAGCGAAACGACGTCGTACTCGAACCCCTTCGCGAGAAGCTCGTTGCGGAGCGATTGCTGGATCATGTACCCGATGCCGCCCTGCGAATCCGCGCCGCATATGTCGAGCGGCATCGGCGGGATGCGGTCCTTGACCGCTTCGTTCCGCTCGACGATGTTGCCGACGATCGGTCCGTTGCCGTGCGTGACGATCACCTTGCGGCCCGCCGCGATGAGATCGGCCACCTGGCGCATCGAGGTGTCCGTGAGAAGACGCTGCTCCTCGATCGTGCCCGTGCCCTTGTCCGGAATGATCGCGTTGCCGCCGAGCGCTATGACGTCAATGCCGCGCACCGAATCCTACCTCCGAAAAAAGAGTCCCCCGTTGAAAGCCGCGGCCTCCAACAGGGGGCAAACTCTCCGTCTCAGGCCCTACTTGAGCGCGCTCCGGATCTTGTTGAGCGCCTTCTTGATGTTCTCTTGCGAGTTGGCGTACGAGAACCGCAGGTACCCCTCGCCGTACGCGCCGAAGCTCGTGCCGCTGAGGGCGGCCACGCCGGCTTTCTCGAGGAGGAACGTCTCGAGCTCCTTCGACTTCATCCCCGTTCCCGTGATATTCGGAAAGACGTAGAAGGCGCCCTTCGGTTTGAGGCACGTGAACCCGGGAATCGCGTTGAGGCCGTCGACGATGAGATCGCGGCGCGCCTTGAACTCCTTGACCATTTTCCGCGACTTGCTCTGGGAGCCCGTCAGGGCCTCGATGCCCGCCACCTGCGTGAAGCTCGCCGTGCAGGAGTTCGAGTTCGTCTGGAGACGGGCGACCGCGTCGGCGAGCTTCGGCGGCATGACGCCGTAGCCGAGCCGCCATCCCGTCATCGCGTAGGTCTTCGAATGCCCCTCGAGGAGGATCGTGCGCTCCTTGACCTCGGGGAAATCGTAGATGCTGACGTGTTTTCCCTCATAGACGATCTTGCTGTAGACCTCGTCGCTGAGGATCCACGCGTCGTACTTGTCGGCGAGCTCGGCGACCGCCTTCATGTCCTTCTTCGTGAGAATGCCCCCCGTCGGATTCTGCGGGGAGTTGATGATGATGAGCTTCGTCTTCTCGTTCACGAGACCGCGCAGCTCGTCGACGTCGAACGAGAAGTTCTTCTCCTCCCGCAGCGGGATCGGCACGGGCGTGCCGCCGACGAAATTGATGACCGACTCGTAGATGGGAAATCCCGGATTCGGATAGACGACCTCGTCCCCCTCGTCGACGAGGGCCATGATCGAGAAGAAGAGAATGGGCTTCGCGCCCGGGGTGATGACGATGTTTTCCGGCCTCACCTCGACCTTGCGGTCTTTCGAGATGTGCTCGGCGAACGCCTTCTTCGCGGCGGGCATCCCGGCCGACGGGCCGTAGTGGGTGACCCCATCCTTGAGCGCCTTGATCGCGGCCTTCACGATGTTGGGCGGCGTGTCGAAATCGGGTTCGCCGATCTCGAGATGGACCATGTCCCTCCCCTCGGCCTCCATGGCCTTCGCGCGCGCCAGAACCTCGAAGGCGGTTTCCGTGCCGAGCCTGCTCATTCTCTCCGCAAACATCTCTCCTCCTCGTGGATCCTCGCCGGGGAAACTGCACATCTCGAAAAAATTGAACAATATCCATATTATGGGCGCATGGAGGCTTTGTCAACCCAATAGGCGAAGCGCGNNGCCGTGTCGCGAGGGAAATCGACGTGGGCGACGTGGCACGCGGGGAGGCGCCGGAGAAGGCGGGCGGCGGGACGGGCGCTACTTGAGAGACGAGAGATATTGCTGAACCTCGCGCCGAACATCCTCCCTGATGGAGCTTCCCTTGGTCGCGAGCCGGGCGAGGGTCGCCTTGTCCATGAACCGCACGTGGATGAACTTCCGGACCGCCGACAGGGGCACCTTGGCGGGATTCATGAGAAGGTTGATGGGAACCTCCTTGTTGGAGAATCCCGAATAGAGCGAGCGAGTGTTCGCGACGATGTTGAGAACCCTCGTCGAGCGCGATTTCTGCGCGACCAGGGGGATGATGCCGGGCTGGGCGGCGACCCGCGGATTGTTGATCAGCTCGACGATGAAGTTGTCGTTGTCCATGTACGTGAGGACGAGGGTGCGCCAGCTCACGATCGATTCCTGATTGACCTTCGCCCAGTCGACGTTTCTCGGCATGTCCTCGATATCGACGAACGGCGCCGGGGGCACCTTCGAGAGGTCGATCGTCAGGATCCGCTGCTGAAGGTCGAACCCGGGGAGATCGAGGAGCATCTTGAGCATGTGTTCCGCGGTGAGCTTGCGGAGCAGAATCTCGAGGATCCCGTTCCCGGCCGCGTTCATATATACCGAAATGCAGCTCAGGAAATCCGGCTTGTGCTGAACCCTCTGCAGCAGGGGATGCATGAGCAGGGCCCGGATGACGGAGGTGCCCGTTTTCACGGACGGATAGGAGTGGGCCTTGACCTTCTGGATCTCGAACAGTTTGGAGACGGCGCGGCCCGCCTCGGTTTTTTCGAGCGCCTCGATCATGGGACCCCATGCGCCGCCGAGCCGCTGGCCGAGAACGAGCGTCGCCTCGCCGAAACGCTGATACGCCTCCTCGAGCGCCTGAATGCGCCAGCGCGTCTCCTCGCTCCTCGTCATGAGATAGATCGTCGAGCGTTCCTTCGCCGCAAAATCGATGTTCGTGAGCAGAAGCTTCATGCGGAGCTCCCGCGCCTCGAGCTCGGCCTTGGCGCGTTCGAGCAACGCCTTGTCCCAGCGCCGGTCCGGATCCGAGACGGCGCGACGCACCTCATCGCTCCAGCCGAGCCAGGGGGCGTCCGGCGGAGCGCTCGACGCTCCGGGGAGCGGGTGGGAAATCGAGAGAAGCATAACCTTTTTCCTGAACCATTCCTCGCTCTCGCCGAGCGGCTTTCCGGCCCGTTCCTTCGCGGCGGCATGCGCCATCACGCGTTTGACGTTCCTGAACTCGGCGAGCTCCATGACGAGATGCTCCGCGGGCGGAACGGCGAGAAGCGCGGCATAGACGAGCTTGAGGCCGGCCGTCTCGCCGGAAACGGCAAGCGCCGCGACGCGGAGGATCTCCGTGTGCGGCGCGGTCGACGTGGCGAGGTACTCGGCGAGCATGCTCGCCCGCTTGAAGACGTTTTCGGCGACGGCGATCTTGAGAAGGTTGTCCTTCTCCTCGCCCGCGGGAAGGGAGTGAAGAATCTCGTTCGCATGCTCGGCGAACGGCAGCGGCGGCGGGAAGGTGATAACCAGCCGGCCGTGCGTCTTGTCGTCGTATATGAGTGTCCGAACGGTTTCCATCGTCTTCGGCAACTTGCATGATTGATTCCAATCCCGCGCGACGGCCCGCGAATGCCGGCGATTCAAGGAACAAATCGAACCGTTTCCCCGCGCCCCGCACGCGGAGGCGGCGCGCAATCCCGTTTCTCAGAAAACGGCCAGGGCCTGGACCGCCCCCTCGGGGGCCGTATCTGATTGAAGTGCAACTTTATATGATATCTCTATCTTATTGTATTTATAGGTAAATACAAATACGCTTCTGCGCAGGCTCCGAAACGCTCCGCGCCATGGGTAGGCGCCTTCGAGGGAGGGCTCGTAGAAGTAGCAGGCCGGCGCCGCGCTCGACGCCACGTACGAGGCGTGAAGGGCCGCGATTTCCATGCGGCCGCCACTCGAGCGCACCCGCAGCATCGGCGAGAGAAGAAGCCCGCGGCCGCCGCGCGATTCCGCAACGCCCTTTATCGCAAAACGTATTGATACCGGCGCGGCGGGATGCGCCCAGAGGAGCACGCCGGCCCCCCTGCTCGCTTCCCTGCTCTCGGCCGAGGCGCCGGGGAACGGGAGAAGCGGCGTCTCTCTCGACGAGGCCGCGCTTCCCGAAACGACGAAACGAACGCGCCTCCATTTCTTCTCGAGCTCGATCTTGAAAACGGATCGATCCGCTCTCTCTCGATCGCCCGTTCGCAGCATGCGCTCGACCGCCGCCCGGGCCGCGGCGCGGCGGGCGAACGTGCGCTCCGCCATGACGATCATCCCCCCGTACGAGGAGATGGAACCGAGATCCCTGCCGCCGACCCTGCTGAAGAGCCCCGCGAGGCCGGAAGGAACCGAATGGAGGAGTGCTCCGAAACGCGTGCCCCCTTCCCGGAACGAAAAGGCGGCGCAGGCGGCGGGAACGCCGCCCGGGCCGCACGCCGCCTCGAAGGCCGTCCGGATGGCGCCCGCGCCCGTCCGCGCGTCGACGCCGACGAGGGGCCCGCGGCGCTTGTCCCCATTGCTCACAGCCGATATTCCGGCGGAGAGTCCGCCGAATCGCGC
>DHHN01000169.1:6000-14144 GCA_002403295.1 bacterium UBP1_UBA4771 | reverse complement strand
CCGCCCGCCAGCAGGCCCTCGCCGAAATCCGGAACGAAGCTTCCGGCCCGAAGCGAGATCGATCCGGAAAACGCCTGCGCTCCGGCGAAACCGACCGTCGCCTCACGGCCGGCGGCCTCCCTCCGGCGAAGGACAACGCGAATGCGCCTCGTCGACAGCGAAGCGTATTCTTCCGCTCTCGTCTCTCCGCCAGCGGCGATTCCGTCGAGCGTGAAGCGGGCGCGTCCGGACGGCCGCAGGTTCGATCCGCCGCCGGCGGCCGCGGGCGGGAGCTCCTCGGCGATCCCGAAGTCCTCGACCGAGATCGCGGGCTCCGCCGAACCTCCGTGATCCGATTCGTTCTCGCCGCGGCGCGCCGGATCGGGAGGCGCCGCCGCGCGGCGCGCGTCGATCCCTCCGCAGCCCGCGACGAGAAACGCCGCGATGGCGCCGGCGAATACGGCCCTCACCACGTCCACCTCCTCCCCGCCCCCGCCGAGGAGCTCATCCCGAGCACGGGATGGACGCTCCACGAGAATCCGAAGATGCAGCGCCGGATCTCGACGCAAACGCCGGTCGAGAGCTCGCCGGACCGGCAGGCGTACGCGGTCCGGAGCGTCGCCCGCGCGGCAAGCGATACGGACGCGTCGAGGCGGTGCTCGGTCGAAAGGCCGTCCGGCGAAAAGGCGGCGACGCCGAGGGCGAACGTCCCGAAAGAAGCGAGGCATGACCACGAGCTTCGCACGCGCGCGGCGGCGCCGCTCTCGAACACCGGCACGGCGAGCAGCACGGCTGCCGATCGGGAGCGTCTCCACGCGGCCACGAGTCGGACCGGGAAAGAACGCTCTCCGCGAAAGCCCGCCGCCTGTCGCCGGAGAAACCCCGATTCGACTCCGATCATGACGCCGGGAACCGGGGTCGCGAACGCGATCGCGCCGGAAAGGCGGTCTTCCCGGTACAGCGCGTGCGAAAGCCGGCTCCAGGCGGCGCCGACGGCGAATATCCCGCCCGAAGCCTCCGCTTCGATCCGCGACGCGACGAGCCCTTCGATCGAGTACGGATTCTCGAGCGACAGGAACGCCGCCGCGGCGGACGCGGAATCGGACGCCACCCCGGAAAGCGGACCGGAAATCCGGCGGATCGGCGCCTCGCCCCACGCGCCTTCGGCGCAGGCGCCGCGGATGCCGGCGCCGAGCGCGCACGCGGCCGCGAGCGCGCACGCTCGAATCACCCTCCGGCCACGACGATACAGGCCTTTTCCCTTCTGCACACCCCACCTCCCGCTCCCAGAAACTCGACGAGGCACACGTAGATACCGGACGGCAGGGCGGCGCCCCCGTCGTCCCGTCCGTCCCATCCGCACGAAAATACCCGTGCGCCGCCGGACTCGCCGAAGATGCGTCGAAGCTCGATGCCGGCGACGCTGAATATTCTCACGCGGAAGCCGGTTTCTCCGCCGGCGAGGGCGCCCGATATGGAGACCGCGCCGTGGCGCGCCGGAGAAAAGGGGTTCGGGGCGAGCGCGAGGCGCGACCCCTTCGACGCGGCGCGGGCCCGCGTCGAGTTCTCGGCGCCGGGAGTCGCCCCGTCCCGCGCCGCCGACCGGTGCCAGACGCCGCCCGGCGCGGAGCTGCATGCGGTCTCCGAAAAACGCTCGATGCTTCGTCCGCGCTCCTTGCCGATGAGGTCGCGATAGGCGACCGACTCGACGAGAACGCCCCCGGCGTCGTGCAGCGATACCCGGTCGGCGACGCCGCCGCGTTCGGTGTCGTTGAGCGAGGGCCATCCCCCGGCGGGGCTTCGAACGGGCGCCCGGCAGTGCGGGTACCTCCCGGCGAACGCCGCCGAATCGCGCGCGAGGATGAGATATCCGAAGGGCGCGATGACGAGCGGCTCCCGCGAGATGAGCCGCCTCGACCCCGTCGCGTCGCAGATCGTCCAACCAGCGAGATCGTGAGCGCTCCCGCCGGCGCAGACGATTTCGACCCACTCGCACTCGGTCTCGGCGGGACGATACATGATCTCGTTTACGACGATCTCCCCGGGCGAGGATCGAAGCTCCGCGCGGACCGAGTCGTCGCCGGCCCATTCATCGGGAGCGCCTTCGAGGTACGCTTTCACCTCGAATCGATCCGCAAAGGGCGTCGCGGCCCTCACGGCGATCGAGTCGAGCGCTCCCGGGGCGAGCCGAAGCTCCTTTCGCACGAGCGCGGAATCCGACCCCGCGCCGCGGTCGACGACGACGCGCGCCGCCACGGAAGCGTCGAACGGCTCGAGCCCGGCGTTTCGCAGCCGCAGCGTGAACGCGAACGAAGCGCCCGGGCAGGGGAGATCGACCGGGGGAACGAGGGAGATTTCGACGTCGCGCGCGAAGAAATTCCTGCGCCCCGGAGTCGGCGCCGCCGGCACGAAATCAACATCGTTGCGGTCGCTGTCGACTCCGTCCGGCTTGCGCGAGAGGCCCGTTCCGGCCGGCACGTCCGGGGCCGGGCTTCCCTCGCAGAGCCCCTCGACGGCGATCGGGCCGTATCCGAGGAGATCGACGGCTCCGGCCGGCGAGGACAGACGCACCGCGTCGGGGCCGTTTTCGAGCTCGCCCGCGAGAAGATACCCGCTCGCAGGCCCGAGCGCGCCGCCGGCGACGCAGGCGATTTCGCCGGGCCCGAGCCGCGCGAGCGCCCCGCCCGTCCAGAGACACCGGGACCCGCCGGAGGCGCCGTCGAGGGATTCGATGCGCCAGCCCGCGAGGGCGACCGTGTCGGGGCCGGGGTTGAAAAGCTCGACGAACTCCCAACCGTCGTCCCGCCCCGGGTGGTCGTAGTACACCTCGTTGATGACCACCGGGGAGGCCGTTCCGTGCGGCGACGCGGTCGAATGAACGGTCGAAAGGGGAATATCGGCGGGAAACAAAAAGAGGCTCCACCACATCACGACCACCACCCTTCACATGAGCCGGAAGCGATTCAAGCAGATCGCCCGCGCGTTTTCAAGGAATATTTCGCGGCGCGGAGAGCGGCGGGCCGCGATGGACGAACGATGACCGGGCGTCCCCGGACGATGCGGGCGCGGCGCGACTCGGCGCGCGACCGCGGATCAGCGCATGATTCCGAGCCGTTTCAGCGTGGCGATGCCGGCGTTCGAACCCTTTTCGTATCCGTACCACGCGTCGGCGATCCGGCCCTCGGAATCGATGATGTAGTTGAGAGGCACGGCGCTCAGGCCCTTCATCGTCTGGTAGTGGCGATAGTAGAGATCCTGAACCGCGGCGGACGTGTCGACGGCGTTCGGAAAGCGGATCGATTCCGCTCTCAGATACTCGAGCGCCGGCCGCCGGTCGTCGGCGAAGTTCACGCCGATCACGACGAGCCCGTTCCTCCCGTGCCGTTTCTGCAGGCGGTCGAGATGCGGAAGCTCCACGCGGCACGGCGGGCAGGCGAGACGCCAGAAGCAGAGCCAGACCGTCTTGCCTCGTTGCTCGGAAAGCGTGAAGCGCGAGCCGTCGAGGAGGGTGACCGTGAAATCGGGCGCGGGGCTTCCGGGCGGAAGCAGCCCGTCCGCGAGCGTCGGCAGCCGGTATTCGTCCCAGCCCGCGGGCGGCCGCCACGAGAAGAGATCGTCCGGCACGGCGGCGTTCACCGAGACCGCTCGCCAGTGCTCCCGTTTCACGATCTCGCGGTCGAGCCGCACCGTTTCGACGAGCCGCCGCGGCAACCGGTCGCGCCGGGCGATCCAGAAGGCGCGGCTCCGCCGGCGTTGCTCGTACTCGGCGAGGACGATATCGCAGGTTTCGCCGTCGACGGTGGAGATGCCGATGCTTCGTACCCCGTCGAGAAACGGCTCCATCGGATCGGCGAGGCCGTGAAAGATGCTCGGATCGAGGATCGGCGCCGACATGCCCGTCCCGAGGACGTTCGTCTCGCTGCCGATCGAATGCGATCCGGCGGCTGCGGCCTTTCGCATATACGTCGTTTTTCCGCCGAGGAGCGCCGCGGCCGAATCGATCCCCGGAATGGACGGTCTTCCGGTCGGCCAGTGGATCCACATCTGGCGCCCGTCGATCACGATGACGCCCGTCCGAGCGCCGTCACCGCTCCGCGACTCGAGGCGTGCGAGATTCGGCTTCACGAGACGCAGCTCGTACGTCGAGCGGCCGATCTCCTCGCCGTTCGTCTCCCACACGAACTCGCTTTCGAGGGACAGGGTTCTCGCGCCCCGCAGCGCCTCGTACATCCCCCTGAAGAGCGCGTACGCCGCCGGATCTCCCCTGCCCGGCCGGTTCGATGCGCGTTTCGCCGCGACGGCCGGGATCGTCGAAAGCACCGCGAGAGCGGCGACGAGCGCGACCGCGCGCCTTCGATTCCGCGTCTCCCCCGCGCGGCGGGCGCACGACGCCGTCATACGAGCCCCCATGCTTTCCGGGCGATCCATTCGGCGCCGAGAAACGCCACGAGACCGAAAAACGCGAGCATGCTTCCCCGCAGCTCGCGCGTGCGCCGATGCTCCACGCTCCGTCCGGAGAGATCGCACGCGGCGACGATCGAGTCGAGCGCGGCGCGTTCGACGTACGCTCCTCCCGTCTCGCCGGCGATTCGCGCGAGGAAGGCCCCGTCCCGGGAGATGTCGAGAAGCTCCACCGACAGCGGTTCGACGGAGAACGCCGCGGGGCTCGACGCGGCGTCCGCCCCCGGCGGCGCCTCGAACGCCACCACGGTGTACGATCCCGGCGGAAGGGCGTCGAGTACGGCGCGGTGGACGCCCCGCCGGCGGATATCGGGCTCGAAGAGAAACGTGCGGGCGACGCCCGAAGCGTCTCCCGCCCGGCCGAGCTCCCCGCGGATCGTCCCGGACGCCTCGCGATCGCCTGTCGAGGCGGTGAGCCGCACCCGGTCGCCGCTTCGATACACGGTGCGATCGGCGTCGAGGGCCAGCGCGGGCGATTTCGCGCCTTCGGCGAGGTACTGCACGAG
The DNA here is from genome assembly GCA_002403295.1 of bacterium UBP1_UBA4771. GTDB lineage: Bacteria > Krumholzibacteriota > Krumholzibacteriia > Krumholzibacteriales > Krumholzibacteriaceae > SSS58A. The sequence continues at coordinate 9,198 of DHHN01000169.1, read as the reverse complement.
GCCGCCGAGAAAGGCTTCATAGACGCGCGCGCCCTCGCCGCCGGCGAGCTTCCATCGCCACAGGGGAAATCCGAGAACGGCGGCCGTGAGCCCGTCTCCCCGACGGTCGATCGCGAGGAACGCCCCCGCTGCGCCGCCGCTCTCGAGCGAAAACGGCGCCGCGGCGCCCGCGCTCGGGACCACGCCCCCGATCCTCGCGGGAAGGGGCGGCATCGAGGCGATCGCGCGCTCCAAACCGAGCGTGGCCGCGAATCGATCCCCGGCCGCGTCCGTCGACGGCTTCACGAACCCCTCGGCGTACACGACGCGCGGCGTTCCCGCCCGCCGGACGGGAAGCGCCCGTTCGAGCAGGCCGAAGGAGGCGTCGCGCGCCATCGGCGACTCCTCGTCGGCCAGAAAGAGAACGCTCCCTCCCTCCTCGACGTAGCGGACGAGCGTCTCGACGTTCTCCCGCGCGGCGAAGAGCCTCGCGTCGTCCGAAACGATGACGAGATCGTACCGCGCGAGTCCGGCGGCCGTTTGCGGAAACGTCCAGGGCGTCCCGCCGGGGTCGAGCACGAAGCCGCTCCCGGCGGTCCCGAGCGCGATCTCGCCCTCGAGCCGCTTCGACCGCCCGGCGAGATCGCGGATGAACGCCGAGTTCCAATCGGCGCGCTGGTCGACATAGAGAAGGCGGATCCGTTCCTTGCGCACGTCGATCCGTATCGACTCGCTGTTGTTGTCGCGGTCGCGCTCGGCCCGGGCGGGGACCGCCTCGATGGTGAGAAGGCGCGTTCCCTCGCGCCCGGGAACGTAGTCGAACGCGACGCCGAGAAGCTCGCTGTCCCGGCGCACCGAGAGCACGGTGCTGCGTATCGATCTTCCATCCTCGAGCAGACGCACCTCGACGGCGCTTCCGCGATACCCCTCGGCGCGGACGACCGCCTCCACCGGCACGGCCGTTCCGCGATAGGCGACGCGGTCCGCGACGACCTCCTCGACGGAAACGTCCGCGCTCCGGGCCGTGTCGCCGTATCCCACCGCGAAAACGGGGGCGAACGCCGCGCCGCCGGACGACACCATCCCCCGCGTCACCCGGCCGTCGCTCAGGAGCACGACGGCCGCGACGCCGCCGGGGTAGCGATCCCGGACGGCATCGAGCGCGCCCCGGATATCGGTGCCGTCCCTGTCCGGCGCGACGACGCTGTCGGCGGGAAGCGGAGCGGGCGCGGGCGTCCCGGCGAATGGAAGCACCAGAACGTCGGCCCGCCTGCGGGAAAACTCGCGCCGAAGATGGGCCGCGTCCTCGAGCGCCGCGTCGATACGCCCGCGCCCGCCGGCGTCGCGGATCCCCATGCTGCGCGAACGATCGAGAAGAACGAGCACGAGGGGCCGGCGCGTCTCCGTCCGCGTCGTGACGATCGCCGGGTTGACGACGAGGAGAACGAGGAGCGTGAAGCCGGCGGCGCGAAGCGCCCGCAGCACCGCCCGCCGTCCGGCCGGGAGGGGCGGCGCCGTGCGGCGGTAGGCGGCGATGGAGAGGGCGACGAGCCCCGCGCCGAGAACCGCCGTCCAGATGTCGAACCGCATCGCAAAATCGATGTGCATATCCCGCTTTCTCGCGCGGCCGCGCGGCGCGTTCTCATGCTACCAGAAACGCCGCGCGGCGGAAAAGAAAAAGCGCCGGCGCTTTCGCGCCGGCGCTCGTGCCGTCGTCTCGCGGGAACCGCACGAATGCCTAGCCGGTCTTCGGTCCGTTCGTGGTGCCGACCTTGGCGCCCGAGCGGCTTTCCGGTTTGTCCGATCCGGCGTCGCCCGCGGCCTTGCCGAAGGACTTGACCGCCGCGCCGACGGTGTCGAAGCTCTCGAGAATCGTCTGGAACTCGAGGAGCTCGAACACCTCGTACACGTCCGCCACCATGGAGGCGAGCTTGAGATCGCCGCCGTTTTCCCGGATCGACTTGATTTCGCTGATAAAGATGCCCCAGCCCGCCGAGGATATATAGTTCACGCCGGCGAGATCGATGACGATGTTGAAGCGGTTTTTCTTCAGCAGCCGCTTGAGACTCTCCTCGAGCTCGGCCGACGTGGTGGTATCCACGTACCCCTGAACGGACAGGACCGACACGTCCGGGTTTTCCTCGGGCTTCGAGAACGATACGTTGATCCCTTCCATTCCAACCTCGCTTCTTTTTCCGGCGCTCTTATGGCGTTTTCGTATTCTGATGCGTCGTGAATGCGGTGATCGCCTCCTCGCGAGTACCGTACGGCCGGAGCAGCGTGCTGAACTCGAGAAGCTCGAACACCTCCCTCACGTCGGGATGCATGGCCGCGAGCTTTATGTCTCCCCCCCGCTGGCGTATCCCCTTGATCTCCCCCACGAAAATCCCCCAGCCGGCGGAGCTGATGTAATTGACCTCGCCGAGATCGGCGACGATGCGAACCGTGTTCGACGCGACGAGATCGTTGAACGTATCCTCGAGAAACTGCGCGGTTCCCGAGTCGACGATGCCGCGCATCTTGAGGACGATGACGTTATCGACGTATTCTTCATCTATGGCGAGCTTGTCCATTTCGCGGCCGGTCCTCTCCGGTTATCCACCAAGAAGTTAGCAAAGTTCAGTCCAACAATGCCTTTAAAAGGATAAATATTCCTTGCCGGTCGTTCTCGGATAAACGCAAATTCTTCTGGGCCTTCTGATAATTGCTATTGATTTCAAGGGCTTTCCGGAAGGCCTTGTTCGCCCTATCCATGAATATCTTACATTTTGCGGTATAGAGGATGCCAAGGCTGTTGTATCCGTCGGCGAATGTCGGATTCTGCTCGACGATCTCCCTCACCCGCTCGAGATAGTCCTCGATATCCTCCTCCCGCAGATCTTCGCCGTCGTTCAGGAGCATCATGTAGAGATCGAGCACGATATCGTCGATCCCTCCCCGCTCCGGACGGCTCTTGGCGCTCTCGAGGGTCTCGTACGCGAGGGCGTAATCCTTTTCGCGGAAGAGCCGTTTGGCCTCTTCGACGCGGTCGGCGACGAGATACGGATCGAGCTGCGACGCGCGATCCAGATTGCCGTGGAAAACGGTCTCGATGTCGCGCGAGAGCTCGTAATCCTCCTTGACGATCGTATTGAGGAGAAAGGCGCGCGCGAGGTTGAGGTACGGCTCCCCGTAGTAGAGATTGAGCCCGATGGCGCGATTGAAGCATTCGATCGCCTG
>DHHN01000169.1:4093-5911 GCA_002403295.1 bacterium UBP1_UBA4771 | reverse complement strand
GGGAGAGAGTCCTTGTTCCCCTTGCCGATCGCCCTGCGCGCTTCCCGGATCGCCTCCTCGCAGAGATGGCGTCGCGCGAGCGCCTGGGCGATACGCAGGTGCGGCTTCGGATCGTCCGCGCCGCTCGCGCGATCGCTCACGCCGAGCACGATGAGGAATCGCCGCTTGTTGTCGAGATGCGTCTCTTTGGTCGCCCGGCGCAGCTCCTCCGCGGAGGCCTTGCCGTCGATGGCGATGTGCGCCGTGTCGAAGCGAACGCCGTTCCTGAAGAACGAGCTCTGGATGATCCCGCGCTGGGGCAGCAGGCTCGTCTGCAGGAAATACTTCCGGCCGCCGTGATCGATTTCTTCCCTGAGCTCGAATCCCGTCACCGAATCTCCTTCCGTACGGACCGGATGGTAGCACGCCTCGCCCGCCGGCGCCAGACTACCCTCCGTGCGATTCGCGGACGCGGCTCTCGTCCGGACGATCGCGTCCGAGAATCTCCTCGGTGAGATGGTAATAGTCGAACGCGCCGCGGGAGAGCGGCGCGTGCTCGAATACCGTCTTTTGCTGCCCCGGGGCTTCCTTTATCGCCTGGTTCGCGCGGATGACCGTCGTGAGAAGGCGGTCTCCGAAGCGCTCGCGCAGATCCTCGAGCACGCGGTGCGCGAGCCGCGTGCGCGAATCGTAGAACGTCGGAAGCAGCCAGTAGGATATCGGCCGGCGGCTGTTGAACGCGTGGATCTCCTCGATGATCCCTGCCGTTTGCGCCGCGCCCGCTTCCGCCAGGTAATCCATCGAGACGGGGATGATCACGTCGTCGCAGTACGCAAGCGCGTTGACGTTGATGAGGTTCAGGGACGGCGAGCAATCGCAGATCACGTAGTCGCATCCCTTCAGATGTTTGAGAGCCTCCGCGAGACGGCGCTCGCGATTCTCGCGCGAACCGAGAACGAGCTCGACTTCGGCGAGGCGCCGGCCGCCCGAATCGATGAAGAAGAGATTGTCGCGCACGTGGAGAATGTCGACGTCTCCCGAGGTCAACAGATCCGCGAGCCCGCGCTCGCCGCTGACGCCGAAGCTCAGCGCCGCGCTTCGCTGCGGATCGCAGTCGATGAGGAGCACCCGTTTCCCCGTGAGCGAAAGCCCGTGGGACAGGCACACGGCGGTCGTGGTTTTTCCCGTCCCGCCCTTCATGGTCATCACCGCGTACTTCTTCATCCGCTCACTTCTTGCGCCGCGGCTTTCGATCGGAATCGATCAGCCGCTTTCCGTACTCGTCCCAACCGAGCTGCTTAATGCGTTTGTCCTTGTTCTCGCGCACGTCCGTGCGCCGCTTGAAATCGATAAAGATGACCTTCTCGGGGTCCTTGACCGGCTTCAGCGGCTCGAGAGGCGCGATGTCCGGCGCCCCGAGAAGCGCGCCGGCGAGATCGTTCGCGCGGCCGCCGGTTTCGGGCGCCGGCGCCGCGGCCGCATCGCGCGGCTTTTCGCCGGGCGCGAAGCCGGCGGCGTGCCCCGCGGGAGCGAGCTCCGCGAGCGCCCTCTCGAGCGTCCCGTAATGCGGAATCAGGGGCTCGAAGCCGAGATCCCGGAATATCTTGAGAAGACCCGAGTTCATGCCCGCGATGACGATCCGGCCGCCCGTCTCGCCGAGCTTCTGCATATGCCTGATGATGATACCCCATCCGCCGCTCGAAATGTAGACCAGACGCCCGAGATCGAGCACGAGGTTCTGCGGCCGCTCCGCGACCCGGCGCTCGAGCTCGGCCTCGAACGCCTCGGCGGTCGAGGAATCGACCGCACCGTCGATCGTCACCACGACGGTCCCTCCCG
>DHHN01000169.1:0-3955 GCA_002403295.1 bacterium UBP1_UBA4771 | reverse complement strand
AGCATGTGGAATATCCCGTCGACTTCCGAATCCATGCCGAATATCTTGATGTCCCCCCCGAGCAGCCTGATGTCCTTTATGCGCGAGGCGAGGACGCCCCAGCCGCTCGAGCTCACGTACTCCACGCGCGACATATCGATGACGATCTTCGCGGCGGTCCGATCGACGAGCGCGTCCAGAACGTCGCGGAGCTTCACGCAGCTCACCGTATCGACGACGCCGTCGAGGTAGAGCACGGCGATCTCTCCCTGATCGCCGACCGTTCCCGCCTCGATCCTGAGAGCGGCCCACGGCGAATCCGTCTCCGCCGTTTCGAGCCCGCCCGCGTCGCCCGGCGCCCCGGCGGCCCGTCGCGTCCCGGCCCGCTCGAGCGGTGCGGCCTCCCGGGATGCCTTCTCGAGACGGCTTCGACGTTCCGCGAGGGGAAGCGCGATGTAGGCGATGGCCTCATCGACGGTCGGGAACTGCATGATGATCTCCTGGAAACCGAGCAGCTCGTATATGTCGTACACCTCCGAGGACATCCCGACGAGCACGACGTCCCCCTCCCCGCCGCGGAGCGTTTTCACTCGCCCCGTGAAGATGCCCCAGCCGCCGCTCGATATGTACGTCACCGCCGCGAGATCGACGATGATGTTCCGGTATCCGTACTCGTGGACGCTCTCGAGGATTCCCTCGAGCTCGCCGGCGGACGAGGAATCGAGGTGGCCAGCCACATGGAGCACGACGACGCTGCCGTCGAGCTCCTCTGAAACGACCTCGATCGCCTTTCCCTCGCCGGTCTCGAACGCCTCGCGGGCGGGACGGCGGCGCGCCGGCGCGGGCGCGGCCCGCGGCGCGCGCGGAGCCCGCGGCGCCTGCGGCCCTTCCGCTTCCGCCGCCGGGGCGGGCTCCTCGCCCGCGGGAGGCGCCTCGGCGGATCCTCTCGCGGGACGTCCGTGGGCCGCGACGAGCTCCTTGAATTCGTCGTCGGAGATAATGCGGTTGCGGCGCAGGTATTCGAGCCTCATCTCGTACGTGTTGAGACGGATCCGCTTGAGCTCGTCGTAGACGATCGCCGCGGAGATGTGATCGTCCTCGTTCTTTCCCTCGTTGTACGCGGCGGCTATGTTCTTCGCGCCGTAGCGCGGGTGCTCCCGGATGATCGCGAGAATGCCCTTTCGCTGCTCGATGCTGATCCGCCTGATGTCGACCTCGCGGCGCAGCGTCTTGTCCTGGAGCCCGCGCTCGCCGAGCTCGACGAGTCGTTTCTTGTAACGATAGTAGGTGGAGGGCGAAACGCGCATCATGCGGCAGGCGTCCGCGACGGCGACTCCCTGCACCTCGACGAGATCGAGGAGCTTCCTGCGGATCCCGTAGAGCACCTCGTCCGCCATGAGCTTCTCCTTGATCGCGACGACGGTGATGTCGTCGTTCTGCGGCTGGTCGCCGGTGAAGCTCTTGATGTCGTCGTTCAGACGGTCCATGAACTCCTGCGGCGCGAGGCGTCCGCATTCCTTGATGAGCCGTATGAGGCGCTCCTCGCCGTACTGTTCGCGGTCGCCGTTCATCGCCTCGGTCACGCCGTCCGTGTAGATGACGAGCATGTCGTCCTTCTTGAGCTTGATCTTCTCGACGTCGATCGAGCGGCGGAAGAGGGTGTCGTCCGGCAGTTTGATGCCGACGGGAAAACCTCGCGGATTGAGGAAATAGGTCTCGTCCGTCTCGGCGCGGAAAAGGATCATCGGATTGTGGCCGGCCGACGCGTAGCTGATGATGCGGTTCTTCGAATCGAGGATTGAGTAGAAGATCGTGACGAACATGCCCTTTTTCATGTCTTCCGTCACGAAGTCGTTCATGCGCGCCATGACCTCGGCGGCGGAATGGTTCCCGCGCGCCTCCATGCGGAGCGCCGTACGGATCATCGTCATGACGAGCGATCCGGGCACCCCCTTGCCGGAGACGTCCGCAACGACGACGCCGAGCGTGTCGTCGTCCACGCGGACGAAGTCGTAGTAATCGCCGCCGACTTCCTTCGCGGCCCGGTAGAGGCTCGCGATGTCGTAGCCGCCGATCGCGGGCACGCGCTTCGGCAGCAGGGCCTGTTGGATCTCCTGCGCGACCTGCATCTCCTTGTGGAGCCGCTCCTGCTCGACGACGTTCTTCTGCGCTTCGCGGAACTTCGAGGTGATCTCGTTGAAGGCGCGGGCGATCTCGCCGATCTCCTGCGGCCCCGTGATCTGGATATCGTCGCTGAGGGCGCCCTCGCCGATGGCCCGGACGCCGTCGGTGAGCGCCTGGATCGGCCGCACGAATATGGCGATGAGCAGATAGATAAGCGCAACGCCGGCCGCGAACACGCCGACGAGGAGCAGCGTCATCATGGGTCGCGGATCGACGATGTCCTCCACGACGAGCTGCTCGGATATGCCGATGACGACCCTCCCGATCGCCGACGTCTGCCCCCGCTCGGAATCGGTCAGGTAGACGGCCTGATGGAACTCGCGGATCCGGCCGAGGGTGTCGTGCGCCACCGTCCGGTACGCGGCGCCGCGATCGAGGGCGCGAACCTCGGGAGGGATCGCGTAGGTCGTCAGGAACTCGTCCTGCCGGTTCGAGGCGAAGACGCGCCCGTCCGCGTGCACGACACGGATGTATTTCACCTCGGGGTACCGCCGTATCTGCCGCGGAATCGCGTCCGTGCTGAGCTCGAGACCGCTCACGTCGTAGGGATCCTTCGTGAGCGCGCCGACGCTCGAGCTCGCGATAATCTCGGCGATGCGCTTGCGCTGGAGCCATGCGTCGGCGACGCGGTCTTGAAGCTCCTGCGTCTGCCGGTAGAAGAGAATCACCCAGAGGAACATGACGAGGCCGAGGAGACCGAGCGTGGCGCGCAGCGCGAATTTGAACCGAAGCGTCGATGTCCATCTCGGCCGCATGAGCGAATCGAAGAGGGGCGCGTGCCCGGGCACGGCCGCGGCGCTCTTCATCATGTAGAGGCGGTTCCCCGCCGGCGACGCGGAGTAGCTGAGGTCGTCCATGAGGCGGTTCATCAGGTAGATCCCGAGACCGCCCTTCTTGCCGATCTCGACGTAGTGGTCGAGATCGGGTTCCTTCACCTTCGACCAATCGAAGGGCTCTCCCCGGTCGAAGATGCTGATTTCGACCTTCCCCCGCTCGGCCTGGACGTCGATCCGGATGTCTCCGCTCTTTTCCTTGTATGCGTGCTTGATGATGTTCGTGCACGCTTCGTCGACGGCGAGCTTCGTGTTGTTCGTCTCGCTCTTCGAGAACCCCGCGCGATCGCATATCCCGGCGATGAAATCCCTGACGTCGCTCAGGTTGTTCTCGTCGGCGGGCACCTCGAGATGAAAGGTCTCCCGACCCCGTATGAGATCGCCGCGCTTCACCGTGCGCCTCCCGCCGCGCCGCTGTTATGGAGCCGCTTCGAGGCCTCCTCGATATTTCTGAGCACGCTCTCGTTATCGGGATCGATCTCGAGGATTCGCTGCCACCGTTCGATGGCCTTCAGGTAATCGCCGTTCGTAAAATGCTTCATGCCCTCGAGGTAGAGCGCGCGCACCGCCTGTTTCTCCCCGTCGTCGAGCGGGGTCATCCGACGCTCCGCCCGGCGCAGCAGCGTGCTCGCCTCCGCGTGATTCGGATCGATTCCGAGCAGGTCCCTGATCTGTCGCACGGCGTCCGGATACCGGCCTTGGCCGAAGGCCTTCACGGCGCCGTCGTACAGCTCGGACACCCGGAGCCGCTTGGCCGCCGTGAGGTAATTCTTGCTCAGCTCGTCGACGCGCGCGGTCAGCCGCTCCACGGCGGCCCCCGCCTCGGCCGACTCGGGCGCGATCGTCCGTACCATGTTCCACTCTCCGAGGGCTGCCGCGAGCTGGTCCTGCCGCTCGAGATCGAGCGCCCGCGACCGGTGCTGCTCCGCGAGATTTCGCAGCTTCTCCTCGGTCGCCTC
>DHHN01000207.1:7530-9232 GCA_002403295.1 bacterium UBP1_UBA4771 | reverse complement strand
GTCGCCGATTTGCATGAGCAGCCGGACCAGACCATGACAAGGGCGGCGAAAAGGATCGGCAATCTGTTCATGGCGGCGTTCCTCCTTGCATGGCGGTGATCGCGCTGCCGCGATATGGAATGGAATTGCGGCGCTGAAAAATAAAAAACGCCTCCCGGTCTCTCTGCCTGAGGCGTTCGATCGTACGGCGGGGTCCTGCGGCTCATCCCCATCACGGGATACCTCCCGGGAATAAGACGAACCTTACATAACATAGTATATCCCGATCGAAGGATCTGTCAATCATCAATATTGCAATTCGATATATGATAAGCTGGTAGGAGCTTCACTTCTCGTATAGCATGAGCAATACGCCGGGGAATTCCCACGTATGGGCGAGCTTCCCGTGCGCCGAGAGCGCCGCGGGCAGAAGATCCTCGGGATCCTTGTCCCAGTGGCGGCTCCTCACGTACCAGATCCGGTGGTGCTCCGCGAACGCTCCCGCGACCCGCTCGTCGAGCCCCTCCCTCCCGAGATCGGCCGGATAGATGACGCGGATCTCGCCCCGTCCCTCGTAGTAGTGCCGGAAGACCTCGTGGACGGTCGGAACGACGACGAGATCGCCGGGAAGCCCGACGCGCTCGACGATCGCCGCCGCCGATCGCACGTCCTCGCGCGCGTATGCCGGGTCGCCGTGGTACTTGAAAACGCCGGCGAGCATCACGGCCGCGACGGCCGCGGTCGCGATCCATCGAAGCGGCCGGCGCGCGGGAAGGCCGAAGGCGAGGAGAGCCGTGTAGAACGGGAATGCCGGGATGAGGTAGCGGACGTTGAATACCTTTACGTTCAGCATGGCGGCCGCCGTGACCGACGCCACGGCGACGATGAAGACGGCGAGGAAATAGCCGAGCAGCCCCCGCCGGGCCGAGCGGACGAGCCCCGCGACGGCGAGGGGTCCGAAGACCGCGGCCGCGAGGGCGATTGCGCCCGCGTGCGCGGCGATCGCCTCACGGGCCGGAACGACGTGAAGCTCGCGGAGCGACGGTCCGAACGAGTACCCGACGGAGAAGGCGTACAGGAGATACGGATAGGACCACGGGCTCAACGTGAGCTCCCCGCGCAGACGCTCCTCGACGGGAAGCGCCGATATGTCGACGACGCGGATGCTCCGGATGTACACGATCTCGCGATAGATCCACGGGGAAACGAGAATCAGGAGGAGCGCCGCGGCCGCCGCTCCGGCGCGAAGATGCGCGCCCCGCAGCCTTCCCGTGAAGAGCAGATGGAGCGCGAGCGCCGCCGCGAGAAAGAGCGCCGATAAATGGGAGAGACAGGCGAGCGCGAGCGCGAGTCCGAGCCGAAGGCCGCTCGGCGTCGACGGCTCGCGGAGGTACCGCTCGAAGGCCATGAGCGACGCGACGCAGAAGAGCGCGAGGAACGAGTAGAAGCGGACCTCCTGCGAGTAATACAGGTGGAAGGGGCTCAGCGCCACGAAGAGAGCCCCGGGAAGCGCCGCCGAGCCGCCGCCGAGGCGCGCGAGCCACCGGTGCACGAGATAGACCGTGAGCACCCCGGCCGCCGCGCCCGGAAGACGGAGCCAGGCCTCGGCCGTCGAGGCCATGCTCCAGAAATGCATGAAAAACGAGTAGAGCGGGCCGTGCACGTCGTGAAGGAGCTTCGTCCGGAAAGATACGCCCTCGGGGGCCGAGAAGGCGTTCAGGGA
>DHHN01000207.1:0-7348 GCA_002403295.1 bacterium UBP1_UBA4771 | reverse complement strand
GGCTGGTCTTACCGCGACTGGGTCGGGCCGGTCTATCCGGCCGGACGCGCGGTGGACGAACTCCTCGCCGTCGCGCGCTGGTTCGACTGCGTCGAGCTCAACAGCTCGTTTTACCGCGTTCCCTCCGCGCGCATGGTGAAGAGCTGGGCGACGAGAATCGCCGAGCGGCCGGGCTTCACCTTCACCGTGAAGGCGCTCCAGCGCTTCACGCACGAACGGTCGGGAACGGCGGCGGACGCGGCGGCGTTCATCCGCGCGTTCGATCCGCTCCTCTCCCGGGGCGCCCTCGGCGCGTTCCTGCTGCAATTTCCCTGGTCGTTCCGCGACGGCCCCGAGGCGAGGCGCCTCCTCGCGTCACTCGGCGGGTGGTTCGCCGGCGTGCCGGCGGCCGTCGAGCTCCGCCACGCCTCGTGGAACGCCGCGGACGTCCCGGCGTTTCTCGGCGAATCCGGACTCGCCTTCTGCAACATCGACCAGCCCGTGATCGGCGATTCGATGCCGCCGACAGCGATCGCGACGGATCCGCGGCTCGGATACATCCGGCTCCACGGACGCAACTACCGCGACTGGTTCCGCGCCGGGGCCGGGCGGGACGATCGCTACGATTATCTGTACCGGGACGATGAGCTCGAGCAGTGGCGCGATCGCGCCGTCCGCATGGCGCGCGACGTCAAGGATCTCTACATCATCACGAACAACCACTTCCGCGGGCAGGCGCTCGTGAACGCGTTTCAGATGAAATCCCTTCTCGGCCAGGCGATTCGCGAGATCCCCGGAAGCCTCGTCGAACGCTACCCGTCGCTCCGGCGGATCGCGCCGGAACCTCCACGGGGAAATCTGCTTTGAGAGGCGCGGCGTCCCGCCGCCCGTCAGCGTTGTATCAGGAGGACGACGATACCCGCGACGATGACGCACAGATACAGGAGGAGCCGTTTTTTCGAAATCCGCGCGCGGGGGGCCGCGGCGACCGGGTGGACTTCCGGCGCCGGCGCCTCCGAGACGGAGGTCCGGCAGAACTCGCAGCGCGAATCCCCTTCCTTGAGCGGGAATCCGCAGTAGCGGCAGGCCGGCATTTCGCGAGGCGCGCTCTCCGGGACGCTTGCCGGCGCGGGCGGCGCATCGATCTCGATGCCGCCCTTCCCTCCCGCCTCGTCGATGAGGTTGACGATGCGCTCGGCCTTCCCGCGGCCCGTGCCGCTCCAGACGGTCACGGGAAGCGATCGGACCATCTGCTTCGCTTTGGAAAGCGGCGTTTTCGTGAGAAGCGAGAACTTTATCGCGAACGAATCGGGCGTTTCGATATCCCGCTTGATATCGACGAGCACGACGCGCAGCGTCTTCCCGCTCTCGATGAGATCCTCGGGAAGGGGCGCCGCGTCGCCCACGCCGGACGTGGTGCTGCGGTACTGTGCGGCCATGGCGCGACCTTTCGCAATAAGCCGCCGCGATTGTTGCATCTTTCGTACCAATAAAGAGGGGGCAGCGGCAGCCGCCGCACCCCCGCCGCTTTCATCAGACCACGCCTCGCTCAGGGGCCGGTCGGAACGAACGCGCAGACGGCGTCCGCGCGCCACCCCTCGAGCCCCGTCGTGTCGACCGCCGAAACGGTATAGCAGTAGTAGAGGTTGCCGACGAGAAGGGAGTCGACGAACGCGGTATCGGCCGTCGTGCCGATGAGCTGCACTATGCCGTACGCCTCGTAGCACTGATACACGCGGAACTCCCGGACGAGAGACATCGAGCCGGCCGGGTAGCTCCAGGAAAGAGCGCATCGCTCCGGGGCCGGCGCGGCCGCGAGATTCGTCGGGGTCGGCGGCGCGACGTAGATGAACTCCGTCGGCAGATTCGCGTGGTCCGTGCCGCACGAGGAGCACAGCAACGCCGCCGAGACGAGAGAGAACGCGATCAATCGTTTCATGATCTCCCCCCTTTTCAAAACGACAGCGATGCCATGACCGTGAATCCGTCCCGGCGCGGCGCGAAGGCGAGCGGCGGCACCCGCGTCTCGTCGAACAGCGCCCGATCGACGATATTGACGACCCACACGCCGACGGCGGCGCCGAGGGCCGCCTGCCGGAAGCGGTGCAGGCTCTCCGCGTCATCCCATTTTTCCCGCATGACGTCGTACTGGCGGGCGGCGTCGCCGATATACGTCGCGCCGAGGTACGCGGCTTTCGCGCGGTCGTACTGCTCGACGGCCCGATCGTACTGCACGTCGGAGATCACGAACGCGACGAGCGAAACCACCTCGCCGCCGGCGAAGAGGGCGGCCCGGCCGTAGTGGCCGGCGCGCGTCTGCCCCCAGCCGGGGAAAAAGACCGAGTACCAGAGATTCTCGCCCGCGCGGGCGTTCGCCGCCGCTCCCGCGAGCGCCGCCGCGACGAGCATCGCCGCCAGGATTCGTTTCATGCTGCTCCTCTCCGCGTTGAGCCCGGAACGACCAACGTATCCATTGTACGCCAATCGGCGGCGCTTGTTGCAGAGAAATCCGCGCGCTAATCCGCGCGCACCCGTCCGTCAGGGCACCGCGGGCTCTTCCCGAAGCTCCTCCTCCGTTTCAACCTCGATCCGGTCCCGTTTCCCGAACTCGTGGAGCATCGCCGCGCCGCCCACGGCGACGGGCAGGTACATCCCGAGAAGCCGCCAGAGGATCACGTACAGCGTGATGAGCCCCCGCGAAACGATCGGCGTCATGAGCGCCGCCGAGCTCAGCTCCGCCGCCCCGCTCGCCCCCGGGCTCGGGAAGTAATAGTTGATGAGAATGATCGCCATCTGGAGGAGCGAAACGTGGAGGAACGACGCACGAACGCCGAGAGCGCGGACGATGCAATAGGCGAGCGCGAACTTGACGAAAAAGACGCCGGCCGTGACGAGCACCGCCATGCAGAAGACGCGCGTGCGGCGGAACAGGAAGAACAGGATCTGGCGGTGGCAGCGGTCCACCGCGGCGATCATGCCCCCGCCCCAGCTCTTCTCGTGCAGGTAGTCCTTTCCGCGGATGCGCGAGAGCGCGCGCACGAGGAGCCGCATGAGCTCGCGGTAAAAGCCCGGAGAGACGATCGCGATCACCATGAGGGCGGCGACGGCGAGGAAAAAGAGAATGCCGACCGCGAAGAGACCGCGCAGCATCGCGCCCGGCAGCGGCACCTCCTCCTTGGACGCGAACGTCGCCGCCCCGGCGACGATGAGAAAAAGCGTCGTGCTCACGAAGCTCATGACGCTCGACGAGACCGCCGCGACGGTGCTCATCCCTCCGGCGTGGAGCATGTAGATCTGGGCCGGTCCCCCTCCCATCTGCGACGGGGTGACGGCGCCCATGAAGTAGTTCGCGAGATTGGCCTTGACGCACGTCCGAAACCGCACCCGCGGATGAAACACGCGTCCGAAGATGTAGATGCGGTATCCCGAGCCGATCCAGTCGAGGGCGATGAGCGGGACCGCGGCCAGCAGCCACACGGGATCGATGCTCCCCAATGCCTCGGCGGTCATGTGCGATCTCGTGAAGAGAAAGATGCCGACGAGGCTGAGGAGGCTGATGAGGGTGAATATATACGCGCCGCGGCGGATGCCCCGCCGCGTGATCTGCAACGCCATGGCCCGCTTCCTCTCCCCGATTTCGCGCATGATAATCGCCGGACGCGCCCGGGTAAAGCGGAGAATTCGCCGGAACCCGCATTTGACAGCGGGGCGGTTCTTTTATATCTTATTTACTCTCACATCGTTGCGCGGAGCGCGAGACCCCTTCGCCCGTGACGCCGCGCGAGGGAGGAAAGAACCGATGATACAGGTCGAACGGCTGACCAAGTATTACGGAACGAACGTCGGCGTGAAGAATCTCAGCTTCCGCGTCGAAACGGGCGAGATCCTCGGCTTTCTCGGACCGAACGGCGCCGGCAAGACGACGACGATGAAGATGCTCACCTGCTATCTTCCGCCGACCGCGGGCACCGCGAAGATCTTCGGACACGACATCATCGAAGAGTCGATGGCGGTGCGGCGGCGCACGGGATACCTGCCCGAGCGCAACCCGCTCTACGGCGACATGTCGGTGCGCGGCTATCTCGAGTTCGCCGCCGACCTCAAGGGCGTCCCCGCGTCGCGCAGGCGCGCCGAGGTGGATCGCTCGATCGAACGCTGCGGTCTCGAGGCGGTGCCCCGCCGCACGATATCGAAGCTCTCGAAGGGATACCAGCAGCGCGTCGGCATCGCGCAGGCGATCCTGAACGATCCCGAGCTTCTCATTCTCGACGAGCCGACCCTCGGCCTCGATCCGAAACAGATCATCGAGATCCGCCGGCTCATCCAGAGCCTCGGCGGCGACAAGACCGTCATCCTCTCGAGCCACATCCTTCCCGAGGTGAGCCAGGTCTGCAACCGCGTCATCATCATCAACCGCGGCGAGCTCGTCGCGGTCGACACGCCGGACAACCTGCGCGCGCGGCTCATGAAATCGTCCCGGCTCCGGGTGAAAGTCCGAGACGGCGCCGCCTCCGGGCGCGCCGCGGCGCTCGTCGGCGGAATCGACGGCGTGCTCCTCGCGAGGGAGGAATCGGCCGGGGACGGCGTGCGCTCGCTCGAGGTCGAATGCGCGAGCGACCGCGACGTGCGCGACGAGATCGCGCGCACCCTCGTCACGGCGGGCGTGCCGCTCCTCGAGCTTCGCGCGGAGGAGCTTTCCCTCGAGGACATCTTCCTGCAGCTCGTCACGGAGGAGGTGAGCTGAATGAGAACGATCGCGGCGATATACCGCAAGGAGATGCAGTACTATTTCCATTCGCTGACGGCGTACGTCATGATCGGGCTCTTTCTCGCGCTCTCGGGATACTTCTTCTACAGCATCTTCCGCTACTACAACTACCTGTCGTTTCAGGCCGCGCGCGAGCCGTACCTCGCCGGGCAGCTCAACCTCATCGACGGCGTCATGCGGCCGCTCATGGGAAACGTGAGCGTCGTGCTCCTCTTCGCGCTGCCGCTGCTGACGATGCGGCTGCTCGCCGAGGAAAAGCGCCAGGGTACCTTCGAGCTGCTCCTCACCTACCCCGTGAGCGATTTCGCCGCGATCGCGGGCAAATACCTCGCCGCGCTCACCGTCTTCGCCGCCATGCTCGCGGGGACGTTTCTCTACCCCGTTCTTCTCGCCGTCTACTCGAATCCGGAGCCCGGCCCGATCGTGACGGGCTACCTGGGGCTCTTTCTCATGGGCTGCACCTTCATCGCGATGGGCATCTTCTTCTCGTCTCTCACGTCGAGCCAACTCGTCGCGGGCGCGGCGACCTTCGGCCTCTCGCTCTTCTTCCTCGTCATCGGGTGGGCGGCGCCCTTCGTGGGCCCGACGTTTTCGAAGATCATCTCCCAGTTCTCCCTGCTCATGCACTACGATTCGTTCGCGAAGGGGCTCATCGAGCTGCAGGACGTCACGTATTACGTCTTCCTCACGGGATTCTTCCTCTTCGCGACGCAGCGGTCCCTCGAATCAACGCACTGGAGGAGCTGACGATGCAACGGATCATGAAGATCGTCGGTCCGGTCGGGTTCGCGCTCACGCTCGTCGGGGCCGTCACGTACGGCATCCTCTCGTCGAGCGGCCCGCTCGCGTTGCTGCCGCTCGCGGCCGGGCTCGCGCTCGTCGCGTGGTCGATCGTCGCGGGGCTCCGCGGCGTTCGGACGGAGGGCTCGCGGCGGAGCACCCGCCTCGGGATCAACGCCGCCGTTTCGATCGTCGCGCTCGCCGCGATCCTCATATTCCTGCAAACGATCGCCGCGAGGCACACCGGGCGCTGGGACACGACCGCGAACAAGCGTTTCTCCCTGTCGCCGCAGACGACGAGGATCCTCGACGCCCTGACGCGGAACGTCTCCTTCACCTGTTTCTACAAGGACGCCGCGCCGGGACGCAAGGAGCTCGACGACCTCCTCAAGGCCTACGCGGCCGAGAGCCCGCGCGTTTCGTACTCGTTCATCGATCCCGACGCGGACCCCGTCGCCGCGCGGCGTTTCAAGATCACGAAGTACAACACGATCGTGGTCGAGAGCGGGGACAGCGAGGAAAAGATCTTCGCCGAGAGCGAGGAGGCGATCACGAACGCGATCCTCAAGGTCACCCGGGAGCGGAAAAAGGTCGTGCGCGTCCTCACCGGCCACGGCGAGAAATCGATCGACGACACGGAGCCCGCCGGTCTCGCCCAGCTGCGGACCGCGATCGAGGCGGAGAGCTACGAGATCGCGCCGCTCTTCGCGCTCCGCGATTCGTTCCCGGACGATTGCGCCGTGCTTCTCGTCCCCGGGCCGGAGAAGGATCTCTTCCCCGAGGAGATTCGGATGATCGAGCGATATCTCGCCGGGGGCGGCGCCGTGCTCGTCCTCGTCGATCCGATGACCGACATTCCGAATCTCGCCGGCCTTCTCGGATCGTACGGCATCGAGGCGACGAACAGCGTGGTCGTCGACCGCTTCGGAAAGCTCCTCGCCGGCAACTACCTGACGCCGGTCGTGAACACCTACGGAAATCATCCGATCGCGAAGAACTTCCGCCACGCCTCCTTCTTCCCGCAGGCGCGCGCCCTGCGCGCCGCCCGGGGAACGGACCGCTCGGCCGAGGTCGTCGTCCTCGCCGCGACGGGCGCCTCCGCGTACGGCGAGACGGATCTCGACGGCGTTCTCAAGGGAAGAACCCAGTTCGACGCGGAGCGCGATCTCGCCGGGCCCGTGAACGTGGCCCTCGTCGCGACGCGCGAGATCCCCCCCGCCGTCCCGGATCCCGGCGCGAAGCCCCGGCGGAGCAGGATCGCCGCGTTCGGCGACAGCGATTTCGCCTCGAATGCGTACCTCGCCCTTTCCGGCAACAAGGATCTCATTCTCAACACGATCGCATGGCTCGCCGAGCAGGACGACCTCGTGGCCGTGCGCTCACGCGACCCGGTGAGCCAGCCCGTCATTCTCTCGGTCGACCAGGGCAAGGTCGTCTTCTGGCTGCCGGTCGTCGGGCTGCCCGCCGCGGTCCTGCTCGCGGGAGCCCTCGTCATCATCTATCGGCGCAGGGGCGCCTGACGGACGGTGATTCGATGAGATTCAAGGCAACGACGTGGATTCTCGTCGCGGCGCTCGCGGCGCTCGCGGCGTACTTCTTCCTGATCGAGGAGCGATCCCGGGCGGGAAAGGAACGCGCGAGGCGCGAGGGCAACAAGCTCTTTCTCTACGAGACGAAGGACGTCGCGGGATTCGCGTTCACGAATCCGCAGGGCGAGCGGATCGATGTCGAGCGCGAGGGCGAGGAGTGGCGGATCGTCCATCCCGTCGCCGCCCCCGGGGACGCCCCGACGATCAACGCCTTCATCGGCCAGATCGTACC
>DHHN01000031.1:2656-4227 GCA_002403295.1 bacterium UBP1_UBA4771 | reverse complement strand
GAGTCGACGAGGAAGAGGAGCTCTTCCGCGAGCCCCTCGATGCGCACGGGAACGAAGATGTGCCGGTACCGGTACTCGAAGGGCATGGCGGCGCTCCCGCGCCCGCTCGTGAAACGGTGGTTTCGCTCGGCGCCGGCGGGCGGGACGAAATCGGCCGGATCGATCCGCGCGTTCGGGACGATCTCCGCGTACCGGATCTCGATGCTCCGGCCGAACGCGGGGAGCTCCGTCCGGTGGACGAACGGATACATGACGCCGTCCACCCGCCGGTAATCACGATACGTGTGAACGGCGATCCCCTCGGGAGCCCTGATCTCCATCCGGCGCAGGAGGTGGGTCGAGTCGTCGAAGAGGAGACGGCACGGAGTGCCGCCTTCGACCTCGAGCGCGACGGCCTCGCACGCGGCGCCGTCCGCCGTGTCCCGGCCCGCCGGCTCGACCCTCACGCCCCGGCCGCCGAATATGTACTCCTGGCTTTCGAGGGCGCAGATCGTCCGCTGATATGCGATGGAACCCTCGTCGCGGCGTATCTGGAGTCCGCCGTTCGGATCGACGAGCCAGATGCGCTCGCCGTCGAACCCCTCGCGGATCGCCATGAAGCCGAGGGATACGTCGGAGCTCGAGAGGCAGGGGCGGGCGCTCCGCAACTCGATCGTGCCCCGGAGCCCCGTGCCGGAGATCTCGATCTCGCCGCGCGCGAGCACCGTTCCGACGGCTCTTACGGCCGCCTCTCCGCCGAGCGCCTCGAGGTGACGGCGCATGAGATCGTCCGCCGCGCCGCCCGCGCGCGAGGCCGCCAGCAGCGGCAGAAGAGCCGCGAAAAAGGCCGTTCGCAGCGTTCTCGATTCATGGGTGAAAGTCACCAAATTTTCCCTCCGGCGTCCTATCCGCGCGCGAATCCTCGCAAGCACGCTTCGAGCCGCGGGTATCGGGCGCCATAGTACAATAATCTACAATGGCTTACAAGAAAAAGAAAAGGGAAGAAATGACTTGAACGGCCGGGCGCATTCATGGTATAATGCCCCTGTTGTAGAGCATGAGCGGCTCACATATCTAATGCGGAGGGGAAATACGCTACCATTCTATTTCATTACAAAGGGGGATGTCCTGATGAAATCTCTGCGCTTGCTTTGGTCCGTTGCCTTCGCGGCGATCGCCGTGTCGGCGCTCAGCGGTCTCGCCCTCGCCGATCCGTGCCTGGTCGTCTATCCGAACGCGCCCTGCACGTATCACTACGATCCGGCGGAGTATTATACCGTTGGACCCGGCGATCCGCTGTACGATCCGCTCTGGGACAGGGGCGGAAAGGTTCTGCTCGAGATCGGCAGCAACGAGATCGACTACAGCATCTATCAAGCGCCCGACCTCATGGGGTTCCAGCAGAGCTCCGACGGGAACGACGGGTACTTCTTCATCGGCACCGAGTTCGATCTCATACTCGACGGCTTCTCGCACGTGCCGACGACGTACGTGAACATCATCGTGATCTTCGACAGGGTCGATCCCTCGGGATGCGTTCCGCGCATCTGGGTCGACGGCGTGCAGCTCACGGAGATGCGCTTCAACGCGGG
>DHHN01000031.1:0-2585 GCA_002403295.1 bacterium UBP1_UBA4771 | reverse complement strand
GGCGAGTGCTTCACCGCGTACTCGCACGATCTCACGATTCCCGTCGAGGACTCGTCGTGGGGTGCGATCAAGTCGCTGTACCGGTAGCGAAACGAAGGGAAAGCCGCTTCTCGCGGCAAGATCGCTGCGTGCTCTGCACGATGAACGAGAGGATGACTCCTAGGCGCCGCTCAGGGTCATCCTCTCTATTTTTATGGTGGGAGAGGCGACGGCGTCGCGCCAGTCGAGGTCGTCGCCGACCATGACGACGCCCGCGAGCATCGCGGGGAAAGAGCCCGCGATCGTGAACTCGTCGACGGGGTAGGAGAGCTCGCCCTTCTCGATCCAGATGCCCTGCGCCCCCTGCGAGAAATCCCCGGTCATGTGGTTCGCCCCGGGTCCCGAAATGGATGTGAGGTAGAGTCCCTGGTCCACGCTCGCGACGATCTCCGCGGCGCTCGTCCGGCCGGGAGCGAGGTGGAAGTTCGCGATCCCCCCGGCGTTCCCCGTCGTCGCGCGCCCGATTTTCCTCGCGGCGTACGTGCCGCAGAGATAGCTCTTGAGAACCCCCTCCTCGAACACGACGGTGCGCCGCGAGCGGACCCCCTCGGCGTCGAAGGGCCTCGTGCCGAGCCGCGCCGGCATGACGCCGTCGTCGACGATCGTCACGATCGGAGAGCCCACGCGCTCGCCGAGCCGGTCGACGAGGAACGAGGATTTGCGGTAGATGTTGCCGCCGCTCGCCGCCTCGGCGAGCGATTCGAGGAAGTCGCGGGCGGTGAAGGGATCGAACACGACGGGCACTTCGCAGGTGCGGGGCTTGCGCGCGCCGATCTTTCGGATCGTGCGTTCGACGGCGCGCCTCGCGATCTCCTCGGCGCCCTCGAGGTCCGCGGCGCGGACGGCGGCCGAGTACCACCACGAGGACTGGCGCTTGCCCGTGTTCGCGCTCCGCTGCGGCCGGTCCTCGACGGCGCAGGAGAGAGCGAGCATGTTGGAGGTGCGCCGGTAGCCCTCGCAGAACCCGAGCGAGTTGGCGAAGACGGCCGTCCGCACCCGGTTCGAGAAGGAGCTCCCGTCCGGGATGATGCGCTCGTCCATGGCGAGCGCGCGCCGCTCGAGCTCGAGAGCGAGGGCGATCTTCCGCTCGGCGGTCACGGCGAGCGACTCCGGGTCGTAGATCGCGAGGTCGGCGCCCGCCGCGCCGAGCTCGGCCTCGTCGGGGAGGCCGAAGTACTCGTCGCGATCCATGACACGGGCGAGCTCGATCCCCTCGGCGATGAGCGCCGCGAGGCTCTCGTCCGAGAGATCGCTCGAGGAGACGATCGACTTGCGCCTGTCGATCGAGAGCTCGACGTCGATCGAGTTCGAGACCGATTCGATGAGCTTTTCGATCGCGCCGCGGCGCACCTCGACCGTGAACTCCATCCGCTCGAGGAGGGAGACCTCCACCGTCTCGGCGCCGGCGCGCCGCGCGTCGGCGCCGACGCGGGAGGCGAAGCGTTTCATTTCGTCGATCGTCACGGAGCGATTTCCCTTCAGGCGCCGAGCGAGCTTCCGCCCACGGTGATCTCCGAAATCTTGATCGTCGGGAGGCCGACACCGACGGGAACGTGCTGTCCCTTGCCGCAGGTCCAGCGGCCGTCGCTCAGGGCGAAATCGCTCCCGACCATCGTCACCTTCGTGAGGACGTCGGGGCCGTTGCCGATGAGCGTGAGATTCTTGACGGGCGCCGCGATTCGCCCGTTCTCGACGAGGTAGGCCTCGATCGGAACGAACACGAAATCGCCGTTCGAGATGTCGACCTCGCCGCCGCGGAACGATTTGCAGAAGATGCCCCGCCGCGTCGAGCGCAGAATCTCCTCGGGATCGCTCGCGCCGCTCGCGAGGTAGGTGATCGTCATGCGGGGCGCCGGCGGATGGCGGTACGACTCGCGGCGGCCGTTGCCCGTGAGCCTCGCGCCGAAGCGCGCCGCGCTGATGCGGTCGTGCATGTAGCCGCGCAGTATCCCGCGCTCGATGAGGAGCGTGGCCTCGGGGAGGGTGCCCTCGTCGTCGAAGTTGATGGCGCCCCGGTCGTTCGGCATCGTTCCGTCGTCGATCACCGTCACGAGCTCGCTCGCCACGCGGTCGCCGATCCGGTCCGTGTAGGCCGAGGTGCCCTTCCGTATGAAATCCGCCTCGAGAGAGTGCCCGACGGATTCGTGGAGGAGGACTCCCGACTCGGCCTGCGCGAGGATGAGCTCCATCGGCCCCGCCGGCGCGTCGACGGCGCCGAGCAGCAGTATCGCCTGGCGGGCCGCCTCGCGGCCGTGATCGGCGGGGGACATCCGTTTCGCGAAATATTCGTTCCCCATCCTGCCGCCGCCGCTCGAGAGTCCGATCTGGCGGTTTCCGTTTTCCTCGGCCACGACCTGCACGTTGAACCGCATCATCGGCCGGACGTCCCGGAGCAGCGCGCCCCCGGATGTGGCGATCTGGATCGTGCCGAGGCTGTCGGCTATGGTGACGCTCGCCTTGACGACGCGGGGATCGTAGGCGCGGGCGGCCGCTTCGGCCTCCTCGACCCAGCGGATCTTCCGCGCGAGCGCCGTGCCGGTCGTGGG
>DHHN01000102.1:1636-2607 GCA_002403295.1 bacterium UBP1_UBA4771 | reverse complement strand
CGCTCCTTCGTGTCGAGCGACGCCTTGATCGTGTAGTTCGCCTCCTGCTGCCAGTAAGGCTCCTCCGTCTCCGCCGTCGCCCGCGCCTCCGCGGGACGAACCCCCAGGGACAGGGCGATCGAAAACATCAGCATCGCGACAGCGGCGGTTCTCATTCGGCACAAGCTCATGGCCACCTCGTCTCCATATGATAATGACGCTCGCCGGTCCATGGCGGGCGGGGCAATCGGCGCGGGAAGGGTACCATACGACGAGGCTTTTATCAACCCGCCGGATCGCGTATATATCGTGTGGAGGCACGGGATGACGCACGTGCGGGATTTTGAGATGGAGCTCTCCGAGTACGGCGTGCGGCCGAGCGGTCTCCGCGGGGCGTACCGGATCGTCGGATTCGTCTTCGGCGCGTGGTCGCGGTTGCGCGGCGCGCGGGCGTCGGGCGGAGCGGGCTTCGCCCTTCACAACGCGATTCATCTATAGTAGGATGTATGCGCTTCGTCGCGGCCGGCGCTCGCGTCGCCGGCCCGATTCGGTGTATCGAGATCCATTTTGAAGGGAGGCTCTATGCACGGGCGGAAGGGGACAGCGCTTCTCCTCGCGGCTCTCGTCGCGGCCGTCGCGGTCGTCGCCGCGGCCGGGCCGCTTGCGGCCCAGACCCTCGAGGAGAAGGTCCAGGAGTTCACGCTCAAGAACGGGATGACGTTCCTCGTCGTCGAGCGCCACGAGGCCCCCGTCGTCTTCTGCGCGGTCGCCTACGACGTCGGCGCCGCGAACGAGTGGCCCAATATCACCGGCATCTCGCATCTCCTCGAGCACATGATGTTCAAGGGCACGAAGACGATAGGAACGAAGAACTACAAGAAAGAGATGCCGTATTTGCAGAAAACCGACGAGCTCGGCGAAACAACGATACGGCTTCGCAGGGAAATGGGGGAGTGGCGCTTCGAGCGGTTCCACGAGTTCGCGAAGCAGGT
>DHHN01000102.1:0-1502 GCA_002403295.1 bacterium UBP1_UBA4771 | reverse complement strand
ATATCGAGGCTCCTCGACGAGCAGCGGCAATACATGGTGAAGGACGAGCTGTGGGGCCTGTTCATGAACAACGGCTCCCGCTTTCTCAACGCCTTCACGTCGAACGACATGACGGTGTATCTCGAATACCTTCCCGCGAACCGCCTCGAGCTCTTCATGAACCTCGAGTCCGACCGGATGGAGTCGCCGGTGTTCCGGGAGTTCTGGTCGGAGCGCGACGTCGTCATGGAGGAGCGGCGGCTCGGCGAGAACGATCCCGACGACCAGCTCGGCGAGGCGTTCTACTCGGTCGCCTTCACCGCGCACCCCTACAAATGGCCGGTCGTCGGCTGGATGAGCGACCTCAGGACGATCGATCGCAACGAGCTTATCCGCTATCACGATATGTTCTACGTGCCGAACAACGCCGTCGGCATCGTGGTCGGCGACGTCACGGTCGCCGAGGTGAGGAAGCTCGCCGAGCGATACTTCGGCCCGATCCCGCGCGGGCCCGAACCGCCGCGCGTCGAGACGATCGAGCCCGAGCAGAAGGGCGAACGGCGCGTCGTTCTCGAGCATACTGCCAATCCGAAGCTCATGATCGGCTATCACAAGCCCATCTATCCGCATCCCGACGCCGCGGCGCTCGACGTGATCCAGAGCGTTCTCGCGAACGGGCGAACCTCGCGTCTCTACAAGACGGTGTTCGAGGAGAAACAGCTCACCGCGGACGAGCCGAACGTCTACGATGGCCCGGGCAACCGGTACGACAACCTGCTCGTGCTCGAGGCCCTGCCGCGCAATCCGCACACCCTCGAGGAGGTCGAGGGGGCGATCCTCGAGGAGATCGAGAAGCTCAAGAAAGAGCCCGTTACGGAGCGCGAGCTCGAGCGGGTCAAGAACCAGATCGACGCCGCGCTCATCCGCCAGCTCGGATCGAACATCGGCATCGCCTTCACCGTCGGCTTCGGGCACCTCTTCTACGGCGACTACCGCGCGAACTTCCGCATCATGGAGCGCATCAAGCAGGTGACCCCCGAGGACGTCATGCGCGCCGCCAATGCGTACCTCGCGCCGAAGAACCGCACGGTCGCCTGGCGGGTCCAGGTCGAAGCGGAAGAAGGCGCGGAGAGCGAGGAGCAGATAGACCGTCAGGCGCTCATGCAGTATATCGCGACGCTGCCCCAGGAAGAGCAGGCGGCGATATTCCAGAAGTTCCAGAGCCTCAAGACCGACGCGGAGCGCATGGAGTTCGGCAAGCAGCTCTGGGAACGGGCGAAGGCCGCCAAAGGCGCGGAGTAAAGGAGAGACGCGATGCGGAAGAAAATCTTGATTGTCGTTTTGGCCGCGGCGCTCGCGGTCTCGTTCGCCTCGCTCGCGGCGGCGGGCAAGCGCCCCCGCCCGGGCACGCTCTCGTACGCGCCGCTCTCGATCAAGACGCCGGAAACGGTCGAGATCGAGCTCTCGAACGGGCTCGCGGGCTTCTTCGTCGAGGACCACGAGATCCCCGTCGTCAACGGCGT
>DHHN01000162.1:6149-11130 GCA_002403295.1 bacterium UBP1_UBA4771 | reverse complement strand
CGACGACACGGCGCCCGCCGACGACGGCAGCGACAAGCCGACGCCCTTCGCGCGAACGCCGCTCTCCCTCAGCCGGTGACGGTGAAGCGCCTGCTCTCGGCGGCGGATTCGCCCGTCGCGAGATCCTCGACGAGCAGAACGAGCAGATACACTCCGGGCTCGAGCGATGCGAGGTCTATCTGGAGACTCTCGGAAACGGCGCCCGCGTCGGCGCGTTGCTCGAAGCTCGCTTCCGCGTACGGCTTCTCTCCCCGCGTACCGCCCCGGATGCTCTCCCACATGTGCGCGAGCGTGCGCCGCGGGCTCGCCGGTGAACCGCCGGGGTCCGGGTCCGGTTTCCTGATGGCGTACG
Source organism: bacterium UBP1_UBA4771 (assembly GCA_002403295.1). Classification (GTDB taxonomy): domain Bacteria; phylum Krumholzibacteriota; class Krumholzibacteriia; order Krumholzibacteriales; family Krumholzibacteriaceae; genus SSS58A. The sequence goes on along the minus strand of DHHN01000162.1, from coordinate 10,778 downwards.
TGACGCGATACCGCGACGCCCCGCCCGCATCGAGCTTCAGGTTGTACACGTCATAGCCGAGGCAGAGCGCGTCTCTTCGGGAATACAGGGGTATCGGATCGAGCGCGCCGCCGCAATCGCCGTCAGCCGGAATCGTGAACCGGACGCTCGAGAGCTTCAGCGAGCGGCCGTGCATCGCCCGCATCGCGAGCGGATAGCGGCGCGCGGCCCGCTTCCGGTCCCTGTCGTGAACGAGCTCGAGAACGCAGGTGCCGCCGAGCTCCCGGGGAAGAATCTCGATCGCGCCGCTGCATACGCGGTAGCGCCCGCCGGATTTCTCGATCGACGGCAGGGAATCGGGCCGGAGCGTCAGGCGATCCTGCGAGAAGCGATTCCATTCGGAGTCGAAGAAGGTCAGGATGAGGTTCCACCTGCCGCCGGCCGGGGCGCGCAGCGAATCGGGGATCGCGAGGGAGAATTCGATCCGCGTGCGCTCGTCCCCGCCGCGGAGCTCCGCCATTTCCACGGCGATCGGGAAGGAGGCATAGGCGACGGGATACTCGTATCGCGGGGGCGCCGTTTCGAGCATGCGCCGCGAGACCTCGCCGTAGTGATCGCCGATGGGAAAATGGTAATCGCCGTTCAGGAACTCGTCGTTGAAATAGAGCCGCATCGCGCCGCCGGGCACCGCGTAGCTCCAGACGACCCACGCGCCGGAGGTGCCGGAGCCGAGATCGAAGTACGTGTTGTCCGGCGGCCCGAAACGAATGAGCGTCGCTCCGCGGTCGGATTGCGATCCGACGAGATCGATGCGCTCGTTCGAGAGCGCCCAGTCGGCGATGAGGACGCGGGTGTAGTGTTCGAGGAGGCGCTCGTTGACCTCGGTCGCCGGGGTCGGATCGTTCTCGGCCCAGAAACGCCGGTTCCAGTCGGCGCGCTTCGCCGGGAGCGAGGAGAGATAGAGCTCGCGCTCGTCTCGCGGCAAAAGCGGAGCGATATTCTCGTACGGCTTCCGCTCCTCGTCGGCCATGAGGAGAAACGCGCTTGTGTAGGAAGCCGCCGCCTCGTCGAAGTGCATGAGCTTCGTGCGGAGCATGCCGCGGAGGAGATGGGCGCGGGCGCTGTGCGGATGATACGTGGCGGCGCGGTCGGCGTATTGCAGGCCGGTCCGGTTCATATGCCGGAACGAATGGAGAAAGCCGATGTTGAGGAGGGTTTCCTCGTCCCGCCGGTTGTGGCGAAGCGCCTTGTCGAAAAGATCGATCGCCTTCGTGAGGCGATCGGGGTGGCACATCGTTCGAAGGTAATCGTCCCGCGCGAGGCGGCCGAGCTGGAACCACGCCTGCGAGCACCGGGGATCGAGCCGCGTCGCCTCGAGAAACGCCGCCTCCGCTTCGCCGACGAATCGCCGCGCGGCGAGCGTCAGGCCCTTCTCGACCCGGTAGATCGCGTTGCCGGGATCGAGCATGATCGCCCGCTCGATCTCCTCGGAGGAGAGGAGCCGGCTGCGCGGGGTTCCCTGCAGGCGATAGAGGACGGAGAGGCGCCGATGGAGTTCCGCGTTCTTGAAATCCCTCTCGATCTCCAAAGCGAGCGCCGATATCCGCTCCTCGAGATCCCGGCGTTCCTCGGGCGGGACGTACTCGATGAAATCGCTCTCCTCGACCGTTTGCCTCCGCTCGGGGTGGAAAGCGCAGGCCGGAAGCAGAACGATACAGAGCGCGAGGAGAGCGCCGGCGCGCCGCGTCGCCGCGAGCGATTGTTCCACATGCGGTCGCATACGTTCCATTATGCAAAAAGCGCGGGGCGAATGCAACGGAGGCCGCGGCGCGCAACGCCTTCCGGCGGCGCGCAGTCGGTACGATATTTGCAATGAACGGCAACGGATGAGTCCGTCCCCCGGGCGGGGACGCGCACCGGAAAGAGGTTCGATGCAAGCTGTGCTGGAGGCCCTGCCGCTCGAGTTTCGGCAGTTGCGCGAAGCGGTTCACGCCTTCGCGCGTCTCGTTCTGCAATCCCGCCTGTTTCCCGCGACGCATCCGGCCGTCGGGCATGCACTCAGGGCGGCCCATCTGCAGCTCGCCGTCCTGCTCGAGCGCGGCAAATCGGTGCATCTCGTCTTCTCGGGCGATGCGCTTCACTGCCTCAATTTCAAGATCGATCTCCGCGGGAAGGACGATCGGGCGATCATCCTTTTGCGCGAGTCGCTGTCGCGGCACGCGATCGGCGAGATCGAGCTGCTCCGGGGAACGGCCCCGGAGGAGCTCGCCTGTTTCGCCCGTCTTCTCGCGTCCCTGCCATGCGGCGTTGCGGGCGCGGACATCGCGTCGCTCGGCGCCGAGGTGCGCGCGATTCGCGTGCGAAACAGGATCGAGGCGCGGTCGATCGCTCCCGACCGCGCGCTCGTGCCGGCCGGATGCGGCGTGGCGATATACGAAGCGAAAGCCGGCGATCGCGCCGGCTCTCCGGGCGGGACCATGGGCGCGGTCGTCCGCGGCATTCTGGAGCGGCTCGAGAAGATCCGCTCGAACGAGGGGACGAACGCCGGCAAGACGATCATGAGCGTGATCGAGCGCGAGGGCAAGGGCACGGCGACCATTCTCCTGCTCAACTCGCTCAGGGAATTCGACGATTACACGTTCACGCACTCCATAAACGTCGCCGTGATCGCGGCGGCGATCGCGCGCGAGCTCGGATTTCCCGACGGATTCATCGACGGCATCGCCCACGCGGCGCTCATGCACGACATCGGAAAGCTCTACGTGCCCCGCGAGATCCTGCGCAAATCGGGCCGCCTGACGCCGAGCGAGTGGCAGGCGATGAAGCGCCATCCCGTCGACGGCGAGCGGATACTGCGGGAGGAGGGATTCGATCTCCTCTGCCGCCGCGTCGCCCACGAGCACCACATGCGGCACGATCTCGCCGGATATCCGAATTCCCGGGAAGGGTTCGAGACGCACAAAGCGAGCGAGATCGTCCGTATCGCGGACAGCTACGACGCCCTCACGACGAAACGGCCGTACCGCCGCCAGCTCAACCCGTACGAGGCGATCAAGCTCATGGCGAGGGGGAGCGGCACCGAATTCCACCAAGATTATTTCAACGTGTTCCTGCGCATGCTCGGGAACGTTCCGATCGGAAGCGTTCTCAAGCTCTCGACGGGGGAAACGGCGCTCGTCGTGGGGTTCAGCTCTTCGGGAGACGAGATCGCGCGCGTTCGTCTTCTCTCGGACGCCTCCGGCGCGCCGGTCGCGGAGGAGATCGTGATCGATCTCGGCGAAATCGATCCCGCCACCGGAACGGCCCTTCGCCGCGTCGCCGGCATTCTCGAGAACCCCGTGCGTGACATCGACGTCGGTCAATACTGCATCGATTGACGCGGGAGACCGCGGAAAAGAGTCACCCGAGGCGATCCATCCTCACGTGTGAGAGGATCACCCCGGGTGATGGCAGATTCGTCGCGAGCGCGTCTAGAGAACTTCGGACTTTCCGATCTGCTTTATCCGATCGAAAAACGTCCAGATGTACTGGGCATCGGGGCTCGTCGCGTGGATGATGAACTCGAACCCCCTTTTCGTTTCGATCGGCGCGGAGGCCGTCCTGGAATGGCAGACCTCGCCGTCGGTGAGCATGCACCAGCTCTTCGGCGCGTACACGTCGATGATCGTGCTCTTCGGGTCCTTGAGCTCGAACGCGTAGATGTCATCCTTTTCGGCCGTGATCACGAGCTTGATGAGAAAGTCGCCGTTCTCGAGCCGCTGGACGCTCCGCTTCACCGTGGCGGGCGCCGCGATTGCGGCAGCGCTCGCAAGAAGAAGCAGAGCCGCGAGGACAACGGCGCACACTGGATAAGTAGCCCTTCGCATTTTGTTTCCTCCCATGATGTTATACAAGCTACTTAACGCCGATTTATACATAAATCAATCAATGAATTGCTTCCTATGACGTTATTATAGCATAAAGCCGGCGCCACTGTCGAGAAGATACAATCGATCTCTTTCGCCGGGCTTGGCACGCATCTTTCAGGGAAATGGGTCGGCGGCGCGGGAGATCTCACTCGAAAGTCGAGACGCGGGTTCGTTCGAGAGGGGCGGTCAACGGTTGAAACGCACGATACTCATCGTCGACGACGAGATTCATCTGACGCGGATTCTCGAGTTCACGCTGAGACATGCCGGGTACGATACGATAACCGCGCATGACGGGAGAGAAGCGCTCGAAAAGGCGCTCTCGCGAACCCCCGATCTCGTGATTCTCGACCTCACGCTTCCCGTGCTCGACGGAGCGATCGTATGCCGCGAGATAAAACGCGCCGCGGATTCTCGCGGCGTTCGCGTGATCATTCTCACGGCGCAGGATATCGCGCGCCGGGAAGCCGACGAATCGATCGGAGCCGATCTTTGGATGGAGAAGCCGTTCAAGTTCGAGGCGCTGCTCGAGGCGATCGACGGGCTCCTCGGCGGCGCCGCTACAGGGGCTGAATGAAGAGCGGATCCTTGTCCGGGGGCGCCGGCGCGGCGCCGTGCCGATCGGCGTCCGTTCGCGGCGCCGTTTTCCGTTGAATGTAGGAGCGAAGCTTCGCCGCCGCCTCCGCCGTCGCCGGAGCGCCCGACAGCTCGTCGGCGATCGCGGAGAGCTCGGCCGTTTCCG
>DHHN01000162.1:0-6060 GCA_002403295.1 bacterium UBP1_UBA4771 | reverse complement strand
GGCGACAACGAACGAGAGCGCATAGAACGATGCGATGATGATGCCGACGAAGACGATGGTGTTCATGATGAGCAGGTTCTTCATCTGAGCCGCGACCTGTCCGAGCTCCGGGATCTGGCGCGCCACGGCCGATTCGTTGGCGAGCAGCGCGAAGTAGAACGTGCAGCCGAAAACGATCGCCACCGCGACGGCGCTCGCGAGGATCAGCGCGCCGATACGCGTCCTGACGCCGCGGGCGAAAGAATCGGCGGCCCCGCCGGCTCGCTGGTGAGGGTATCGATCGCTCATGCCGGGTGCTCCTTTTTTTGACGGAACGGCCTTCGCTTCGAACGGAATTCGGCCATTCGGGCCGTGTTTTCGGGCGCCGCAGACGGTTCGCATCAAGGAGCGTGCCAGCGATCCGGCGACGAGCGCGCCCTGAAAAAATCGAGGGCTTCGCGGAAGGCCTCGACGTCGATCTCCGTTTCCTTGCAGGGGCCCAAGGGGCGGCTGTTCGGGATCCCGATGACGGGTATGCGGGGGGCGACGTCGTGGATGCCGCTCATGAGGTCGCGCTCGCACGCGACGGCGACGATCGCCCGCGGACGCAGATCCCGGATGCACGAGCGCGCCTCGGCTCCACCCGGCGCCGTGTGCACGGTGACGTCGGGATAGGCGGAGCAGATCTCCCGCAGTTTCCCTTTGATCTCCGCGCTGAGGCAGCGGGGCAGAAGCGCCAGCACGGCGCCCCGGCCCGCCGACGCGGCGGCGAGACTGTTGCTCACCGCGATGAAGGAGTGCCCGATGCGGTCGCGGGAGATGCCGAGCGAGGAGGCGAGCCGGGCGGCGAAGGGAAAGAGCATGAAGAGGAGGCGCCGGCCGCGGCTCATGCACACGGCGAGGTAGAAGCGGCGCGAAAGAACGGCGGCCGCGAGAAGGCCGTACCAGACGAGAAAGAACGCCGCGCCCGCGGCGATGCCGACCGTGAAAGCGGCGGCGAAGCCGCCCCCGTACTGTTCGAACCGCGGAAGAACGAGGTACCAGAACAGAACGGCGAGAAAGATGAATCCGACGAGCACGGCGAGGGAGAGGAGGAGGAACGTCCTCTTCCCCTCGCGGATCTCGGACGGCTCGTCGCTCCCGTGCCAGTCGAGCCATTCGTCTCCGAGAACCCTGTCGCGCGATCGTTTGTCGGTTTTCGCATTCATGGCACGGCGCCCCCGCGGCTATGGGGAGAATCTACTTGAACGGCCGCCGCCGTTCAATATGATTCGGTTCGGAAAGGGGACCGGACGCCCATGCCGCGCCGGGGCGGCGTCCGGGTGATCGATGAACGCGGGCCGCGCCACCTGCCACGCTCTTCTCGCCGGGGGGATCGTCGCTCTCTCCTTCGGCGCGATCTTCACGAGGCTCGCCGAAGCGCCGCCGGCCGCGGTGGCGGCGCTTCGCATGGCCTTTTCGGCCGTCATCCTGGCGGCGCCGGCTCTCGGATCCGCGCGCACCCGGCGCGAGCTCCGCGGGCTCGGGCGCCGCGAGTGGTGCGCGCTCGGTCTCGCGGGGAGCTTCCTCGCGCTGCATTTCATCCTGTGGATCTCGTCGCTTTCCCGGACCAACGTCGCGAGCAGCGTCGTGCTCGTCACGACGAGTCCGCTCTGGATCGGTCTCTACTCGGCCATCGTGCTCCACAGGCGCGTGCCGGCGGCGTTCTGGGCGGGGCTCGCGCTCGCGCTCGCGGGAGGCGCCGTCATCGGCGGCGGTGCCGCAGGCGCGCAGGCGCGTGCCGGCGGAAATCTGCTCGCGGTCGGAGGCGCGGTCGCCATCGCAGGCTATTTCCTCGTGGGAAGCGCGTTGCGCGGGCGCATTTCGATCGTCGCCTACGTGTTTCCCGTTTACTCGATCGCCGCGGCTCTTCTCGCCGTCGGCACCGTCGCGTCGGGCGGTTCGCTGGCGGGGCACGAACCGCGCGCCTACCTCTACAGCTTTCTCATGGCGCTCGTGTGCCAGGCGGTCGGGCATTCGATCTTCAACTGGGCCCTTCGGCGGTTGCCGGCGACCGCCGTCGCCGTCGCGACCCTCGGGGAACCGGTGGGCGCCGCCGTTCTCGCCTTTTTCGTTCTCGGCGAGGAACCCGGAGCGGCGGCGGCCGCCGGCGGCGCGCTCATTCTCGCCGGGATCGTGATCGTTCTGTCGCGCGGGGAGGAGGGGGGGGCGGGCGACGCGCGGAGCCGCTCAGGGAGTTAATCGGTCGACGATGGCGCGCGCTTCCTCGCGAATCGCGCCTTCGCCCTCCCAGATCGCCACGAAGCGTTCGAACGCCGCGAGCGCCTTCGCGTTGCTGCCCTGTCTCAGGTAGGCGTGTCCGAGGTAGTAGCTCGTGATCTGCGGCGCCCCGGGACGAGCCGCGGCCGCCTCGAGTTCCCGCACGGCGCCGTCGACGTCGCCGGTGTGCATCGCGATGAGCGCGCGGTCGATCGCCGTCTCCGCGCTCTCCGGATCGAGCGCCGACGCCCGCGCGATCGCCTCCGAGGCGTCCGGCCATTTCTTCATGCCGATATACGTTTCGGCGAGGCCTCTCCACGCCCGGACATTGTCGGCGTTCTTGAATATCGCGAGCCGGAAATTGCGTTCGGCTTCGTCGCGCGTCCCGAGCGCGAGGTTCGTGAGGCCGAGATAGAGAAAGAGATCGTCGCTCGAGAGCCCGAGCGCGCGGGCGTCTCCGAGAGCGCCGAGGGCGTCCGCGTACATGCGGCGGCTGTAGGCGATCTTGCCGAAGAGCAGGAGCACGGGCGCGTCGGCGGGCTTGAGGCGCTTTGCCGTGAGAATCTGGCCGTAGGCGGAGCTATAGTCGCCGTTGCGGAAATACGCCTCGGAGAGGAGAACGTTCGCGTCGAGATTGTTCGGATCGAGATCGGAGGCTTCCGTCGCGTAATCCTGCGCGGCGCGGTTCTGGCCTTCCGCGAGGGCGATGGCGGCGAGCCCCATGAGGGCGGAGACGTGGGTCGGCCGTATGTTGAGCGCCGCGCGGTACGCGGATTTCGCCTCGGCAAGCTCGCCTTGCTTTTCGAGGCTCTCTCCGAGGAGCGCGCGCGAATCCGGATCCATCGGATCGATGGAGACGGCCTCGCGAAGCTGCACCTCGGCCTCTCCGAACCGCCGCAGCTTGATGAGGGCGAGCCCCAGATTGTAGCGCGCCTCGGCGTCTCGGGGGCGATGCTGCACGGAGAGCGAAAACAGGCGCGCCGCTTCCTCGTAATTGTCGCGGTTCGCGGCGTCGATTCCGGAATTGTAGAAGGCGATCGACTTGTCGGGCCCGCAGCCGGCGAATCCCAGAACGGCGGCCGCGGCGACGGCGAAGAGCACGAGCCTCGTCATCTTTGCATTCCCTTCTTCGGGGGTGCGGGCGGATGTCCCGTTTCACCCGCGTCCCCATGAATATGGCATTTCGGGGGGCGAGCGTAAAAGAAAAAGATGAGGGCCGCGGCGTATCGGCGGGTCGAACCGAAAACAAATGCGCAAAATAGAACTGGCCGTTCGGCTGGAGGATTCTTATATTCTAGAGTAAATTGTGCTATATCGGAATTCCGAAATGGCCGGTTTTCGGGGTTCGTCGGTTGCGCCACGGATTATTATTTGAATTATTGTTGACTTTCCGGGGATTGTCGGTATGATGAACAGCTCTTGACCTAAATGCAGCAGGGATAGCGAGCTACAGGATACCGGATGCCTTCCCGGACGTAACGCAGGAGTCGCAATGCTCGACAGGGATATCGTCGCCGAATACAAGCTCGATCACGATTTTCTCTCGGAGATCTACTCCCTTCCCGGGGGCCATGAAATCAAGAAATGCATCCAGTGCGGCACGTGCAGCAGCTCGTGTCCGCTGAGCTACGTGATGGACCACGGCCCGCGGAAGATCTTCTCGCTCATCCGCGCGGGCTTCCGGGACGAGGTGCTGCGCTCGAACACGATCTGGTACTGCTCGTCCTGCTACACGTGCTCCGTGCGGTGTCCGAAGAACATCAAGATCACCGACGTCATGTACGCCCTCAAGCGCCTCGCCGTGGCGGAGGGGAAGACGAAGGGGAAGAAGGCGGTCGTGCTCTCGCGCAACTTCGCGCGCATGGTCAACACGTACGGGCGGAACCACGAGACGGAGCTCATGATGCGGTATATCCTCGAGGCCGAGCCGCATCACGCGTTCAAGTTCCTTCCGCAGGGATGGCTCCTCTTCTCGAACAGGCGCCTGCCGCTGCTGCCGCATCGCATAAAGAATATCCAGCAGTTGAGAAAGATACTCAAGAAGGTCGACGAGCTCGGGGAGATCTAGATGAAATACACGTACTATCCCGGCTGCTCAGTCAGCGCGACCGCCAACATCTATCAGGATTCGATCGACGCGATCGCGCCGGCGCTCGGGCTCGAGCTCGAGGAGCTCGAGGACTGGAACTGCTGCGGCGCGACCGCCTACATGTCGGTCAAGGAGCTCATGAGCTTCGCCATCTCGGCGCGCAACCTCGCGCTCGCCGAACCCCACCATCGGGACGTCGTGACGCCGTGCAGCGCCTGCTACACCGTGCTCAACAAGACGAACCGGTATTTCGCCGAATATCCGGAGCTGCGAAAGAAGATCGGCCAGGCGCTCGAGGCGGGCGGGCTCAGCTACAGCGGCAACGTGCGCGTCCGCCACTTGCTCGACGTGGTCTGCAGCGACGTCGGCTACGAGAAGATCCAGTCCCTCGTCGTGAAGAAGCTCGCCGGACTCAAGGTGGCGCCGTACTACGGATGCCAGATCGTGCGCCCCGAAACCGATTTCGACGATCCCGACGAACCGGTGAAAATGAACCGGCTCATCGAGACCCTCGGCGCCGAGAACGTCGAATACCGCATGAAGACCGCCTGCTGCGGCGCATCGCTCATGGGGACGCAGGAGGAGCTCGCCATGCGCCTGTGCAAGAACCTCCTCCTCGATGCCGAGCGAAAGGGGGCTCATTGCCTCGTCACGCTCTGCCCGCTCTGCCAGATGAATCTCGACGTGTACCAGGGAAAGGTGAACGCGCTCTTCAAGACGAAATTCAATCTGCCGGTGCTGTACTTCACGCAGCTCATCGGCATCGCGCTCGGGATGCCCCCCGATACGCTCGGGCTCGGCCGTCTCGCGGTGAAACTCACGAAACCGATAAAAGAAATATTCCAGGGAGCGTGACATGGCCGAACGGATAGGAGTCTACGTCTGCCACTGCGGCACGAACATCGCCGGCAAGATCGACATCGACGCCGTTCTCGCGCACGCAAAGACGCTCCCGAACGTCGCGCTCGTGCGCGATTACAAGTTCATGTGCTCCGATCCCGGCCAGGCGATGATCGAGAAGGACATCCGGGAGGGGCTCGTCGACCGCGTCGTGGTCGCCTCCTGCTCGCCCCTCATGCACGAGAACACCTTTCGCAAGGTGTGCGAGCGGTCGGGCGTGAATCCCTACCTCTTCACCATGGCGAACATCCGCGAGCAATGCTCGTGGGTCCACCTCGATCGGGCGGCGTCCACCGAAAAGGCCAAGGCGCTGCTCGCGGCGGCGACGCGCCGGTCGACGTGGCAGGAACCGCTCGAGAAACGCGTCGTGCCGATCAATCCCCGCACGCTCGTCATCGGCGGCGGCATCGCGGGCATTCAGGCCGCGCTCGACATCGCCGACGCGGGCAAAGAGGTCGTTCTCGTCGAGCGGGAGCCCTCGATCGGCGGCCACATGGCGAAGTTCGATAAGACCTTCCCGACGCTCGATTGCGCGGCGTGCATCCTGACGCCGAAGATGGTCCAGGTCGGCCAGCACGCGAACATCAATCTTCTCACCTACTCGGAGGTGGAAGAGGTCAGCGGGTACGTCGGCAATTTCAAGGTCAAGATCCGCGAGAAGGCCCGCTACGTCGACCGCGAGCTCTGCAACGGCTGCGGGATGTGCTGGGAGCGCTGCCCCGGCTCGCGCGTTCCGGACGGCGAAACGAACGTCCACCGAACGCTCTCGATCGGCACCCGCGGCGCCAAGAAGAAAAGCGGCGCGCAGAACCCCGCACCGTCCATCTATATGC
>DHHN01000216.1:5028-13238 GCA_002403295.1 bacterium UBP1_UBA4771 | reverse complement strand
CTTCCCCGTCCGATCGCGGGCCTTCCGAGGACGAAAAACGGCACGTCGCTCCCGAGCCGCGCGCCGAGCTCGAGAAGCTCCTCGCGGCCGAGCCGCGCATCCAGCAGCCTGTTGACCGCGATGAGGGTGGCGGCGGCGTCCGCGCTCCCGCCGCCGAGCCCGGCGCCGGGAGGAATCCCCTTCCGGCACGAGATGCGCACCCCGCCGCGGACGCCCCCTCGCTCGATGACGAGGCGGGCCGCGCGATGGCAGAGATTCTCCTCGTTCCATGGCACCGCGGGATCGTCGCCCGCGAGGGCGACGCCCGACGCCGCGCGCTCGAAGACGAGCTCGTCGTAGAGCGAGACGGGCTGGTAGAAGGTCTCGATGTCGTGATAGCCGTCGCCGCGGCGGCGGATGACGTCGAGGTAGAGGTTGATCTTCGCTGCGGCGAGCGCCTTGATCATCACTGCGTGTTCCGTACGGGAGCCGGGCGGCTGACCGGACCGCCCGCTACCCCTTCGCGTGAGGACGGCGCCGGTACGTCTCCCAGAGCGCTCCCCACCCGGTCTTCCCGAACGCCCGTATCTTCGCACGGCCGACGGTCGGATACCAGAGGGCGTCGTGGTACAGGTTCGACGCGAGCGGCGCCCAGCCCATGAGCGGCGAATGGAGGGCGATCCTCTCGAGAAAGCGCAGCGGCCCGAGCCGCAGCATCTGATCTCCCCAGATGACGAGGCTGCGCTTCGCCTTGAAATGGAAATCGAAGCCGTCGATGCCGTCTCCCGCGAGCTCGATGCGGTCGATCCGCGCCTCCCCGAGCCCGCGCTCGGTGGCCATCCTGAGGTACGGGATCGACATCGGATCGAACCCCATGATCCGCGCCGCCACGGCGTCGATCGCGACCGAGTCCGCGCTCGCGAGGAGCACGTTGCCGACGACGGGCTCCATCGTGCGCGGCCCGGCCCCGTCGCCGCAGACCGTTCCGTCCATCACCGCGAATATCCGCGGATGGAGCTCGCGCTGCATGATGAGGAGGTCGACGAGAACCTCGTGGATGTACTTGTGCGCGTAGTGGCGGACCTCCTTGAGAAGGCCGCCGAAGGCGTTCTTCACCGCGCCCGTGGTCGTCGAATGACCGTGCGTCTTGACCGTCGGGAGATGGAGGATGTCCCTCCCCGCGAAGAGCGCCGGGATCTCGATCCCCTCGGGGAATATCTCGTGGAGCCGAAGGAGCGGCTCGCGGAAGCGGTGCACCGTCCATTCCACCTCGGTGAGCGGCGTGAACGAGAGTCCGTACCGCTCGAGCACGGGCATCCAGAGATTGTTCTCGGCCCCCTTCCGCGGATCGGTGACGACGGTCTTGTTCTCGATGGGAATGACGCGATCGGCCCCGTATCCGTGGGCGAGGAGGTACCGGACCACCCCCTCGAGCTGCCACGGCTGGCTCGAGCACGCGGGAAAATACTTCGTCCACGAGAGATTGAGCTTGAGGAGGAGCTCCCGCTCGCCGGCGAGGTGCGCGGCCGCGCCGGCGAGATCCATCGCGCGCGCGACGTCGTCGAGAACCGCGGAAGGGCTCGTCCGAACGACCGCCACCGTTGATCCCATGGGGAACGCCTCCGATCCGCTAGACACGCCAGAGAATGAAGATGGTCGCGAGGAACCAGAGGAAGACGTCGATGATGATCGACTTCTCGGTGAGGAGGATCCCCGACGGATCTCCCCCCTCGTTCCTGCTGTACACGATGTAGAGATACCGCATGATGCCGAACACGACGAAGGGGATCGTGAAGACGAGGTTGCTCGTGCCGAATTTCTCGACCGTCGTCGGCCACACGGTGTAGATCGAGTACGAGACGAGCGCCGTCGTGGCCGAGAGCCCGACGAGCTGGTCGAGGAGATGCACCGAGTAATCCTTCAGGGCGAGCCGGTGCTCGTCCGCGCGCGCGAGGTGTTCGCTCTCGTTTCGCCGCTTGCAGAAACCGAGGAAGAGCGAGAGGAAAAGGGTGCAGATGAGCAGCCAAGGCGAGATCGCGAGCCCCGGGAGGATCGGGTGGAGCACCGCCACGCCTCCCCACGCGCGCAGCAGGAAGTTGAACGAGATCGCGATCACGTCGAGGATCACGACCTGCCGGAGAACGGTCGAGTAGGCGACGTTGATCGCGACGAAGATCGCCGAGACGGCGAAGAACCCGCGGCCGAGCAGAGCCGCACCCGCGAGAGCCGCCGCGAGAAGCGGGACGGCCACCGTGAGCGCGTCGCGCGGAGAGAGGAGCCCCGCGGAGATCGGCCGCTTCTTCTTGCCCGGGTGCCCGGCGTCTCGCCGGCGGTCGAGTATGTCGTTCAGGATGTAGGCGCACCCCGAGATGACGCAGAAGACGCAGAACGCCCAGCAGCTCCGGAGCAGCAGGCCGCGCTCGAAGAGGTGCCGCGAGAAAACGATTCCCGCGAAGAGGACGAGGTTTTTCGTCCACTGGCGGGGACGCATCGAGACGAGAATACGCCAGAACGTCATACGACGCCGATTGTAGCCGACCGGGACGCTTCCCCGCAACCGATTATTGCGGCGGCGAGGGCCGCCGCCCGCCGTGCGCGAGCGGGTGCATGCGGCGCAGCGCCGCGTTCGCCCCGACGACGACGTAGATCATCGTCACGACCTCGGCGTCGCCGAAGTTCCATTCGAAGAGGCCGTTCACGACGAAACCCGCGAGCGCCGCGAGGGAACCGGCCGCGAATGCGCGCTCGGGCGGCGGAAGATCGAGCTTGAGGTTGCCCGCGACGAGGACGAAGAACGAGACGAGCAGATACGCGAAGGCTGCGAGCCCGACGACGCCGGTCTGCACGGCGACCTGCAGGAAGATATTGTGCATATGGCCGTGGACGTGAACGGTGCCCGGCGGCATGTGCTCGCGGTAGAGCCCGGCGAGATCGCGCGTTCCGACGCCGAGCAGCGGATGTTCCTTGAAGATGCTCCATCCGCCCCGCGCGAGCTCGACGCGCTGGACGTTCGTCCGGTACGCGGGGTTCCAGATGCTCTCGACGCGCGCGCGATACGGAGCCGGCAGAAGGAACGCGAAGAGGACGAGCGAGGCGGCGAACGGGACGAGCCAGCGGCGCCGAAGGAGCGAGAGCACGACGGCGCCGGCAACGACCATCCCGAGCCACGAGCTTCTCGTGAACGAGAAGAAGAGCGCCGCGAGCGAGGCGACGGCCGCCGCGCCGGCGGCGACGCGCGCGCGCCGATCGATCCCGGCGCCGGCGGCGACGGCGGCGAAGAGGGACGACAGAACGAGGGTGATGCCCCCGAAGGTCATCGCCGTCGAGAAGGTGCCGGGGGTGCGTCCGAGCGTCCCCTCCCCCCTTCCGAGCGCGAAAACGGCGACGCCGAAGAGCGAGCTCGCGGCTCCCGAGATAAGCAGCACCGCGAAGAGGCGCCGGCCCGCCGCCCGCGTCGAGATCCCGTACGCGAAAAGATAGATCGCGCCCGCGAGGAGAAGGTTCTTCGATCCCTCGAGGCTCGCGACCGGCTCGGCGGAGGCGAGCGCCGATATGAGACAGGCGAGCGCGAAAAGCAGGATCGGCAGATCGAGGGGCGTCCGGCGCGGCGCCGGAAGCCGACCGCGGAGAACGAACGCGGCCCACAGCACGGCGGCGGCGCCGAGGGCCGTCTGCGTGCCGGCGATGGAAAAGGTCGAGAAAAAGACGACTACGCCGAGGGCGCCGAAGAACGGGCGCGGCTCGCCGCCGATCGCGGCCGGACCGCCGTCACGAGACATGCTCGCCCACCGCCCGCGCGATCTCGCCGAGCGAGCGCTCGAGCGCCGGGCCGCCCCCGCCGTCGAGGCTCCGCAGAAGAGAGCGATAGGGTCCGTTCACGTCGGGAGCGGCCTCCCGCGCGAGCGGCCGCGGGAGAAGCGCGCCCTCCGGCGTCCCCTCGCGGACCGCGCGGAACACGCCGCCCCGGTCGGCGAGACTCCGGAGGAGACCCCGCCATTCGGCCGATCGCGGCTCGCGATCGATCCGGACGACGGTGAGACGTCCGGGGTCGCCGCGGAAAACGCCCCGCAGCACGGTCTCCGCGGCGTCGACGGCCTCGACCCGGTCCGCGTCGCGCAGGACCGCGACGAGACGCGCGCCGCGCCGGACGGACTCGGCGGCGATCCTCTCGAGCGGAACGAGCACGATCCTGAGGTAGGCCTCGAGGGGATTCGCGACAGCCGCTTCCCGCACGGTGAGATCGGCGATCACGATCTCCGGATCGCAGCGATCGAACACGCCGAGCAGGGCCTGCCGGTCGCCGAGAACGCCGAGGTGGCAGCCGTCACGGGGGATCCCCCCCGCGCCGAACCGCGCGCACGCGTCGAGCGAGCGCGGATCGTCGGAGGCGATCGCGAGGGACGAGGCCCCCGCGAAGACGGCGCCCGCTCGCTCGACGAGCGAACCGTTCCCCGCGACGAGGATCCGCCGGAGCGCGAAGGGGCCCTCGTCTTCTCCGGAAACCGCGGCCGAGAACTCGGCCGGATCCTCGACGACGCGCACCGGAATTCCGTCCCGCTCGAGCGCCGAGAGGACGCCTCGCGGGATGCGGTCGAAAAACGCGGCGGCCGCGACGATCTCGTCGGCGCGGTGGGCGCGCGCGGCCGCATCGGCCCCGGCGAGGGTGCCGAGCACGGTGAGCCCGTGCGCGACCCTGCCCGTCATCTCGACCCGGTCGTCGAGGCAGCCGATCGGATCGATGCCGCCGGCGCGCTTGATCTCGGCGAGCACGAGCTCCGCCGCGGGCCCCGTTCCGGCGATGATGACGCGTCTGCCCGCGATCTCCTCGCGCGCCGGCAGTTCGTGAAACCAGCGCGCCGCGATGCGCGAGCCCGCCATGAAAACCGTCAGGATGAACCAGTCGATGATGAAGGCGGAGCGCGGGAACGACTGGAACCGGAAGAGGAGCGTGAACGACACCACCATGATGACCGATCCGACGGCGACGGCCTTCACGATCCGCACGACGTCGTCGAAGTTGGTGTAGCGCCAGACGTTCCGGTAGAGGCCGTACCAGAAGAACACGGCCGTCCGGATCACGAGCACGATCGGAAGGCTTCTCAGCATGGAGGCGGTCTCCGCTTCGGGGAACCGGAAATTGAGCCGGAGCCAGTAGCTCAGAACGTAGCTCAGCGCGATGAAGGCGAGATCGCCGAAGGCGACCCCGAGGGCGCGGCCGGCCCAGAAGAGGCGTTTTCCCTGCTCCATGCTCCGGATCTTCGCGAGCGTCCAGAGAAAGAATCCGATCCACATCACGGAGAGAAAAACGACGAAGGTCCACTCCTGGTGATACGCCAAAACGGCGCTCACGCCCAGCAGGATCGTGACGAGATACTCGAGGAGCGTGACCTGTTTGTGCGAGAGGCCGAGACTCGTGAGACGCTGATAGTAGTGCGTCCGATGGGGCGATAACAGCCGCTCGCGCCGCAGCGCGCGCCGGGCGAGCGTGAGCGCCGCGTCGCCGATCGCGCTCGCGAGAAGGAGGATGGTGAGAAACGCGGGGATGCCGAGCCCCTCGCCCGCGACGGCGAGCACGGCGAACGTGTAGCCGATGAACGTGCTTCCCATGTCCCCCATGAAGATGCGCGCGGGCGGAAAGTTGAACCGGAGAAAACCGAACGAGGAGCCGGCGAGGACGGCGTAGAGGCTCTGGAAGCTCGCGGCGCCCGCGAGACCGGCCAGAAAATAGAGAAACGACGAGGCGATCATGCCGACGCCCGCGGCGAGACCGTCGATGCCGTCGATGAAGTTGTAGAAATTGACGATGGCGACGATCCAGAGAACGGTGGCGGGCGCGGCGAACGCCCCGAGATCGAGCGTCCCCACGAGCGGAAGCTTGAACTCGCGGAGCACGATACCGGAGGCGACCGCGATCGCGGCGGCGGCGACCTGCGCCAGCAGCTTGAGCCTCGCGTCGAGACCCCGCAGGTCGTCGAGGAATCCGACGAGCGCGATGACGGCGCCGCCCGCGAAGGCGCCCGCGACCGCGGCGCCGGAGGAAAGCGGCCTCCATCCGAGCGCGAGGAGCGTCGCCGCGGAGACGTAGAACGCGGCGGTTATCGCCACGCCCCCGAGGCGCGGCTTGGGGATCGAATGGGAGCTGCGGTCGTTCGGGACGTCGAAAAGCCGGCGATGGAGGGAGAACCGGAGGATCGCGCCCGTGAGCAGGTACGAG
Organism: bacterium UBP1_UBA4771; assembly: GCA_002403295.1. Classification (GTDB taxonomy): domain Bacteria; phylum Krumholzibacteriota; class Krumholzibacteriia; order Krumholzibacteriales; family Krumholzibacteriaceae; genus SSS58A. The sequence goes on along the minus strand of DHHN01000216.1, from coordinate 7,045 downwards.
AGAATGAACGCCTCGATGAAAAACAGCAGTCCAGCCATGATCCCGCGGCCTCGCGACGCGATGGAGAACCTGTTGCGTTAGGTCGTACGATGATACCGAACGGGATGGGCGCTCACAAGTTATTTCTGGAGCTTCGATTCGGCGAGCGCGCGGAGACGGCTGACCTGGAGGGCGACGATCCGGCGCTCGTCGAAATGCTCGAGGACCCTCGCCCTGCCCGCCGTCCCCATGTCCGCCATGAGCCCCCGCGAGCGCAGGATCCGGCTCATCGCGCCGGCGAGCGCCGCCGGATCGCGCGGCGGCACGAGGACCCCCGTCTCGCCGTCGACGACCTCCTCGCGGCAGCCCCGGATGCGCGTCGCGACGACGGGGAGACCGGAGGCCATCGCCTCGAGGAGCGCGCGCGGCATCCCCTCGCGATGGCTCGGGAGCGCGAAGACGTCGAAGGAGGCGAGGAGCGCCGGAACGTCCGTTCGATAGCCGGTGAGAACGAGGTCCCCGCCGAGCCCGAGCTCGTCCCGGAGCCTCGCGACTTCGCCGAGGCAGGAATCGCGATCGCTCGGCAGCGGATCGCCGACCATGACGAACTTCGCCTCCGGCACCTCCCGTTTCACGGCGGCGGCGGCGCGCACGAATTCGACGGCCCCCTTCTCGCGCACGATCCGCCCGACGAAGCCGGCGACCGGGGCGTCGCCGATCCCGTTCTCCGCGCGGAACCGCGCGGCCGCCTCCGCGTGGAGCGCCGCGCCGAACCGCGTCGGATCGACGCCGTTCCCGATATGAACGAGCCGGTCGGGCGGCGCGATGCGCAGCCGCAGCGCCTCGTCGAGATCCTCGCGGCTCTGCACGAAGACGACGTCGCTCCACGCGGCGGCCCCCCGCTCGAGCCCCGCGAAGAGCGCGTGCACGGGGCGGCTCATCCCCTCGTGAAAATAGAATCCGTGCGCCGTGTAGGCCGTGACCGGCACGCGGGCGATCCGCGCGGCGGCGCGGCCGAGGAGCCCCGCGACGGGCGTGTGCGCGTGCACGATCGCGAACCGCTCGCGGCGCATGAGGGCGAGCAGCGCCCCGAACGATCGAGCGTGGCGCGCGAGGTTGTAGTTTCTCGCCATCGGTATCGCGCGTGTCTCGAACCCTTCCTTCGCCAGCAGATCGAGCCCCTCGCCGGGGGAGCAGCAGAAGACGACCTCGAAGCCCGCCTCCCGCAGGCCGAGGCCGAGCGGCCGGAGGAGATGGTACGCCGTGAAATCGACGGCGCACAGCTGCAGCACCTTCACCATTCGAGCCCCTCCATGCCTTCCCCCCGGATGCAGCGCGAGAGCACCTCGGCCATGCGCGGCGCCCACCGTTCGAGGCTCCACGCCTCCCGGACGCGCGAGGCGGCGCGCTCCCCCATCGCCCGGCGAAGCTCGGGCCGCTCGACGAGCTCGACGAGACGCTCGATCCAATCCTCGCGCGTCCGCGCGAGAAATCCCGTCTCCCCGTGCGCCACGATGCGCTCGGCCCCGCCCGTCGGCGAGGCGACGACGGGGAGCGCGCCCGCCATGTACTGGAGAACCTTGAGCCCGCACTTTCCCTTCGCCCATTCGTTCATGGGGAGCGGCATGACGCCGATATCGGCGCTCGCGAGCGCCCCGGCCTCGGTGTCCTCGCTCCAGGGGACGACCTCGGCGCCCGGAATGGACCGGGCGGCCGCCGGCGCCCCGACGACGCGCAGCGCGAACCGGCTGCGCCTCGCCGCCTCGCGGATCGCGCCGCCGCATTCCTCGAGAAAGCGTCCCGCCTCGGGGGTGCCGATCCAGACGACGATCGGGGCCGCGCCGGCGCGCGCCCCCGCGGCGTCCCGGACGGCGCGGCGCGCCGCTTCGTATTTGGCCGGATCGACGACCGTCGGGAAGAAGAGCGTGCGGTCATTCCAGCGCGAGGCGTACGCGGCGAGATACTCGTTTCCGGCGAGCACGACGGTCGCGCGCGCGAGCGCCTCGGGGATCTTGCCCCCGAGAAGGCGCCGCACGAG
>DHHN01000216.1:0-4881 GCA_002403295.1 bacterium UBP1_UBA4771 | reverse complement strand
TTCCGCTCTCCGGCGAAAAGCGCCTCGAGATAGCGGTCGTCGTGGAGACTCTGCACGACGCAGCGAACGCCGCGCGCCTCGAGATACGGAAGATACTGGAGGACGCGGTACCTGCTGCTCGGTCCGCGGCGGCCGTATTTCACGAGAAAGAGAATGGCGGGATCGCCGGTCATCGGCTCGAACCGCTCCCCCCGTCACGTCCGGGGAACAACCATGTCCTCGACGAGACCGCACAGGATGTGCCCGAGGGTCATGTGCACCTCCTGGATGCGGGCGAAGTCGTCGTGCGGGACCACGACGGCGAGATCGGCGGCGGCGGCGAGCTCCCCGCCCCCCTTCCCGGAGAACGCGAGGGTGTGGAGTCCGAGCCGCTTCGCCTCCTCGACCGCGCGGAGCACGTTCGGGGAACCGCCGCTCGTCGAGAGCGCGAGCAGCACGTCCCCCTTCTCGCCGCGGCTCTCGATCTGCTTCGAGAAGACCTCCTCGAAGGAAAAATCGTTCGCGAGCGCCGTCACGACGGAGCTGTTCGTCGTCAACGCCGACGCCTTGTAGCCGCGGACCTTGCGGCGAAACCGGCCGACGAGCTCGCCCGCGATGTGCTGCGCGTCCGCGGCGGAGCCGCCGTTGCCGCACGTGAAGACGACCCTGCCCGAGCGGATCGCCTTCGCGATGACGCCGGCCATCCGCACGAGTTTCGCCGTCTCCCCGTCGGGGAACGATTCGAGCGTCCGGCGAAGCGCGTCGAGCTCGGCGCGGACCTGTTTCACGTACGATGCGGTGTTTCCCATGGCGGCCTCAATTGTTCGTCGTGAGTATGAGGATCGACACGATGAGCGTGCCGGCGCTCAGCACGCCGCGAAAGACGTCCGCGAGGATCCGCGAATACGCGCGTTTCACGACGATCACGTCCCCGCGGTTCGGCAGGTCGTCGCGGGAGACGCCGCGCGCCGAGCCGTCCTTCGCGTAGACGACCACCCGGTCCACGCTTCCTTCCTTGGTGGGTCCGCCCGCGAGCCCGATGTACTGGACGATGGTCAGATCCCCCATGTATTCGAACTCGCCCGGATTGTTGACCTCGCCGCCGACGGTGACGGTCTTCGGAACGCGCGGTATCGCGAGAACGTCGCCGTCGTCGAGGAGCAGATTCTTCGCCGCGTTCGGCGGAAGATACTCGCGCAGGTTCACCTGGAGCACCCCGCCGCGCTTCTTCCCGATGTACGCCGCCGAGAGATCGGCGTCGGGCGTGAAGCCGCCCGCCCGGACGATGAGCTCGGTGAGCCCCTCGTTGTCGGCGAGATAGATCCGGCCGGTGCGCTGGATCGCGCCCTCGACGTACACGAACTTCCGGTACTTGAACCGGCTGAAGACGCCCACCTCGTCCTTGTCGGCGAGCCTCTCGTCGAATCGCGACGCCGGGATCGTCGTCGATCGCACGGAGCCGTTCGGCTGGACGCGCGCGAAGACCACGCTGTCCTCGAGGGCGTCGGTCGTGAAGCCGCCCGCGATGTCGATGAGATCGCGAATCGTCTCGTGCTCGAGGATCTCGTAATACCCGGGCTTCTTCACCTCGCCGTAGACGATCGAGAACGGCCCTTTCGCCGGGACGTGGACGCGGTCGCCGCCGCGAAGGTACGGATTGCCCGTGAAATCCCCCTGCTTGAGGAAGCGCTGCAGGTCCACCTTGACGAGCTCGCCGCGGCGCTCGACGGTGACGAGGCGCGACGAACCGGTGAACGTCAGGCCGCCCGCTTTCTCGATCGCGTCGGTGACGCGCTCGACGCCGGACGCCTCGACCGCGCCCGGGGTCCTCACCTCGCCGGTCACGAAGACGCGCAGGCGGGCCGGCGTTTTGAGGTAGCAGTAGAGATCGACGTTGCGGAAATGGCGCGCGATCGTTTCGGCGAGAGACGCGCGGAAGGCCTCGATCGTGAGGCCGTCGGCCCGAACGGAGCCGATCTCGGGCAGGAAGACGTTTCCCTCGGGCAGCACGGAGGCGACGAAGAACCTCGAATCGGGACCGACGACGCTCACGATGAGCTCGTCTCCCGGACCGAGAACGTACTCGGACGGATCGACCGCCTGCTCGAGAAACGGCGACGCCGCGAGGGACGCGGCGGCGGTCGACGCCGGCGCGGCTTGCGGTTCCTCCCTCTGCGCGGCGGCGCGTCCGAGAATGTCCCTCGCCGGTCCGGCCGACTGCGCCGAGCCGCGACCCGGAGACACGCACACGAGGAACGCGATTCCGATGAAGGCTGACGTCATTTTCATTATCGAACTCCGTGGGTTTTCGCCCGCTGACCGCCGCAGCCGCCCCGCGCGGGCCGCTCCGCGGGCGGCGCCGCGCTCCGGCGCGGCCTATTTCGACACGAGCCGCCTGACGATGGCCCCGACGGCCCCGAACACGCGTTCGGCGCTCTCGAGGTCCTTCGTGCCGAGCTGGGCGAGGTGCTTCTTGCCGCCGCCCCCGCCGCCGGCGACGGGTCCGAGCTCGCGCACGAGGGCGTCGGCGGCGACGCCGCGCGCGACGAGGTCGTCGCTCACCGCGACGATGTATTGCATCTTCTCGTTGAGCTCGGCCGCGAGAACCGCCACCCCGCCCGTTACCTTGCCCCTGAATGCGTCCGCCTGGTTGCGGAGGGCGCCGAGATCCTTGACCTCGAGCCGTCCGCTCGCGACGAGAACGCCGTCGACCCGCTCGCCCGCGGCGATGATCCGATCGAGCGCGTCGCCCGCGCCCCCCCGCTCCGCGCGCTTGAGCTCGCGGCGCAGACCGTCCGTCTCGGCGACGAGGGCGCGCACCCGGGCGAAGGCCTCCCCGCGCGACACGCGCAGAAGCTCGGCGATCTCTTCCTGTCCCTCCATGAGCGCGTGAACGTGCCGCAGCGCCCCGGTTCCCGTCACGGCCTCGATCCGCCGCACCCCGGCCGCCACCCCGCTCTCGGCGAGAACGAGAAAGAGACCGATCTGGCCCGTGTTGCCGAGATGGGTCCCGCCGCACAGCTCGGCGGAGACGCCCGCCACGCGCACGACGCGGACCCGCTCGCCGTACTTCTCGTCGAAGAGCGCCGTCACGCCGCTCTCGATCGCCTCCCGGTACGCCATCCATTCCGTGCGGACCTCGGCGGCGCCGCGCACCCAGCCGTTCACGCGCCGCTCGATCTCGCGCAGCGCCGCGCGGGGGACGGGCTCGAAGTGGTTGAAATCGAAGCGGAGCCGATCGCCCTCGACGAGGGATCCCGCCTGGGCGACGTGGCCGCCGACGACCGCGCGCAGGGCCGCGTGGAGCAGGTGCGTCGCCGTGTGGTTCCGGGCGATCGCGAGACGCTCCTCGGTGTTCACCTCGAGCCGGACGCGCGAGCCGGCGGCGAAGAGCCGCGCGGCGTCGTCTTCGGACAGCGGCCATTCGGCGACGTGCACGATCTCGCCGCCGCGCCTCATGACGTCCTTCACCTCGACGCGGCGTTTCCCGATCTCGATCCAGCCCTCGTCGGCGGCTTGTCCGCCGGATGTCGCGTAGAACGGCGTGCGGTCGACGACGATCTCGAGCCCGAAACCGTCCGGCGAGCTCCAGGAGAGGTCGGGCCGCGAGGATCGGGGAACGAGCCGCCAGCTCCTCGCCTCGGCCTCCGCGCCGAGGCTCTCGTAGCCGACGAACTCGGAGCTCGCGCCCTCCGTCACCCGGCGCATCGTGACGATCTCGGATCCGCCCGCGGCGAACGAGCTCTGCTCCTGCGCGCGGCGGCGCTGCTCCTCCATCGCCGCCTCGAATCCCTCATCGTCCACGCCGAGCGACTCCGCCGCGGCGAGCGCGCGCGTGAGCTCGAGCGGAAAACCGTAGGTATCGTGGAGGAGAAACACGCGTTCGCCGCCGATGGCCGCCTCTCCGCGCTCCTTCGTCTCTCGCGCGATCGCGGCGAAACGCGCCTTCCCGTCCTCGAGGGTGCGGAAGAAGCTCTCTTCCTCCGCCTTGACGATCTTCTTCGCATCGGCGCGCCGCGCCTCGAGCTCGGGATAATCGACGCGCATCGAGTCGACGACCGCGTCGACGAGACCGTACAGGAACGGCTCCTCGACGCCGTACGAGTAGAAGCGGGTGAGCGCGCGCCGGAGCAGGCGGCGCACGAGGTAGCCGCGCCCCTCGTTCGACGGGTATATCCCCTCGGAGATGGTGAAGGTGAGCGCCCGGGCGTGGTCGGCGACCATGTTGATGCCCATCCGGTCCTCGACGGTGATGCGCCGCTCGGGAGGGAAGAGATCGAGGAGCGGCTCCACGATCGGCTCGAAGAGATCGGTGTGGTAGTTGTCCTCGACCCCCTGCAGTATCATCGCGAGCCGCTCGAGCCCGAGCCCCGTGTCGATGCCGGGCTTCTCGAGCGGCCGGTATTCGCCGGTCGCCTCGAGGAAAAACTGCGGAAAGACGAGGTTCCAGAACTCGAGGTACCGGTCGCAGTCGCACCCGGTCGTGCACGAGCCCCTGCCGCAGCCGCGCTCGGGGCCGCTGTCGTAATAGATCTCGCTGCACGGCCCGCAGATGCCGGTCGCCCCGACGGGGCCCCAGAAGTTGTCCGTTCGGCCGAGGCGGACGATCTTCGCGGCGGGAACGCCGATCTCGCGGTTCCAGATGTCGTACGCCTCGTCGTCGTCCTCGAAGACGCTCACCGAGAGCTTCTCGACGGGGAGATCGAGGACGTCGATGCAGTACTCCCACGCCCACTGGATCGCCTCGCGCTTGAAGTAGTCGCCGAAGCTGAAATTGCCGAGCATCTCGAAGAAGGTGTGGTGCCGGAGCGTCCGCCCGACGCTCTCGAGATCCCCCGCGCGCAGGCATTTCTGGACGCTCGTCGCGCGCGCGTACGGGAGGTTGTGCGGATGGAGATAGAG
>DHHN01000203.1 GCA_002403295.1 bacterium UBP1_UBA4771 | reverse complement strand
GACGACGTCATGAACAAGCAGCGCGAGGTGATCTACGGCCGCCGGAGCCAAATCCTCGACAGCGACAACCTCGACGCGGTCGTCACGCAGCTCATCGAGAACGTGGCCGGCGCCGCGATCGACGCGCACGCCCCCGAGAGCCAACCGCCCGACGAATGGGATCTCGACGCGGCGGCCGCCGAGCTGGCGAGCCTCTTTCTCGTCTCGTTCGATTTCGCCGGCGTCTTCGACGATCGCTCGGCCGATCTGAAGATCCTCTACGATCATTTCCGCGCGCGGGCGATCGAGGCGTTCGAACTGCGCAAATCGGTGATCCCGCCCGAGATCATGGGGCGTTTCATGAGCTACGTCATGCTCCAGAGCATCGACGAGAAATGGATGGATCACCTCTACGAGCTCGATTACCTGCGCGAGGGGATTCACCTGCGCTCGTACGCGCAGAAGGACCCGCTCATCGAATACAAGCAGGAAGCGTTTCAGATGTTCACGGCGATGGTCGAAGACATCGACCGGTCGATCCTCTGGGCGATCTTTCACGCGCGGTTCGATCCCGAGCCGGGCGCGCGCCGGCGACGTCCGGACGCGGGAGTCGCCGTGCATCAGGTGGCGAACGCCTACGGCGCGGCCGGCCGCGCCGCGGCGCCCCCGGGCGCGGGTGCGCCGGCGCCGGGCGAGGCGGCGCGCGAAGCGGCGCTCGCGCCGCCTCGGAAACGCGAGCCCGTGCGCGTGGAACATCGCGCCGGCCGCAACGATCCGTGCCCCTGCGGCAGCGGCAAGAAATACAAAAGATGTTGCGGAAAGGGCTCCTGAACCCCATTATACCCTGAATTGCTCCGGCGCGGAGCGGGCGGCATCGCGATGATGAATGAACGCATAAAGGAAATCATCGATTACATCATGGATCTCGATCCGGGAGAGTTGCGGGAGTCGGCGATCGTCCAGGAGGAGCTCGAGGGTCTCGGGTACAACCGCTTCGAGATCAGGCAGGCCTTCCGGATGCTGGACGTCGGCGCCGCCGCGAGCGATCAATTTCCCGATCCGGCCGCTCGTTCGGCGAGCCGCGTCCTCGGGGAGTTCGAGAAGCACGGCCTCTCGGTGGCCGCCCAGGGGTACCTCATCAACCTGCGCCGTCTCGGCGTCGTCTCCGAGATGCAGCTCAGCATGATCATCGACAACGCCGCGTTCGAATTCGCGCCTCCTGTTTCCCTCGACGAGGTGAAGGAGCTCGCCGGACGATACATCGCCGACCTGCCGGACGACGTGACCCCCGATACGGCGCGGCGCGACGAACCGCTGCACTGAGAAGGGAGCACCCGTGGATCAGGTCCTCGTCGTCGTGGAGTCCCCCGCCAAGGCACGAACCATAAAGAAATATTTGGGCCCGGGCTACGCGGTCAAGGCCTCCGTCGGACACGTGCGGGATCTGCCGCAGCGCGAGCTCGGCATCGACGTCGAGAACGGATTCGCGCCGCGATACGTCGCCGTCAAAGGGAAGACGAAGGTCATGGCGGAGCTCAAGCGGGAGGCCGGCAAGAGCTCCACGATCCTGCTCGCCACGGATATGGACCGCGAGGGAGAGGCGATCGCCTGGCATCTGAACGAGGTGCTCAAGCCGACGAAGACGCCGATCAAGCGGATCATATTCAACGAGATCACGAAGAAGGCGCTCGACGAGGCGGTCGGAAACCAGCGGGACATCGATACCGACAAGGTGAACGCCCAGCAGGCGCGCCGCGTGCTCGACAGGCTTTTCGGATACCTCATCAGCCCCGTTCTCTGGAAGATATTCTACAAGGGGCTCAGCGCCGGGCGCGTCCAGAGCGTCGGGCTCCGTCTCATCTGCGAGCGCGAGGAGGCGATCCGGGCGTTCGTCGCGCGGGAATACTGGTCGATCGAGGGAACGCTCGACACGTCCGCCGGCGAATCGTTCGCGGCGAAGCTTCTCAAGATCGACGGCAAGAAGCCGGAGATTCCGTCGAAGAAAACGGCGGACGAGACGCTCGCCGCGATCAGGCGCGAACGGCTCGTCGTGAGCGCCGCCGTCGACCGGGAAAAGCTCCGGAATCCGCAGCCTCCCTTCATCACGAGCTCGATGCAGCGGGAGGCCGCGACGAGACTCGGTTTTTCCGCGAAGAAAACGATGCTCGTCGCGCAGCAGCTCTACGAGGGGATCGATCTCGGGCCGGAGGGATCGGTCGGCCTCATCAGCTACATGAGGACCGATTCGACGCGCGTGAGCGACGAGGCGTACCGCCGCGGGACCTCGTATCTCGGGGAGACGCACGGACCGGATATCCTGCCCGGCGGCCGCAGGACGTTCCGGAAGATGAAGCTCGCGCAGGACGCCCACGAGGCGATCCGCCCGACCGACTGCTACCGCACGCCGGACGCGCTTCGCGCGCACCTGAACAAGGATCAACTCGCCCTGTACCGTCTCGTGTGGCAGCGTTTCCTCGCGTCGCTCGCCGCGCCGGCCGTGTACGCGGTGCGCGAGGTCGATATCGCCGCCGGAGAGCGTTTTCTCCTGCGCGCCGGCGGCAGGAAGCTCGTCAAGCCCGGTTTTCTGGCCGTCATGCAGGACGACGCGCCGGAGCGGGACGAATGGCTTCCGGATCTCGAGGCCGGCGACGGCGTCTCCATCCGGAGCCTCGACGCGTCGCAGCATTTCACCGAACCGCCGCCCCGCTACACGGAGGCCTCGCTCATAAAGGAGCTCGAGGAGAAGGGGATCGGACGCCCGAGCACCTATGCCACGATCCTCGGCGTCATCCAGGCGCGCGATTACGTTCAGAAGCAGGGCAGCGCGCTGCATCCGACGGAGCTCGGCGGGCAGGTTTGGAAGATGCTCGACCGGCTCTTCCGCGACATCTTCGAGGTCGATTTCACGGCCCGCATGGAGACCGAGCTCGACAAGGTCGAGGAAGCGAAGGAAGACTGGCGGGACGTCGTGAAGCTCTTCTACGATCCGCTCATGGTCGATCTCGCCGCGGTAAAGGAGCGGCGCGCGGAGCTCCGGAGCCTCGTTCAAGAGGAATCGGACGCTCTGTGCGAGAACTGCGGCAAGACGCTCGTCAAAAAATGGGGGCGCAACGGCCCGTTTCTCGCGTGCCCCGGCTTTCCCGAGTGCCGGTTCACGAGGCCTCTCGAGGAGGAGGCGGCGATCGACCGCTCCTGCCCCCAATGCGGCGGGAAGCTCGCGTACCGCAGCGGACGCTTCGGAAAGTTCATCGCGTGCACGAAGTACCCGGAGTGCAAGTATACGGAGGCGGTGACGCTCGGCATCCCGTGCCCGATCCCCGGCTGCGGCGGGCAGCTGGGCGAGAGGCGGACGAAGCGCGGCAAGGTCTTCTACGGCTGCAGCAACTATCCGAAATGCACCTACGCGAGCTGGGACAAGCCGACCGGCCGGCTCTGCCCGGCGTGTTCGAAGGATTATCTCGTCGAGAAGGACAGCAAGAAGAAGGGCCGCCACCTCCGCTGCCCGTCGTGCCGCCACGAGGTCTCCCCGTGACCCAGCCGGTCGCCGTCGTGGGCGGGGGGCTCGCGGGCAGCGAGCTCGCGCTCCAGCTCGCCGGACGCGGCGTCCCCGTCGATCTCTTCGAAATGCGTCCCGCCGTCGCGACGCCGGCCCACGGGACGGATCTGCTCGCCGAGCTCGTCTGCAGCAATTCCCTGAAATCGGATGACGCCGAGACGGCGTCGGGTCTTCTCAAACGGGAACTTCGCCTCCTCGGCTGCCGCCTGCTCGAGGCGGCGGAGCGGTGCCGGGTGCCGGCGGGCCACGCCCTCGCCGTCGACCGGACGCTCTTCGCGCGCGCCGTCACCGATCTCGTGGAGGCGGAGCCGCTCGTCCGTCTCGCGCGGGAGGAGCGCCGGGACCTCGATCTGCCTCCGGTCGCCGCGGTCGCGACAGGCCCGCTCACCTCTCCCGCGCTCTCGTCGGCGCTCGCCCTGCACTTCGGCGAGGAGCACCTGCATTTCTACGACGCGATTTCCATATCGGTGGGCGCCGAGGCCCTCGATCCCGAGGCCGGATACTGGGCGTCGCGCTACGGCAAGGGAGGGGACGACTACTGGAACATCCCCATCGATCGCGAGCGGTACCGCGCGCTCGCGGCCTTCCTGCGGGAGGCGCCGGTCATCGAGAAACGCGGATTCGAGGATACCCGCTGTTTCGAGCGCTGCCTGCCGGTCGAGGTGATCGCGGCGCGCGGCGAGGACGCCCTCCGGTTCGGTCCTCTCAAGCCGAAGGGTCTCGCCGACCCGCGAACGGGGCGCGAGCCGCACGCGGTGCTCCAGCTGCGCCGCGAGACCCGGGACGGATCTCTCATGGGCCTCGTCGGCTTTCAGACCCGTCTCGCCCGAGACGCGCAGCGCGAGCTTCTCTCGGTTCTGCCGGGGTTTCGCGAGGCCGCGGTGCTCCGGTGGGGGGCCGTGCACCGGAACACGTTCCTCGACGCGCCTCGGCTGCTCGACGCGGCCCAGATGTCGCGGCGGCGATCCGGGCTCTTCTTCGCCGGGCAGATCGCGGGGGTCGAAGGGTACATGGAATCGATCGCTCACGGCGCGGTCGCGGCCGTGAACATCGAGCGATTTCTCCGCGGCCGCGAGTCTCTGCTCTTTCCGCCCGAGACGCTTCTCGGCGCGCTTCAGCGGCATTGCGCCGAGGGCGGAAGCCCCTATCAACCGATGAACGTCAATTTCGGACTCCTGCCGCCGCTTTCGGCCCGTCGCCTCGAGCGAAAACGACTCTACGTCGAGCGTTCCCTGGACGCGTTGAAAGGATTCCTCGCTACTCGCGATTGCGGGTTAAATGCTTGACGCCCTCCGCCGCTCGCGCATAAAATCCGAACCGGCGCGCGTTTTCGGAGTATAAGACGATATGGATGGAATCGACGGGAGATCGACTCGATCGCGCGCGGCTCTTCGGCTGGCCGCATGCCTCGCCGCCGCCGCGATCGCGGCGGCGTGCGCGAAGCGCGAATGCGAGTTGATCCCCCTGCAGACTCTCTTCGACAATCCGGTCAAAGCCTCCCCGACCGTTTCGCCCGACGGACAACGGATGGCGTACCTCGCACCGCTCGGAGGCGTCCTCAACATATACCTGAAGGGCGTCGGCGGAACCGGCGACCGCCCGCTGACGCGCGAGGCGGAGCGGGGGATCAAGAGCTACTACTGGGCGAAAAACAGCCGGCAGATCCTGTACGTGCACGATCGCACCGGCATGGAGGACTTCCGCCTGTACGGCGTCGACGTCGACACGGGCGAGACCCGCGATTACATCCCGTTCGACGGCGCAATGGTCTCCGTCCTCGCGCTCTGGAACAACCGGCCGAACCAAGCGCTCGTGCAGATGAACCGGATCGACAGGCGGCGTTTCGACGTATACCGCCTCGATCTGCAGACCGGCGATCTCGTCCTCGTCGCGCCGAATCCCGGGGGGATCGTTCGCTGGTTCGCGGATACGAGCTTCGCCGTGCGGGGCGCGCTCGCGGCCGACGAACAGGGAGGATCGACGCTCCTCGTGCGGGCGAGCGAACGCGATCCCTGGCGGGAGCTCCGCCGCTGGAGCTTCGAAGACGGGGCGTCGAGCGGGCCGGTGCGGTTCACGCTCGACGGGTCGGCGATGTACTGCATCGACGCGATCGGTGCCAACGCCGGCCGGCTCGTATCGATCTCGCTGTTGAACGATTCCATGACCGTCATCGCGGAGCATCCGCGCTACGACATCTCCATGGCCTGGCTCGACCCGCGCACCCACGACGTTCAGGCGGTGTTTTTCACCGGGCAGCGCAGAGAGATCCGGATCCTCGATCCGCGTATCGAAGCGGATATCGAGGCGCTCCTCGACCTCGACGAAGGCGATTTCAATCTCGTCAATCGCGATACGGCCGATGCCGTATGGATCGTGAGCTACACGAAGGACAACGGCCCCGTTTCCTATTACGCGTACGACCGCAGCGCGAGGAAGGGGACGTTTCTCTTCGACGACAAACCGGCCCTTCGCGGCTACGAGCTCGCGCGCATGGAGCCGGTAACGATCACGGCGCGGGATGGCCTCGAGCTGCCCGGGTACCTGACGATGCCGACCCGGTCGAAGGGAGCGAACATGCCGCTCGTCGTCCTGGCGCACGGCGAGCCGTTCGGCAGGTTCCACTGGGAATTCAACGCCGAGGCTCAATGGCTCGCCAACCGGGGATACGCCTGCCTGCAGGTGAATCACCGCGGATCGGCGGGATACGGGAAGGATTTCATGAACGCCGGGAATCGCGAATGGGGCGGCGCCATCACCGGCGATATCGTGGACGCCGCGCGGTGGGCGATCGAACGGCG
>DHHN01000112.1:6087-12156 GCA_002403295.1 bacterium UBP1_UBA4771 | reverse complement strand
TCCCTCGAGGAACCGACGACGTCCCAACCGGCGCTCTGGTCGGCGGGATCCTTCCAGCGCGTGGCGAGCCGCGTGAACTCCTCGCCCGCGTTCATCGTGCCGCGCAGCACGCGGCCGCATCCGATCTGCCCGACGTAGTCGCTCCAGGCGAGCGTGCTGACCTGCATGAGAAACGGACCGTCCCGGTCGACCTTCGGGGGCGGCACGTGAGCGATGACGGTCTCGAAGAGGGCGTCCATCCCTTCGTGCGCGTCGGCGGCGAGGTCTCTCACGAGCCATCCGTCGAGCCCCGATCCGTACAGAACCGGGAAATGCGCCTGCTCGTCGCTCGCCCCGAGATCGACGAAGAGATCGAACGTTTTGTTCAGGGCGTGATGGGGGCGGGCGTTCGGACGGTCGACCTTGTTGATGACGACGATCGGGCGAAGCCCCAGCCGCAGCGATCGCATGAGCACGTACCGGGTCTGCGGCATCGGCCCTTCGTTGGCATCGACGAGGAGCAATACCGAATCGACCATCGAGAGCACGCGCTCGACCTCGCCGGAAAAATCGGCGTGTCCGGGCGTGTCGATGATGTTGATGAGATGCCCGTTCCAGCCGACCGTGCAGTGTTTGGCCCGGATCGTGATGCCGCGCTCCCGCTCGAGGTCGTTGTTGTCCATGAGGCGCTCGGTGACCTGCAGGTTGTCGCGGAAGGTCCGGGCGGCGCGGAACACCGAATCGATCAGGGTCGTTTTCCCGTGATCGATGTGGGCGATGATGGCGACGTTGCGAATGTGGTCGACCGACGTCATTGAGCTTCGCACCTCGATAAAAAGAAAACTCGGCTCCGCGCTCCGCGGCCCGAGTCGGCGTAAAGTCGCTGCAAGATAACGTGTTCGGCCGTGCTCCGCAAGCGATATCTTGCAATAATAAACTTGACAAAATGTAAAGTTTATTTTACTACCGCGTCATGAAGCCCAAATACGATATCCGCAACGCCCTCAGGCTGCACCGGGTCAAGGCCGGGGACATGACCCAGCAGGAACTTGCGGACAGGGTCGGCGCCACCCGCCAGACGATCATGTCGATCGAAAAGGGGCGATACAATCCATCCGTGGGGCTCGCTCTCAGGATCGCCAAGGTTCTCGGCGCCTCCATCGAAGAGCTCTTCGAGCTCGAGGAAGAGGAAGGAGACCGCGATGGCTAGAATCCTCCCGCGCGCCGGCTGGCGGCCGACGAAGGTGACGCTCGTCTCGGGCGCCCTCATCGCCGTCGGTCTGTTGTTCCTTGACCGGAACTGGATTTTTTTCGTGCTCGTCGGGCTCGGGATACTCGGCCCCGGCCTCCTGCGCGAGATCGGGGTGCTCAAGGATCAGGACGAGTTCCAGCGGCAGGCGGCGAGGCGCGCCGCGTATCACGCCTTTCTCGCCACCGGCTTTCTCGCGTTCATCCTCGTGGCCGTGCTTCGAACGGGTTTTCAGGGGATCAAGGATCCCGAGCAGCCGGTTTCGCTCCTCCTCGTCGTCCTCTGGTTCACGTGGGTCCTGAGCTCGCTCCTCGGATACTGGGGCCCGAAACGGACGGCGATAACGATCCTGCTCGCGTTCGGCGCGTTCTGGCTGATCTTCAATATTCTCGGGAATCTCAACAGCCTGACCGCGCTCGTGATGCAATGTCTCCTCGCGGTGCCGTTCTTCGCTCTCGCGCTCGTGGCGCGGCGCTGGCCGAGAGCGGCGGGGGCCGTGCTCATCGCCGCCTCGATCTTCTTTTTCTACTACTTCGGATTGTACGAGATCGTCGGCAAGGAGCCTCTCGCGCGCGGGCGGGGATTCGTCATCGTGATCTTCTTCGGCCCCCTCTTCGCGAGCGGCGTGGCGCTTCTGTGCTCGAAACCGGGAGAGGAACCGGGGGAACGGAAAAGGGAACAGCTGCCGTGACGCATGGCGAAGGGATCATTCGCGGCGCGGGCGGGGTCGAGCTCCGCTGCCGGAGCTGGCGGCCGGAGCGGGAGACGAGGGCCGCGGTCGCGATCGTCCACGGCCACGGAGAGCACGGCGGCCGATATATGAATATAGTCGATTCGCTCGTTCAGCGCGGCCACGCCGTCCATGCGGTCGACCTTCGCGGGCATGGGCGGTCCGAAGGCCGCAGGGGGCACATCGATTCATGGGCCGACTACCGCGAGGACGTCCGGTCCTTTCTGGAGCTGGTCGCGGGCCGCGAACCGCACCGCCCGGTCTTTCTCATGGGGCACAGCATGGGAGCGCTCGTTGCGCTGGATTACGTCATTCACGATCCGCGGGGGCTCGCGGGAGCGATCATAAGCGGCGCGCCGATGGAGCCGTCCGGCGTCGCGAAGCCGCTGCTCGTGCTCCTGTCGCGGGCGCTGTCCGTGGTGTGCCCGCGTTTCCCCATGCGCCTCGCGTTGGATACGTCCGCCCTCTCCCGGGACGCGGCGGTTGTGCGGGCATACGAAGAGGATCCCCTCGTGCACGGAAGGTTCACGGCCCGTTGGGGCACGGAGTCTCTGGCCGCCGTGGCGCGGGTCAGAGCACGCGCCGCCCGTGTCACCCTTCCGATCCTGTTCGTCCACGGCGGAGCCGACAGGCTGAACCTGCCCGGCGGGATCCGGCGCTACTTCGAGGCCGTCGCTTCCGCGGATAAAACCCTGCTCATATATCCCGAAATGTTCCACGAGCTGCACAACGACGTCGGCCGCGAGACCGTCATCGCGGATCTCGGGCGATGGCTCGAGGAGCGGTTATGAGCGCGGCGGCGCCGAACACGATACGCGAGGCCTTCAGGGAAGCGGCGGAACGCCATCCTCACAAGACGGCGCTCCGGTGCAAGGGAGAGGATGGCTCGTACCGGGATATCAGCTACGGGGCGCTGCGGGATTCCGTCGATCGACTCGCCGCCTCCCTCGCCCGCCTCGGGATCGCCAAGGGCGACCGGGTCGCCATCTTCGCATACCATGGCCCCGAATGGGCCGTCGCCGATCTCGCCGCGCTCGAGCTCGGCGCGGTGGTTGTTCCCATTTACCACAGCCTCTCTCCGCCGGCCGCGGCGCATATATTGAACGATTCCGGGAGCAGGCTTGTCTTCGTCGCCGGCAGGGAGCTTTTCGACGTGATCGATGGAATCCGGCGCGGCACGCCGGCGCTCGAGCGCGTCGTCGTTTTCGACGAGAAGGGGATCGGGAAGGAAAAGGAGTTCTTGAAATTCAGGGAGATGGAGGCCGGCGCCGTGTCCGCCGGGCGCCTCGCCGGCGGCGATCCGCCGGTCTTGACCGGGAGCGATCCTGCGACCATCGTCTACACGTCGGGAACGACCGGCACGCCGAAGGGCGTCGTTCTCTCGCACGGCAATATCCTCTTCGACGCCTTTTCCCTCGTGCGCCGTTTCGACGTCGGTCCGGACGACACGTTCCTCTCGTTCCTTCCGCTCTGCCACATGCTCGAGAGAACCTGCGGGCACTTCACGATGCTCTTCGCGGGGGCGACGATCGCGTACGCGGAGGGGATTGCGACCATCGTCGAGGACGTGCGGAAGGTCCGCCCCACGATCATCATCGTCGTCCCGCGGATCGTCGAAAAGATCTACGAGGCGGTCGCGCGAAAGGTCATGGAGGCGCCGTTTCTGCGGCGGAGGCTCGTCTTCGCCGCCGTGCGCCATCTCAACGAGCGAGCGAACCGCGCGTACCGCGGGGAGCGGGTGCCGCTCGCGCTCCGTGTGCGATGCGGCGTCTGCGACCGTCTCGTCGCGGCGAAGTTCAGGAAGATCGCGGGAGGGAGGCTCCGGCTGCTCGTCTCCGGCGGCGCTCCGCTCGACCGGAAGCTCGCGAAGACCCTCCACGTCCTCGGCTTCAACGTCGTCGAGGGGTACGGTCTCACCGAGACCGCGCCGGTCGTGTGCACCGGCCTGCTCGACGACAACCGCCTCGGAACGGTCGGAAAGCCCTTCGACGGAGTAGAGGTGAGGATCGGCGAGTCTGATGAGATCCTCGTCAGGGGGCCGAACGTCATGTCCTGCTATTTCAATCTGCCCGACGAGACCGCGCGGTCGATCGATCGAGACGGCTGGTTTCATACGGGGGACCGGGGGAGGCTCGACGAGCGCGGCAATCTCGTCATCACCGGCAGGCTCAAGGAGCTCATCGTGACCTCGTACGGAAAGAAGGTGGCCCCCGTCCCGATCGAAGCGGAGATGAAAAAAAGCCCGTACATGGAAGAAGCGCTCCTCTACGGGGACAACAGGAAGTTCATCACCGCCCTCGTCGTGCCGCGGCGCGACGCGGTCGAGCGGTACGCGCGGGAAAAGGGCCTCGCCGCCGCCGATTACGCCTCGCTTCTCGCGCTCGGCGAGATCCGCGATATCGTGGGGCGCGAGATCGAGCGGGCGACCGCGGAGCTCGCGCCGTTCGAAAAGGTCAGGATGTTCGCGCTGCTCCCGGAGGGGTTCACCGTCGCGAACGAGCTTCTCACCCCGACGCTCAAGCTGAGGAGAGGGCGGATCGCGGAGCGATACGCGAACGAGATCGACGCCATGTACGCGGCGTGCAAGGAAAGGTGAAAGATGAGCGAAACCGTTTTTCTCACGGGGGCCACCGGTTACATCGGGACGAGCCTCCTGCGGAAATGGCTCGAATCGACCGACGCGAAGCTCGTGCTCCTCGTGAGAGGGAAACGCGGCGAGCGTCCCGGGCGAAGGATCGCCGACGCCCTCTCGGCGTTCTACCCGGAGGACGAAGCCGCCCGCTTATCGGCGAGGATCGATGTGGCGGAGGGCGACGTTTCGTTCGATCGGTTCGGGCTCGACGAGGACCGCTATCGCGGGCTCGCCTCGCGCGTTTCGCATGTCATTCACTGCGCGGCCGCGGCGCGATTCGATCTCGAACTCGATGAGGCCCGAAGAACCAACGTCGGGGGGACGCGGAACGTTCTCGATTTCGGGCGGGCGTGCCGCGCCCTCAGACGCATCGATTACATCGGCACGGCGTACGTGGCGGGCAAGAGACTGGGGATCGTCCGCGAGGACGAGCTCGACGAGGGGCAGGAGCACAACAACACGTACGAGCGCAGCAAGATGGAAGCGGAAGCGCTCGTGCGCGACGGCATGCGCGAGCTTCCCATAGCGATCTCGAGACCGAGCGTCGTCATCTGCGATTCGCGGACGGGCCGCGCGTCGAGCTACAACGGATTCTTCCGGGCGCTCAGAATGTACTGGCTCGGCGCCCTGAAGGTCCTGCCGGGGAACCCTTCGGGCGCCATGGATCTCGTCCCCGTCGACTACGTGACCGAGGCGGTGTACGCGATATCGAATCGGCCGTCGAGCGCCGGCGCGTGCCATCACCTGACGGCCGGCCTTTCCAACGCGACCTCTCTCGAGGAGATCGCCGAGCTCGCGAGCCTGCACTTCGGGAAAGAGAGGTTCGCGATCGTGCCGCCGGCGGAGTTCGTTTCCTACGTTTCCGGAATGCGAGACACGCTCGGCGAGAAGGAGCTCGCCATGATCGATGAGATCATGCTCTACATGCCGTACCTCGGGGGCGGGCTCGAATTCGACAATGCCGGCGCCGTGAGAGCGACCGGGCTCGAGGCGCCTCCCGTGCGCTCGTATTTCGGGAGGATGGCCGAGTACATCCGCGCGACGGCAAAGCCGTGATCCCGGGCGCCGCGCCCCCGCATGAGCCGGCGCCCGCTCCCGCCGCGCTTCCACCACTTCGTCCGCCATTTTCCGGACAAACCGTGATTCTATCCCGATCGGGAGGACTCGACATGAAGCCGCGGGCGAATCATCGAATGTATTTCCAGGCTCTTCGAAGAATGCCCCCCGACGATCGCTTGCGAAGAGCATTCGAACTCTCGGATCTCTGCCGCATGCCGTTTCTGCGGGGCGCCGATTCCATGCTTCGAGATGTCTCCGGAAATAGCTCCGCGGGATTCGCGTGGGGAACCGGGGCGCACGAAAAAGCGAGGCCGCCTTTGCCCAGGATCCGAATTCCCCGATCCCGAGACTCAGACGACCTCGCAGACCACCTGATGCCGATGGTCCCCTCCGGCGCAGCACAGCGATCAATCGGTCACA
>DHHN01000112.1:0-6046 GCA_002403295.1 bacterium UBP1_UBA4771 | reverse complement strand
AATGTCCTTGGTAAAGGTTCCGCCTGGTGCGCACGTTCAGCGCACAACTGCGCAATATGTGCGCTATCGTGGGATTCGAGAGGCCGTATCTTCAATCCTGGGCTATGATGACGTCCCGGATCTTTCGGGCGTCCGATCTTCCGGGATGTTGTATTGCTTGAGCTTGTTCTGCAGGGTGCGCCTGCCGATGCCGAGGGCCTCCGCCGCCTTCGTCCGGTTGCCGTCGAGCCTCTCGAGAGTCGCCATGATCGCCCGCCGCTCCAAATCGCGCAACTGCCGGATCGGAAAATCCTGCTCCTCGGCGGGGCGGTGATGGAGCAGCAGACGCACGTCCTCCGCCTCTATCGTCCTGCCCGGCGCCGCGATCGCGAGACGCTCCATGCAGTTTCTGAGCTCGCGCAAATTTCCCCGCCATGGATGATCCTCGAGCACGGCGACGGCCTCGTCCGTTAGGTCCATTTCGCGCGAGTGATTCCCGCGGGCGCAGATTCGCAGGAAATACCTCGCGAACTCCGGGATGTCTTCCTTTCGCTCGCGAAGGGGGGGGAGGAGGATCGGCATCACGTTGAGTCGGTAGAAGAGATCCTCCCTGAAACGCCCCTCCTGCATCATCTTCTCGAGCGGCTGATGGGTTGAGGCGATGATCCGGGCTCGGTTGCGAAGCGTCGTCGACGAACCGACTTTTCTGTACGATCCGTCCTCGAGCACCCGGAGGATCTTCGCCTGAAGGTCCAGGTTGAGATCGCCGATTTCATCCAGCAGCAGCGTGCCGTTTCCGGTGGTCTCGAAGAATCCCGAGTGATCCGCGATCGCCCCCGTGAAGGCGCCTTTCCTATGGCCGAACATCTCGCTCTCCATGAGCTCGCGGGGGATCGCGGCGCAGTTGGCGACGACGAATGGCCTCGGTCTTCTCTGCGAGAGGCGGTGGATGGCCCTCGCGATCACTTCCTTGCCGGTTCCGGTCTCCCCGCGCAGGAGGACCGTCGTATCGGAGTCGGCGACGAGCTTGACGAGGGACATCGCGGCCTTGAGTCCCGTCCGTTCTCCGATGATCTCCATGAACGGCTCGTCCGTGGCGCGCCGGAGGTAATCGATCTCCCGCTTGAGCTGGGTGCTCTCGATCGCGCGTTCGACCAGCATGCCGAGACGCTTGAAGTCGAGGGGCTTCGTGACGAATTCGTACGCGCCCTCCTTCATCGCTTCGACCGCCATATCGATCGTTCCGTGCGCCGTCATGATGATCACGGGGAGCGAGGCGTGGCGCGCCCGGATCGCCCTGAGCCCTTCGATGCCGGTCTGGTCGGGGAGGTAGATATCGAGAAGCACGACCTGGTGGTTTTCGCGATCGAGCTGCTCGAGCGCTTCGCGAAGGCTCGATGCCTGGTTGACCCTGTATCCGGCAATCGCGAGACGATCGGATACGATCAGCCTCAGGTCGTCGTCGTCATCGACGATCAGTATGTGCGCCGAACTCTCGCGGCCGGTCTTCGGTGGAAACAAGATCAATTCCTCCATTTCCCGGGATTGAGTGTCGAGCGCTCCGATTGCAAGGACAAGGCCACCCGGAGCGGCACCAGGGGGCGGCGCCGCATCTATATTGTAATTCAACAAGTTGTTCAGGAAAATACAAATTCGCGAGCCGCTTGTTTCTGGCCAATCCGGACCATCGGTGCGCATAAACTGCGCGCCAATCGGCGGCGATCGATGGCGCTCAAAGCGCCTTTTGTGCCGGCATGGTGAATGTGAAGCTCGCGCCCCCTTCTTCGGACCGTCTCATCGAAACGCTGCCGCCATGGAGCTCCACGAGCTGCTTGACGATGGCGAGACCGAGACCGGCCCGGCGGGCGCTCGCCGCTTCCGAGGGCCACGTAAAGAACGGCTCGAAGAGCCGGGGTTCCTCGTCCTCCGTGATCCCAGGCCCCTGGTCGACGATCGTCGTTATGAGCATCGGCCTCTCGTCCGCTCCGGGCGCGATACCGTCCGCGATCCGGATGTCGATCCTGCCTCCCCGAGGCGAGAAACGGACGGCGTTTGAAACGATGTTATTGAGAATCTGCCACAACCTCGTCCTGTCCGCGCCTATTGCCGTATGACTCGCCTCGACGGCGATGCGCGTTTCGATCTCCTTTTCGTCGAGAAGCGGCTGGATGAATCTCAGGACGTGCTCCGCTTCGCGTTTCATGTCGAGCGTCTCGATATCGAGCGTCATGTGGCCGCTCTCGATGCGCGAGAGATCCAGAAGGTTCGAGATCATGTGCTGAAGATTGTTGCTGCTCCGGAGAATCATCTCGAGGTACGTGCGCTGGCGCTCCGACACGGGGCCCGCGAGCTCCTCGAGGATATTCTCGGCGGCTCCCTGGATCGAGGCGAGCGGGGTTTTTAGGTCGTGACTGACCATGGAGATGAAATGGCTCTTGAGCTCGCTCACCTCCTCGACCTTTTTCTTCTCGGCGAGCTCGCGGATATTCGTCTTCAGGCTTTCGGCCATCCGGTCGAACGCGCGGGCGGCCGTGGCGACCTCTGAGCGGCCGGTATCCTTGAGCCGGTACTCCATGTCGCCCGTTTCGACCCGCCGGATCCCCACGAGCAGGCGTCTCAGCGGCTGCACCGTCCGCTGGTAGGTCGAGTACGCGCCCCAGAACGACAGCCCGAGCGGCAGGATAATAAGCAGGGACATCGGAAGGATGATGGCCCATCGCTCCCGTCCCGGGGGCAGATAGGCGCTTGCGCGGAACGCGATCCAGCGCGGTCTTCCCGTGCCCCAGTCCCGCGCGTGCAATATGATGTCGGTGTTGAAAGGAATGTACCATCTCGGGCCGCGGTGGCGCGCGCGGGCCGATTCCGGCCACGCTGATTCGAGCCGGACATAGGGCAGGAAGGGAAGGGCGTGAAGGCGCCTCTCGATGCTCTCGAGGATCGCCCTATCGAGAGGGATGTGCCCCGCCATCTGGGCCTCGATGCCGCGGGTTCGGAATGTCCGTAACGCTCGTATGACGGGCTCGCCGTTGTCGAGGAAGAGACCCTTGACGTTTTCATCCCCCGCCCACGCCGGACGTTTCGAATAGAACTTGTCGGTGCGCGTCGCGCGATAGGAATACCCCGTGAAGTACCGGCTGGGATCCTTTCTGTCGTGAGCCCGGAGGGTGATAAAGGCGGCGGGCAGATCGTACGTGAACAGGAAGTGGTTTTCGGCGACGAAGTTGAACCAGCCGATCTCCGGGGGTCGATCGAGGAGCCGCCGGCCCGCGGCGTCGAGCCTGGCGGCGAAATCGAACCGGCCCACGTATGAAGTCGCGAGATTGTCGGCTCTATCGACGAGCTCGGCGATCGAGTCGCGGACGACGCGGTATTGAACGTCCCGGACGAGGCCGGTCACGGCGATGAGGATCGCGGCGAGCGGTATCAGGCCGACGAGGAGGTAGGATCCGAGAAGCGTGATGTCGAGCCGCGAGCGTCGTCGTGAACCGGCGACGTTGCGCGCCGCCATGACGAGGCCGAGAAGCCCCGCCGTGTGCAGGGATACTTCGAGCGACCGGCCGGCGAGCGGCACCGGCTTCGCTTCCATCGCTCCGCCCCTGAGCGCGACGAGGCCGGCGATGTAGGCGGCCGCGAAGAGCGGCATCCACCACCACCCGAGGCGTACCCGCTCGAATCCGGCGCGGCCGGCGCTCAGGTACAAGTAGAGGGCGGGCAGAAGCATGGCGATCAGGACGTTTATCCAGTCGCAAGACGCTCTGTCGAAGTCCTCCATCGCGAGATGAATCGACAACCGAGGCCTGCCGGCGGCGCATGCGAGCGTGATGTTCCTCGACGGCTGCGTTCGGTCGAGCCGCGGCCGCGCGCCCGGGGACGACGCGAGGGCGGCGCCTCCCCACGCGAGCGTCCGACCCTCGAGGCGAAGATATGCCGAGAAGCCAGTGGCGTCCGCGATGGCGTCGGGGAACGGGCCGAGAAGGCTCGAGAGGAGAAAGAAGCGCAGCGAATCCGGTCCGGCTCCGATGCCCCTCGCGCTCTCCTCGACGAAGACGGGCGTTTCCTCGATCAAAACCGGTTCGGATGCGCCTCCATCGTCCATGCCCAGCTCGTCGAGGCTCGTGAAGCCCCGGGCGAGCCCCACTCCCAGGACGGCGCCGCCCGCCCCGTCGGTCACGAGGAGCCCCTTGAGCCGGTAATCGAAGCGGTAATGATCCGCGAGACGTTCGAGGTGGCCGAGAAGCGAAAGCGGCGACCTCAGCTCGGCCATGCTGAACGAGTCGAGGCGCGCGGCGAGCTCGTCAGCGATCCGTTGGACGTTTCGCCGCTCGCCGGCGAGCAGGCGCTCGACGATGGGCTCCGCGGCGGCGAGCCGGCTTCGCTCGTGCTCGTATCGCCGGATATTCGCGACGGAGAAAACGATTCGTACGGCGAGAAGGGCGAAAAGAACGCACGCCGCCGCGCGCGTTCGCCCCTCGGCGCCGAAGCGGACGTCGCGCCGGCGTTCGCGATTGAGCTGATATGCGAGCAGCAGGATCATCAGGCCGATCGCCGCCGCCGGGGCGAAATATGCCGGCGGCCATTCAGCGGAAGCGCACGCCTTGCTTCCGGGGCGCCCGGCGTCTATCCGGGCCGGGGGGGGCGCGCCGAGGTGATAGGCGAACATCGTTTCGCCGATCTGCCCGACAACGAGCTCCATCTCTCCGTCTCCGTCGAGCTCGGCGAGCGCGATGGTGCCCGATACGGCGTCTTCCACCATCACCGGCCAGCCGGGGACGAGGCTTCCGTCGAACTCGAAGCAGTACACATGATGGTCGTAGCACCCGAGAATAATCTCGAGCTCGCCGTCGCCGTCCGCGTCGGCTACGACGGGCGGACCATGCACGACGCGAGCGGTTTTGTGCGGCTCCAGGCCGTAGATGAAACCGCTGAGCCGGATCGGCCATCCGGGCACAAGCCGTCCTTCCCTATCCCATAGATGGACGGCGCCGTCTTCTGTGGCGGTCAGCAGATGGTCCGCGTGTCTCTGCGGCGCATCGCCCGTGGAAACGAAATAGGGCGACGTCGCGAACCGATCTCCGCTGTCGAGGGGGCTCATCGTGTAGAGCGTGCGGCCCCAAACGTCGAGCACCAAGAGCTCGCGATCGGTCGTGCAGGCGATGAGACCCGGCGAGGTCGGGCTGTCCAGGGTGATCCCCAGGCCGTTTCGATCTCCCATCGCACGGGGAAATCCCGGGTAATCGCTGCCGTCCAGTCTCCAGACGTGCAGAACGGGGTCCATGGAGGAAAAGTGCAGGATCTCGGGCGATCCATCTCCGTCGAGATCCGCCGCGGCGGTCGGACGCGTGTCTGTTACCGTGTGCAGGGTGCTCTCGGAGATCGTTTTCGGCCATCCCGGATAGCCGGCGCCCTTCGCGGTGAGAAGATGAATTTCGCCGGCCCCGAGGGAGACGAGTATGAGGCCCTCGCCGCCGGGTCCCGCGCGGACGAGGAGCGGCGACGACGAGGGAGTGTCCCCGAGATCGACCGGCCAACCGGGCACGGGGCTTCCATCGATGCGCCACATATACAGCAGGCCGTCGAACGTGATGGCCGCGACCTCGAAGATGCCGTCGCCGTCGATGTCCTCGAGGAGGGGCGAGCGGTATACCCACGAACCCGTCTCGCGCGGCCAACCGGAGAGCGGCTTGCCGTCTCCGGCGAGGACGAAAACATATCCGTCCCTGGTGCCGACCGCGATCTCGTCCATGCCGTCGCCGTCGACGTCGGCGACCGCGGGGGTGTGCCGCATGGTGTTTCCGAGAATGACCGGCCAGCCGTCGACCGGCCGCGGCCCGGCGGGCATGCGCAGCGGCACCGTCTCCGCCGCGGCCGAAGACGCATGCACGGCGAGCAGGAGGAAAAGAACGCGCACGAGTGTTCTCATCGACGGTGCCGGGCTCAAGGAATGACGCACGGATCGGCTTGAAACAAGTCCATTGTAGCATCTTTGCGGGCGTCTTTTCCAGGAAACGATGCGTGTCGGTCCGAACGGTGCGTTTGCCGGGTCGCGAGATACGGGCGAGACCGATGG
>DHHN01000063.1:7385-11784 GCA_002403295.1 bacterium UBP1_UBA4771 | reverse complement strand
TTTCCGCACCGGACGGATATCTACGCGGGGAATGACCTCATCTCGACGATCGTCGTGAAATCGGTCTCGGTCAATACGGGGCTCTCCGACGACCTGTTCGACGCCGAGGCCGCCGCCGGAGAGTCCGCGGCCGGCGACATCATGAAAAGGATCAAGGACGCGATACAAGAGATCGACGAGTAGGGCCGTGAAAATGCGCCAGTTCGTTCGTTGACAGGCGAATGGCGCTTGCATATACTCCACGGAATTACGCAATAGCGCCTTCCCTGTAGAGAGCGCGGGGGGACGTCCGTGAAGGAAGCCGTCCAGAGAATCCTCGAGACCGAGAAGCAGGTGCGCGAGAGCATCGAGCGCGCCCACGCCGAGGCGCAGACGATCGTTCGCGACGCGGAGGAGCGCAGCCGCCGGGTCGAGGACGAGGTCCGCCATGCGGCGATGAGCGAGTCGCAGGAGATACTCGACCGCATGAAGCGCGGCGCGGAGGAGGAGCGGGCCCGCCAGATCGAGAAGGCGAAGGGCGGAACGACCGATCTCGTCGCCAAGAAAGCGGCCGAGATCGAGGCGGCGGCCGAGCGCGTGACGAACCTCATACTCGGCGTCGAGGCGAAGCAGGGCGATCTCTTCGACGGAGGCGGCTCGCGGTAATCCCCCGGCAGACGTGACGAAACCATGATACTCGGGCCGATCGGCAAATACTCCCTCGTCAACGCGAAGGTGCGGGCGCGCCTCAGCCGCCTGCTCCCGCCGGAGACCATCTCGCGTCTCGCCGACGCGCGCGACGTTCCCGAATTCTACGGGGTGCTGCAGGGGACGCTCTACGAGCAGGTGCTCGCGAAGCCCGAGGTCTCGCTCGATCCGCGCGTCGCCGAAAAGCTCCTCGTCGAGCAGGAGGCGCAGTGGCACATGGAGCTCCTCAAGGATCTCCGCGGCCCGACGAAAGCGCTCATCGAGCTCCTCCTCGAGAAGTACGAGATCGAGAACGTCAAAACGGCGCTGCGGATCCGCGAGGGCGACCGCGGCTCCGGGGAGCTCGCGTACATCATACGCAAGGATCTCCCGCACAGCCTGCCGTATCAATCGATCGCGGAGGCCGCCTCGATCGAGGACGCGCTCCCGTATTTCATCTCGACGCCGTATCTCGGCCCCATCAAGGCGGTCCTCGACGATTACAGGCAGCGGGGCACGCTCTTTCCGATCGAGATCTCGCTCGAGATCGATTTCCACAAGCGCCTGCGGGCGGCCGTCGAGCGGCTCGACCGCACCGACCGGCGGATCGCGCGGCGCCTCTTCGGGCTCGAGATCGACATGAAGAACATCAGCTGGCTCATCCGGCTCAAGTTCTACTACGGCATTCCGGCCGGGGATCTCGGCGAATACAACATCCCCGGCGGCTTTCGCCTCACCGGAGACCGGCTCCGGCAGGCGTTCATGGCCGATTCGATGAAGGACGTGCTCGGGACGGTGCTCGACGGCTCGTTCCGCCCCGTCGCGGAGCTCATGCGGCGGGAGGAGGAGCTCTCGAAGCTCTATCTCCTCGAGATCATCCTCTGGAGCTATCTCGTCTCCGAGGCGAAGAAGACGCTCGGGGGCTTTCCCTTCACGATCGGGACGGTGCTCTCGTACCTCATCCTCAAGCGCACCGAGGTCCGGAATCTGATCACGATACTGAACGGCAAGCTCCTCAAACTGGAGAAGGCCGATATCGAAACGCATCTCAGGACGGCCTTCTAGCGGGGTTCGCATGTTCACGCCCGAACGGATGCACCAGATCAACGTCCTCGTCTTCGAGAGCGAGGTGGACGAGGTCGCCAAGACGATCGTGCGCCTCGGCATCCTCCATCTCGTGAAGCTCGACGATCAGGAGCCGTGGGCGGAGAACCTCCGCGGCTTCGAGGCGGGCGAGATCAGGGGCAAGATGGACCGCATGCGCGGCCGCCTCGCGCTCCTCATGAAGAACCTCGGGATCCGCGAGCTCTCCCTCGACGCCGGCACGGGGATCGCCGACGTCACGATGGGGGACCTCGGCGAGATGGAGCGGTTCGCCGACTCGCTCGAGCGGACGATCGCCGGGCCGCTCGAGAGGCGCGCGGACGTCCGGCAGAAACTCGAGCGCCTCGAGGCGATCGCGAACGAGGTCGCTCCGCTCATGGAGCTCGGCCTCCCGATCGGCAAGACGCCCTACACCTTCCTCGATCTCCACTACGGCGAGGTGCGCTCCGAGAACATGGACTACATCCGGGAGAAGATCGCCCAGATGCCGGCCGTGGTGCTCTCGCTCTCGAAACGCGACAAGAACGACCTCATCCTGCTCATCGGCCTCAAGAGCGACCGGCTCAAGATAAAGCGCGTTCTGCGCGAGGCCTCGTTCGATCCGATCGAGGTCGGCGAGGAGGCGCGCAAAGAGGCCGCCGGCGTCAAGGGCGAGCTCGCGAAAAAGATCGATGCGCTCCGCGAGGAAGCGGCGGATCTCGACCGGGAGATCGCGGGTCTCCGCGACGAGAACGGCGGGCGGATCACCGAATACAACCGGTCCCTCCGCGTGGCGGCGCTGCTGCTGCGGGTCAAGAACTATCTCAAGCGCACGCGGAAGACCTTCATCTTTTCGGGGTGGATACCGGCGGAGAGCCGCCGGGAGGTCGAGAAGGAGGTACTGCGCGCCGCGAAGGGACGCGCCATCGTCGAGGTGCTCTCGCCCGACGAGATCTCGGGGGTGAAGGCGGGGCGGGTGCAGGTGCCCGTGCTGCTCAAGCATCCGGGATTTTTCAGGCCGTTCGAGATGCTCGTCTCGAACTACGGGCTGCCCGACTACAAGGTGATCGATCCGACGATCTTCTTCGCGATCACGTTTCTCGCGATGTTCGGGATGATGTTCGGCGACGTCGGGCACGGCGCGGTGCTCGCGGTGCTCGGCCTGTGGCTCGGCTTTCTCCGCAAGGGATCCGCCGGCTCGACCGCGCTCGTCGGCCGGCTCGCCTTCTACTGCGGACTCTCCTCGATCTTCTTCGGCTTTCTCTTCGGGAGCGTGTTCGGGCTCGAGGAGCTCATCCCGCACCTCTGGATGAGGCCGATGAGCAACGTCATCTACTTCTTCAAGGTCGCGATCTACTTCGGCATCGCCGTCATCTCGCTCGGGATCGTGTTCAATATCGTGAACTCGATCCGCGTCGGCAGATTCAAGGCGAGCCTCTTCGATCACGCGGGGCTCATCGTGGCGGTCATCTACTGGGGAGGGATCATCGCGGTTTCCATCTTCCTCTCGAACAGGCCGGTTCCGACGAGGCTCATCGTCTGGTTCATCGGCGTTCCGATCGTGCTCCTCTTCCTCAAGGAGCCGATCCTCGCGCTCGCCGGCCGCCGCAAGCCGCATTTCGAGACGGGCGTCGCCTCCTACCTCTTCGAATCGACCATCGAGATCGTCGAGATCATCATCGGATACCTCGCGAACACCGTGTCGTTCATCCGCGTCGCCGCCTTCTCGCTCGCCCACGTCGGGCTCTTCATCGCGACCTTCAGCCTCGTCGAGATGGTGCAGGGCAAAACCGGCGGAACGATCTATTCGACCCTCTTCCTCGTCTTCGGCAACATCGGCATCATCGCGCTCGAGGGACTCGTCGTGACGATTCAGGCGATCCGCCTCGAGTACTACGAGTTTTTCGGAAAGTTCTTTTTTGGCGGCGGCGTGGCCTACAAACCGATCGGCCTCGGGCAACAGCCCGGCCGGGAAGAATGAAAGGAGCAGGAATGTCAGAGCAGGAGGCACGCAGGAGCCTGATGAAACGGTTCATCACGCTATCGTCGGTCGCGGTCTTCTCGACCGTTATCGTCATTCTCCTGATCAATCTCGCGACCGCGTTCACGAACGTCCGCGGGCAGCAGCACGAGGCGGCGCAGACGGAGACGAGCGTGATGCATCCCTCGCGCGAGGTTTCGGCCGAGCAGGCGCGCGTGATCGGGTGGGGATTCGCGGCGGCGGCCTTCTCGACCGGCATCGGCTGTCTCGGCGCCGGTGTCGCCGTGGCCTACGTCGGCGCCGCGGCGCTCGGCGCGATCAGCGAGAAGCCCGAGCTCACGGCGCGGGCGCTCATCTACGTCGGGCTCGCGGAAGGAATCGCGATCTACGGTCTCATCATCGCGATCATGATCCTCACGAGGATCTAGCGATGGAGCGGGGCGGGCCGGATCGCCTGCCGGACGGCCGCGGCGGCGCGCGCCGGGCGGGGGCGGTTCGCGCGAACGGAGCGTGAGGGATGCAGTTTTTCGTCATCGGGGACGAGAGCACGGTCGCCGGATTCGGGCTCGTCGGGGTCGAGGGGGAGACGGTGGAGACCCCGGACGAGGCCCGCGAGGCGCTCAAGAGGGCGTTCGCCTCGCCCGATATCGGCATCGTCGTCATCAGCGA
>DHHN01000063.1:0-7210 GCA_002403295.1 bacterium UBP1_UBA4771 | reverse complement strand
CGAAGGAGGTCGACTCCATAACGGGGAAGGCCCGCCGAACCGCCGAAGAGATCGTCTCCCGCGCCGAGGCGAAAGCCCGGCAGGCCGGCGAGCGGATCGTGAAGGACGCCGTGGAGCGCGGAGAAATGGCGAAGCGGCGGACGCTGTCGAGCGTGAGCCTCGAGGTGCGACGCATCAAGCTTCGCGCCCGCGAGGAGGTCGTGACGGCGGTCATGGCCCGCGTGAACGGGGCGGTCGAGAACGCGCGCTCGCGAGGAGATTACGCGGACGTTCTCGCCGCGCTCGTCGCCGAGGCGGTCCGCGTGCTCGAAGGGGACGTCTTCGTCGTGCACGCCGACCGGCGTGATCTCGCGCTTCTCGAGTCGAAGTCGTTCCCGCGCATTCGCGAGATCATGAAGGCGGAGGGGCGGACCGTCCGCTCGCTCGAGGCGAAGCCGCTCCCCGGCGCCGTGCTCGGCGGCGCGCAGGTGAGCGTGCCGGGCGGAAACGTGATCTTCGACAACACGTTCGAGGCGCGCCTGTACCGCTTTCGCGAGGAGACGAGATCGTTCGTTTTCGAGGAGGTCTTCTCCTCGCACGACAGGATCGAATAGACGTCCGGCGCGGACGAACCGCGCGGCGGCGGCGAGCGAAGAAAGAGGAAGAGTGCCGTGCTTGAGATCATCGGAAAGGTAGCGAAGGTCATCGGGCCCGTCGTGCACGCACGGGAGGTCGCGAACGCGAGGATGCTCGATCTCGTCGAGGTGGGCGAGGATCATCTCGTCGGCGAGATCGTGAAGCTCGACCGCGACCGGGCGGCGATTCAGGTGTACGAGGACACGACGGGGCTTCGCCCGGGATCGAACATCTACAGCCCCGGCGTGCCGCTCTCGGTCGAGCTCGGCCCCGGGCTCCTCGGCACGATCTACGACGGCATCCAGCGGCCGCTCGAAGTCATCCGCGACACGTCGGGGAGCGGGTACATCCAGAAGGGCATCCACGCGACGCCGCTCATGCGGGAGAAGCGGTGGGACTTCACGCCGACGATGACGATCGGCGCCGCCGTCGAGGGCGGCGAGATCTTCGGCACCGTCCAGGAGACGCCGCTCATCGAGCACCGTCTCCTCGTTCCCCCGGACGCGAAGGGACGGGTCGTCTGGGTCGCCCCGGCGGGCCCCCACACGATCGACGAGGTCGCGCTTCGCGTCGAGGGGACGTCCGGCGACGCGATCGAGATCAAGTTTCATCAGCGCTGGCCGGTGCGCACGCCGCGGCCGTCGAAGGCGCGGCTTCCGCTCCGGCTGCCGCTCATCACGGGGCAGCGCGTGATCGACACGCTCTTTCCGCAGGCGAAGGGGGGCACGGTCGTCGTGCCGGGCGGCTTCGGCACCGGCAAGACGATGATCCAGCACGCGCTGGCCAAGTGGTGCGACGCGGACATCATCGTGTACATCGGCTGCGGCGAGCGCGGCAACGAGATGACCGACGTGCTCATGAGCTTCCCCGAGCTCATCGACCCGCGGACGAAGCGGCCGCTCATGGAGCGCACGATCATGATCGCGAACACCTCGAACATGCCGGTCGCGGCTCGCGAGGCCTCGATCTACACGGGGATCACGATCGCCGAGTACTACCGCGATCAGGGCTACCACGTCGCCATCATGGCCGATTCGACCTCCCGCTGGGCGGAGGCGCTCCGCGAGCTCTCGGGGCGCATGGAAGAGATGCCGGCGGACGAGGGGTTCCCCGCGTACCTGCCGACGCGCCTCGCCGAGTTTTACGAGCGGGCGGGGATGGTGCAGACCTTCTCGGGACGGGAGGGATCGATCAGCATCGCCGGCGCCGTTTCCCCGCCGGGCGGCGATTTCTCCGAGCCCGTAACGCAGCACACGAAACGGTTCGTCCGCTGCCTCTGGGCGCTCGATCGCCAGCTCGCGAACGCCCGCCATTACCCGGCGATCTCGTGGCTCGACAGCTACAGCGAGTACGTGGACGAGATCACGGACTGGTGGCAGGACCGCTCGAACGGCGAGTGGACCAATCTCAGGCACCAGATCCTCAACCTGCTCCAGCAGGAGGGAAAGCTGCAGCAGGTCGTCAAACTCGTCGGCCCCGACGTGCTTCCCGACACGCAGCGGATCGTGCTCGAGACGTGCGAGATGTTCAAGAACGCCTTTCTCCAGCAGAACAGCTACGACAAGATCGACATGTACTGCACGCCGGAGAAGCAGATAAAGATGCTCCGCGTCATCATCGACTATTACACGCTCGGGCTCGAGGCCATCAAGAAGGGCGCGAATATCCACCAGCTCAAGCGGCTCGAGGTCTTTTCCGACATCCTCCGCATGAAGTTCTCGGTTTCGAACGACGAGCCCGAAAGGATAGACGCGATCCGCGAGAAGCTCCACCGCTCGATGCAGCAGGTGGGAGAGATGTTCGAATGAGAAACGGTGATACGAATGGTTGACATGAAGCACCGCGCCGAGGGGCGCCAGTACATCGGCATCGACCAGGTCTCCGGCCCCCTGATCTTCGTCAAGGGGATCCACAACGTCGGGTACAACGAGATCGCCGAGATCGTCGACTCGAAGGGACGCGTGCGCCTCGGGACGGTGCTCGAGACCGCCGACGGGGCCGCCGTCATTCAGGTCTTCGAGGGCACCTCGGGGCTCTCGATCCCCGAGACGCGCATCCGGTTCCGCGGCGAGCCGCTCCGCTTCGGCGTCGGCACGGAGATCCTCGGCCGAGTGTTCGACGGGCTCGGCGAGCCGATCGACGGCGGGCCGCCGCCGATGGTCGAGGAAATGATGGACGTGAACGGCCTCGCCATCAATCCGACGGCGCGCGAGTATCCCCGCAAGTTCATCCAGACCGGCATCTCCGCGATCGACGGCATGAACACCCTCGTGCGCGGACAGAAGCTCCCGATCTTCTCGGGCACGGGGCTCCCGCACAACAAGCTCGTCGCCCAGATCACGCGGCAGGCGAAGATCGTCGGCGAGGACACGGAGTTCGCCGTCGTCTTCGCGGCGATGGGGATCAAGCACGACGTCTCGCGGTATTTCGTGCGCAACTTCGAGGAGTCGGGCGTGCTCGAGAAGGTGGTCTTCATCCTGAACCTCGCCGACGACCCCTCCGTCGAGCGCCTCGTGACGCCGCGCGTCGCGCTGACGGCGGCCGAGTTCCTCGCCTTCCGGCTCCACATGCACGTGCTCGTCATTCTCAGCGACATGACGAACTACTGCGAATCGCTCCGCGAGATCTCGACGGTGCGCGAGGAGATCCCGAGCCGCAAGGGCTACCCCGGCTACCTCTACAGCGACCTCTCCGCCATATACGAGCGCGCGGGGATGCTCAAGGGCGTCGAGGGATCGATCACCCAGATGCCCATCCTCACGATGCCGAACGACGACATCTCGCATCCGGTGCCCGACCTCTCCGGGTACATCACCGAGGGGCAGATCGTGCTCGAGCGCGAGCTCGACCAGCGGAACATCTACCCGCCGATCGCGGGGCTCCCGTCGCTCAGCCGTCTCATGAAGGACGGGATCGGCGAGGGGATGACCCGCGCCGACCACGCGCACGTCGCGAGCCAGCTCTTCGCCGCCTACTCCCACGTCAAGGACGTGCGGGCGCTCGCCGCGGTCATCGGCGAGGAGGAG
Source organism: bacterium UBP1_UBA4771 (assembly GCA_002403295.1). Classification (GTDB taxonomy): domain Bacteria; phylum Krumholzibacteriota; class Krumholzibacteriia; order Krumholzibacteriales; family Krumholzibacteriaceae; genus SSS58A. The sequence goes on along the minus strand of DHHN01000063.1, from coordinate 3,569 downwards.
CTCACGCCGCTCGACAAGATCTACCTCGATTTCGGGAACCGGTTCGAGCGCGAGTACCTGACGCAGGGCGAGTACGAGGACCGCAGCATCGTCCAGACGCTCGACATCGGGTGGAAGGTGCTCTCCTACCTGCCGAAGGAGGAGCTGCACCGCATCAGCGAAGAGGAATTGAACAAGTTCTACGGTAAATAGCGCGCGGTGGGCCGCGGGGCCCCGCGCGGAACCCGCCGGACGGCGGGCGGAACGGATCGGCGATGGCGCGTTACGAAGTGGCCCCGACAAAGACGAACATGCAGAGGGTGAAGCGCGATCTCTCCTTCGCCGAGCAAGGCTGGGAGCTGCTCGACCAGAAGCGCAAGATCCTCGTCGTCGAGCTCATGGGGCTCATCGACCGGGCCGTCGAGGCGCAGGAAGAGGTCGAAAAGCGGCTCGAGACCGCCTACCGGGCGCTCGATCAGGCGATGCTGCGGATGGGCCGCCGCGAGCTCGGCATCGTCTCGCTCGGCATGCACATGCGCTCCGACATCAAGTTCTCCGAGCGGCGCGTGATGGGGGTCTCGATCCCGAAGGTGCGGGTCGAAATCGACGACAAATCGCCCTACGTCGCGGCGGCCGAGAGCAGCGTGTGGATGGACGAATCGGTGCTTCGGTTCCGCGAGGTCCTCAAGCTCCTCGGCCAGCTCGCCGAGGCGCGCATCGCCCTCATGCGCCTCGCGCGCGAGGTGGCGAAGACGGTGCGGCGGGTGAACGCGCTCGAGAAGATATTCATCCCCGATTACAACGAAACGCTGAAATATATCGTCATGTCGCTCGAGGAAATGGATCGGGAGGCGTTCTTCGTGAACAAGCTCGTGAAGGACCGCCTCCAGCAAAGGAAAGAGGCGGCCACATGAGCCATCCATTCGCGAAGATACTCCTGTATATCGACGGCAGCGAATCCTCGATAACGGCGGCGCAGTTCGCGATCCTCATGGCGAAGACGTACGGCTCCGCGCTCACCGCCATCTACGCGGTGAACGAGAACCTGCTCTCCGAGCTCCTCGGCGCGAAGGTGTTCGTGCAGATGGAGAAGATGGACTACGAGCGCTCCCTCGAGGACGACGGCAAGCGCTACCTCAACTACGTCGCGAAGCTCGGCGAGAAGAAGGGCGTCAAGGTCGAGACGATACTCCGCAAGGGGGTCGTGCACGAGGAGGTCGTCAAAGAGGTGACCCGGGGAGGCTACGATCTCCTCGTCCAGGGGGAGCTCGGCGAGGTGCTGAGCCTGCGCGATTCCTTCTACGAGGAGGGGGAGCGGATACTGCGCAAGGTGAGCTGCGCGGTGCTCGTCGCCCGGGGCAGGGACCGCATCGAGCGCGCGTTCGGCGAGCTCTAGGAGGGCGTTCGGCGAGCCTTGCCAACCGGCGGGCGGTTGATTATCTTCCGGGAATATCGAACGGCGTTCGGGGCCCGCGGGCCCCGGGGAGGCACGGAACGATGAAACTGACCGATTACATAACACCCCAGCACGTGAAGATCGGCCTCGAGGGCGTCGGCAAGGGGGACGTCATCGAGGAGCTCGTCGGCATTCTCGTCGATACGAGCGACGTCACCGACGCCGACGCGATCTACGACGCGGTCATGAAGCGCGAGGGGGAAGGATCGACCGGCCTCGAGAAGGGCGTGGCGATTCCGCACGCGAAGTCCGACGCCGTGAAGCGGCTCAGCATCGTCGTCGGCGTTTCCCGCGAAGGGATCGATTTCGATTCGCAGGACGGGAAGCCGGCGCACCTCTTCTTTCTCATGGTCGCCCCGACCTCCGAGTCGGGCCCGCACGTGCAGGCGATCGCGAAGATCGTCAAGCTGATCAAATTCGACAAATTCCGCGAGCGGCTCATCAAGGCGAAAAAGCCGCAGGACGTCGTCGACCTGATATTCCGGGTCGAGAACGGCGAGGAGGAAGGCTGAGGGAGCGCGCGCCCGCGGCGCGCGCCCGTCGTGCCTCCGCGCCTTCGATCGGCGGCTCCGGCGCCGCCCTCGGGCCCGTTCCCCGCTTCGCGAAACCGCCCATGAACGATCCCCGCACCGATAGAGTCCTCGGCTACTACGGCTTTCCGCGGCGCGCGGCGCTTCGCCAGGCGCGGGAGCGCTTCGGCGCCCGGTTGCCGCTCGTCGATCTCGACGTGGACCGCGGCGCTCCCGATTCGGGGGCGCTCCCCGCGACGACCTGCCGGATCGTCGCGAACATCGTCGACAACGCCGCGGACCTCGGCCCTCGGCTCGCCGCCGTCGTCGCCTCGGTCGGCGAGGAGAAATGCGACCGGGGTCGCCACGCGGCGTGGCTGCTCCGGCGGCGAGGCATCGCCGTCGTCGAATCGCGCTGGCGCGGGGAGGACGACGAGCGGCGGCCGCTCGTCTGGGCGGCGGCCCGGCTCCCGCTCCGCGAAAAGATCGACCGCATCATGGCGACGGTCGTCGATCCGTCGCCCCCGGCCGAGCCGCCCGCGCCGTGCGCGCCGACGCACGGATTCTGGGGCGTGCCGCCGCACGATTTCCGCATCCTCGATCTCTTTCCGGAGACGACCCACGCGTACGGCTGGGTCCGGTGCGTCGAGGCCGGGCGACCCGCCGATCTCGAGCTCGAGTGCTTCGTCGACGAGGCCGTGCCGACCGTGTTCTTCGCGCAGAGCTTCTGCGCGAAGCAGGACCTCGCGCATCATCTCGCCGAGCGGCACCGCGGGCTCGCCGTCGATTGCCATCGAGAGATCAACGATTCGATCCTCGCCAAGGTCGAGGCGTTTCTCAAACTGTCCTGAGGGCGCGCAATGATCATCGCTGACTGCGGCAGCACATGGACGAAGATACGCGATCTCGAGTCGGGAGCCCTCGAGATCATCACGACGAAGGAGCTCGTGCGCCGAGACGGCGCCTTCTTCGACGTCGCGACGGGGCACTCGGGAAAGGGCCGCTGCCGCCTCTATACGAACGAGCTCGTCGCGCTCGCCGAGGGAGGGCTCGCCCTCGTCGGCGAGGCGGACTTTTCCCTTGTCGACGTCGGCGGGAGGGATATAAAGTTCCTCCGGTTCCGGAAGCGGAAGGTCGAAAAGCTCGACTGGAACCTCGCGTGCGGCTCCACGACGGGCGCCACGCTCGAGCTCCTCGGCGGCTACTACGACGTCGATTTCGCGTCCGTGCCGCCTGCCGACCGGTGGGTCAACGTCACGTGCGGCGTCTTCGGCATGGAGAAGGTGCTCGAGCAGGTCTCGCTCGGGACCTCCCCCGAGGCGAGCGTCGCGATGTTTCTTCACGGGCTCGTCCGGAACGTGATCGATTTCGCGGGACGCCCGGGGCACCTCTACCTCTCGGGCGGCTTCTGCGAGAACCCCTGCTTCCTGCGGACGGCCGCGCGCTACTGCCGCGTGACGCCGCTCGGGCGAACGGTGCTCCTCGACGGCCTCGCCTCCGCGATCGCGCGCGGCGGGGGGCGGCCGCCGGTCCCGGCGTGAAACGCGCGGCGGCTCGCCGCCGCGAAAAAGGAGTGACCCCTCGGGGCGCATGAACGCCCATCACGCTCGAAACGCCGCCATCGC
>DHHN01000152.1 GCA_002403295.1 bacterium UBP1_UBA4771 | reverse complement strand
GTGCGGAGAAATCCGCGGCGCAGCCGTTACCGCAGGACGATCGCCTTCCTGACGAGTGCAATGCCTTGATAATTGAGCGAATAGAAGTATACCCCGCTCGCGGTTCGTCCCGCGGGGGCCCATGCGATCGAGTGGATCCCTCGGCTCATGCGGCCGTCCGCGAGCCGCGCGACGAGGCGTCCCGACGCGTCGAAGACGGCGAGCTCGACGTCGCCGTCCCGGGGCAGGAAGAAGCGGATGACCGTCGATGGATTGAACGGGTTCGGGAAGTTCTGCTCGAGGCGGGCGGCGAGGATCGCGGCCGGAACGTCGGCCGTCCCGACGACCTCGATCGTGTCGCGGAGGACGAACCGGTCGTGCGCGGTGACGCAGAGCTCGAGCCACGTCACCGAATCCGGCAGCGCCCGGCTCCTCACGACGGCGACGGCGCCGGTCTCGTCGGCCTCGCCGCGCGCGTACCATACGCCGTCGCGGGAGAGGCAGCCGACGGCGCCCGGCACGCCGGCGTCGACGGCGAAGAGCGTGTCGTTGCGATCGATCGCGGGGGCGTATGAGGCGGCGATCGCCCGGGGCGTGTCGGTCCACGCGTCGAGGGCGGGATCGCCGAGGAGGTTGCTCTCGTAGAAGCACCAGCGAAAGGCGCCCGGCTCCCATTCGTCCGGCAGGTCGAGGAAGGGGACCGTCTCATCCTTCGATCGCGCGTGCGCCGCGCCGAGGGTCGTGTATCCCTCGCTGAAGGCCGCGTCGAGGAACTCGCGCATGAAGTGGATCGACGGGCCGTTCGTCGTTCCCTCGGTGAACCATCCGTATCGGGAGTTGCAGACGAAGGCCGCCGCGCCGTGGTTGATGCACACGAGGAGCTCGCCGATGCAGTCGATCGTGTCGTAGTACCCGCTCACGCTCCGGTTGTCGAAGGCGCCCGCGTAGCAGCCGGTCGAGAGGACGATCGGAAAACCGGAAGCGGCGCCGTCGTTCGTGAAGACGGCGTCCGTGACGTCGCTCCGGCTCATGCGCATGACGTAGGTGTGGTTCGAATGCCCCGCGTGGGCGAGCCAGTTCACGCCGGTGTTGATCTCCGCGATCGCCTCGGCCTTCGTCCAGACGGCGGTCCTGTCGTATTTGCGCACGATCGAGAAGTCCGCCGGGATGCCGGTCGTCGTGAAGCCGTTGTCGACGCGCGCGCCGACGAGGAGCTCCACCTCGTCGTCCCCGTAGGTGAGGGGGTCGTTCCAGAGCTTCTCGCCGAGGAGGAGGGCGCTCCGCGCCTCGGAGGCGACGGGGGATTCCTGGTAGGCGATCGTCTTGGCGATGAAGGCCGCGACCTTTTCCGGCGTGTCTACCGGCGCGCGTCCGACGGCGACTTCCGCGTAGAGATCCTCCTCGCCGATCTCGCCCCACAGCGCGTCGTTGTCCGCGTTCCACGTGCCGTCGAGCGCGCCGAAGTAGAGATCCGCCGGCATGCCTTCGTCGACGTAAACCTCGGACGAGTGAACCTCGCCGTAAAGGCCGCGGAGCGGCACGATCCGGGGATTTCCCACGGCGCCGTCCCAGTCGCCGGCGAGGAGCACGTGCGTGATGCCGTTCTGTACGTATTTGTTCTTGATGCAGTTACGGACCTTCTCGGCCTGGTCGACGCCGCCGAACGCGGCGGAAATTTCCTCGACCGTCATGACGGCCGTCCGCATGCCCCTCCTCGTATAGAAGGCGCGAAGCGGCTCGAAGGCGGCGGCGTACTGCTCGCCGGTGACGACGAGGTATTCGAACTCGTTCGCGGGATCGCGCAGCGGCGCCGCGAGCGGCTCGTACGAGGCGAGCGCTTCGGGGTTGGCGACGACGCGGGAGAGACGGCGGAGAGTCCCGCCGTCGCGGCGAAGCAGCTCGAGCGCGTCACGCGCCCCGGCGGCGTGCGAGGTCTCGATCACGATCTCCACGGTGCGGTAGTATCCGACGGCGTCCGACGCCGGGCGGTACTCGACGGGGCTCACGGCGCCAGAGGCGATCGCGTGGCCGCGGAGGCAATGCGTCGCGAACGGGCGGTCGGGCGGCCGCATCCAGCGATCGACCGCGTATGCCGCCTCGTCATAAAGGAAGCGCCGTTCCCCTGTATCGAGATCGACGCCGGGAACGGGCTCCTGCGCCGGGAAGAGCCGATGCGCGCCATCGAGCACGGTCCATCCGCCGCGGACGATCCGCGTGCTCGAGGCGATGTGGCCGGGCGGAAGCAGGATCTGGACGCCTCGGAAGGGGTAGGACGGCTCCCCTCGCTTTCCCGCCTGTACGGCGCCGTCGAAGACGACGAGCGAGAAGCCACCGGGGAGAGCCTCGATCATCGGAGCGTCGAAGCGACAGACGACGCGCACGGTCGCGGCGCCGGCTCCGGCCGCCTCGAGCAGGGCGCAGATGAACAGGGCGCAGGCGAGCGGGGCGCGGCTCATGGTCTCTCCCGTGACGGGCGCTTCAGCGCATCAGGACGAGTTTGCGCGTCTCCGTCTTTCCTCCGAACGCGAGCGCGCAGAAATAGACTCCCGAAGCGGCGGGCCCACCCTTCGCGTCCTCGCCGCTCCAGCGCACGCTGTGGGCGCCTCTCGTCATCCGCCTCTCCGCGAGCGTCTTCACGAGCTCGCCGCGGACGTTGTATATCCTCACGCTCACGAGCCCGTCGGCGGGCAGGAAGAAGGGGATCCACGTCGTCGGATTGAACGGATTCGGGTAGTTCTGGCCGAGGAGGAGACGCGGGGGCGTCGCGCCGCGCGCCATATCCTCGACGTCGGTCGCGACGCCGATCGCCGCGAGGATACGGAGCTTTCCCCATCCCCACGTGTCGTTGTAGACCGGCCCCGTGAAGGCGTCGGCCGCCGCGTGCGACGCGAGAAGGAACGCCACGTCTTCCATCGTCGCTTGCGGAAACGCCTGCTGGACGAGGGCGGCCGCGGCCGCGACGTGCGGTCCCGCGGCGCTCGTGCCGCTGAACTGCCGGTAGCTCCCGAGCGGATAGCCCGCGCCGTCCTGCGACGTGCGCGGCGAGTAGACGTCGTAGTTGCCCGGCGAGACGATGTCGAGGAGGTGCCGCCCGTCGATGCGCGCGCCGCGCCCGCTGAAGTCGCTGATCTCTCCGGCGGGGACCGATCCGCCGCCGACGCCGCCGTAACCCTCGAAGCCGCGCGTCGAGTAGGAACCGTTCACGAACGCCCCGTCCGCGGTCGCGGGCCACGTGACGTTGCGGTCGTTGGTGTAGCAATTGAGAAACTCCGCGCCGCCTGCCCATGACGTCACGTCGTCCGCCACGTTGGCCGTGATCTCGATCGGGCCGCCCGTTTTGTTCACGGCCTTGAGCTCCCACGTGCCGGTGAGCGCGGGATTGGAGTTGCAGTCCACGTACACGAAGATCGCGCACGTGCCGCGCGGGCTCGTCGATGTCTCGGAGTAGACGTAGTAGCCGTCGATCACGGCGCTGCCGTTCTGAAGGGTCAGGACGCCACCATTCGGCGTCTTGATGCGGAAGGCGAGGTCGGCCGCGTTCGTCCGCCAGAGAACGGTGGGCCATATCGCGAGAATGGCGCTTCCGGGAATCGGCACGGTGATGCCGAGGGCGAGCGAATCGGCGCCCGCCACGGTCGCGATCGCGTGCTTGCGGCCCCGGGCGAGGTTGCCCGAGGGAGTGATCTGGATGATCGACTCGTTCTCGGTGGTGATGAGCTCCTCCTCGAGCGTCGAGCCGTCGAGGTAATCCCACACGAAGCCTCCGAACTCGTACAGCATGACGTCCGCTCCGCGGGAACGAGCCCATGGGACACAGGTCGCGATCGAGTTTCCGGAGAAAAAGTACCCCATGAGTATCTCGGCGTCGGGCGCGAGGCCCGTGAAGCGGTGCCGGCCGGGGGTGCCGCCGGCGAGGATGCCCGAGACGGGCGTGCCGTGCCCGTAATCGTCCGGCTCCGATTGTATGAGATCCGTGCCCCGCGCGCGCTCCGTCGCGCCGGAGCCGAGCGTGGCGAGGATCTTCGAGGTGCCGAGGGCGACGAGCTTCTCGCCGGGGTCGAGCATGCCGTTCCCGTTGTCGTCGAGCGCGATGAAGAGGCGCTCCCCATAGGTCGGGGAGCTCTCGCCGAAGCCCGCGGCGACGCCGTAGTCGCGCCGCGAGTTGCCGTTCGCATCGTTGTAGAGCCAGTCCCAGTGCGTCTGAAAACCGTTTCCGACGTTGTTGTTCGTCCCGCCGCCCCAGACGTGCGCCGGATCGTAGATCCATCCGTCCCAGTAGGAGAGGAGCTCGCCGGCGTCGGCGAGGCCGTTGCGGTTCATGTCGACGCAGTCGTAGCCGGGATTGAAGGTGCCGTAGCCGTCGACGTCGATCCAGTCGAGCGTGTCGCCGTCGGCGAAAAAGAAGGACGGATGAAAAACGTCGATGCCCGTGTCGAAGTCGGCGATGCGAAGCCCCGCGCCGGTGAGCGGAGCGCCGAGGGGATCCGCGTAGCTCCACGCCGAGTCGGCCTCGGTCTCGTGCGCGCTCACGTCGAGGAGCGGGAAGACGCAGGGGCGCCATGCCGCCTCGACGCGGAGCACGGCGCTCTCGGCCGCCATCTCTTCGAGCGCGTCCCAGCGAACGGCCGCCGGGTAGATCGCGCCGGTGCGCGCGACCTCGCCGTCCAGGCGGCGCAGCGACACGCCCCGCGCTTCGAGTCCGGCGATCTCGGCTTCCGTGAGCACGTGGTCGAATTTCACCGTCACGGAGACGCGGTCGGAGCGCGCCTCGGCGAG
>DHHN01000025.1:6649-7080 GCA_002403295.1 bacterium UBP1_UBA4771 | reverse complement strand
ACCGCGCGCGACGCGCTTCGCGAGCGTCTCCCCCTCGTAGTACGCCATCGCGAGAAACGTCTCGCCGTCTCGCGTCTCGTCGATCTGGAAGATGGTGCAGATGTTGGGATGGTCGAGGGAGGAGGCGGCGCGCGCCTCCTGGATGAACCGGCCGCGCGCCTTCGGATCGCGCATGAGGTCCGGGTGAAGGAACTTGAGCGCCACCGTGCGGCCGAGCTTCGTGTCGACGGCCCGGTAGACGAGGCCCATGCCGCCCTCGTCGATCTTGTCGCCCAGTCGGTAGTTGCCGACGATCGTGCCCGTCGGGCGCAGCCGCGACGCGCCGCCGTCGTACTTCGGTCCGCCGTCCATCCCCATGAATGAGCCTCCGGATCGTCGGCTCCATGGTATCGCACGCCGCCGAAAATATGTATCGAAATGACGAGCCGCGG
>DHHN01000025.1:6084-6561 GCA_002403295.1 bacterium UBP1_UBA4771 | reverse complement strand
CGGGCGATGATCTCGTCCTGGAGGGCCTTGCCGAGGTCGCAGAAGTAATCGCTGTAGCCCGCGACGCGCACGATGAGGCCGCGGTGCGTCTCCGGGTCGGCCTGCGCCGCGCGCAGCGTCTCGGCGTCGATCACGTTGAACTGCACGTGGTGCCCGCCGAGGCGGAAGAAGCCCCTGACGAGGTGCACGAGCTTCTCGATGCCGTCGCGGCCGGCGAGGAGGCGCGGGGTGAACTTCTGGTTGAGGAGGGTGCCGCCGGTGCGCACGTGATCCATCTTCGCGACCGACCGCATCACGGCCGTCGGGCCGCGTCGGTCCGCCCCCTGCACGGGGGAGACGCCCTCGGAGAGGGGCGTCCCCGCGCGGCGCCCGTCGGGGGTCGCTCCCGTCACCGCGCCGAAATAGACGTGGACCGTCGTCGGGAGGAGGTTGATCCGGTATTCGCCCCCCTTCGTGTTCGGCCGTCCGTCGATCGCG
>DHHN01000025.1:2110-5889 GCA_002403295.1 bacterium UBP1_UBA4771 | reverse complement strand
CGACGCAGTCGTCGATGAGGAGCGAGAGGAACGGCGCGGGCATGAAATCCGCGTAGAGCCGCTCGATGACGTTGTTGCCCCGTATCTTGATATCGACGAAATGCCGCACCTGCCGCTCGAAGGCGGCCGCGAGCTCGTCATGGCTCCGGAAGTCGCGCGGATCGCCGGACATCAAGCCGATGAGGCTCCCCGTCCGCGGATCGACGCCGCCGCAAAGCGCTATCTCGAGGACCTTCGGCATGTTGAAATAGCCGGTGAGGTTGTAGTTCTCCTTGCCGAAGGCGCCGACCTCGACGCAGCCGCTCGAGCCGCCGCTCCGCGCGTCGCCGATCGATTTGCCCTGTCGCACGAGCTCCTCGACGATGAGATCGGCGTTGAAGACCGAGGGCTGTCCGAAGCCCGTGCGGATGATCCGGGCCGCGCGCTCGACGAACCGGTCGGGATTCTTCCGGCTCACCTGTATCGACGAGCTCGGCTGGAGGAGACGCATCTCCTCGACGACGTCGAGGATGAGGTAGGTGACCTCGTTCACGCCGTCCGCGCCGTTCTCGAGGAGCCCGCCGGTGTTGATCTGCGCGAAGTCGGTGTAGGTGCCGCTTTCGGCCGCGGTGACGCCGACCTTCGGGGGCGCGGGCTGGTTGTTGAACTTGATCCAGAGGCACTGGAGGAGCTCCTCGGCGCGCTCGCGCGCGAGGGTGCCGTTCTCGAACCCCGCGCGGTAGAAGGGTTCGAGGTGGCGGTCGAGGTGGCCCGGGCAGAACGAGTCCCACGTGTTGAGCTCGATCGTGACGCCGAGATGCGCGAACCAGTAATACTGGATCGCCTCGTGGAAGTCCCGGGGCGCGCGCGCCGGCACCCGCGAGCAGACCTCCGCGACGCGCTCGAGCTCGGCCCTGCGCGCGGGGTCGCTCTCCGCCGCCGCGAGCTCTCGCGCGCGCTCCGCGTGCCGCCCGGCGAAGCTCACGAGCGCGGCCGAAACGAGGTGCATGGCGAAAAGTTCCTGCTCCTTCGCGTAGGCGAGCGGGTCGTTCAGATAGTCGAGGGAGGCGAAGCTCCGCTCGATGTCCTTTTGAAAATCGAGCATCCCCTTCCGGTAGATCTTGTCGTCGAGGACGGTGTGCCCCGGCGCGCGCTGTTCCATGAACTCGGTGAATACGCCCGCCTCGTATGCCGCCTTCCAGTCGTCCGACATCTCCCGAAAGATGAGATCGCGCATCGATCGCCCGCTCCAGAAGGGGATGATCGTCTTTTCGTAGACGCGGCGCGCCTCGGGGCTCACGGCGAACGGGATCTTCTCGCGCGAGTTCAGAATGTCGAGGTCGTCGAGGCTGTGGCAGCAGAGCTCGGGGTAGGTCGGCGTCGCCTTCGGCGCGGGACCCTTCTCGCCGACGATGAGCTCGCCCTCGCCGATATGAATCGCCTTGTGCTCGAGGAGATACTTGAACGCGAGCGCGCGGCGCACCGGCTCCGACATGAATCCGCCGTTCTGCCGGTAGAACTCCGTTATGAGCTCGGCGCGCTCCGTCGAGATCGACGGCGTGGCCTCGAGGCTCTCTCGTCTCAGCCGCTTGACGCGATCCGTCATCATGTCACGAGCCTCCGACGTTCACGCGCAGCCCGTACCCCACGAGCGCGCGGGCGATCTCCGAGAGCCGCTCCTCGGCGGGCGCCTCGAGATCGGGATAGGGATACTCTCGCCCGAGAAGGGCGTACTTGTCGACGCCGAGGCGGTGAAACGGCAGAAGGACCACGCCGCGCTGGTTCGGCAGCGCCGCCGCGAACTCTCCGAGCCGACGCACGGCGTCGGTGTCGTCGTTCACCCCGGGCATGACCGGGACAACGAGGATTATGTTATGCCCATGGCGCGAAAGCAATTGCAGATTATTCAGCAATGATTCGTTCGAGGCGCCGGTGAACCGCCGGTGCCTGTCGTCATCGATGAGCTTGAGGTCGTAGAGAAAGAGATCCACGTATGGTCTCAAGCGATCGAGCGTCTCCCAGCTCGCGTGCCCGCAGGTGTCGAGGGCCGTGTGAATGCCGCGCGCCTTGCATGCTTCGAGAAGCTCGCGGGCGAACTCCGGCTGCATGAGCGGCTCGCCGCCGGAGAGCGTGACGCCGCCTCCCGATTCCTCGTAGAACGGCGTGTCGCGCTCCACCTCGGCCATGACCTCGGCGGCCGTCATCTCCCGGCCGACGAGCTCGCGCGCGTCGGCGACGCACGCTTCGGCGCAGGCGCCGCAGCGCTCGCATCGCTCCGGATCGACGGTCGGCACGCCGTCCTTCCACGAGATCGCCTCGTTCATGCAGGCCGCGGCGCACGCCTTGCAGCGCACGCAGCGGCTCTCGCGATAGAAAATCTCGGGCCCCGAGGCCTGGCTTTCGGGATTGTGGCACCAGAAGCACGCGAGCGGGCATCCCTTGAAGAAGACGGTCGTCCGGATGCCCGGTCCGTCGTGGATCGAGTAGCGCCTGATGTCGAAGACGAGTCCCGTGGCCACGATTGCCTTTCCGGGCGGGGCCCGGCCCGTTCGGCCCGGGGAGACGATTCTACGGTCGTCCGGTGGTCCGCGCCGCCAGCTCGGCCTGCCGAGCGAGGTCGATCGCCTCGGCGAGCACGCGCGCCGCCTCCTGCGGGCTGTGAAATCCCATGCTGTTCTCGGAGGCCACGAAATCCCACCGCATCTGCGCGGAGCGGTGGAGCCGGAGCGCATCGGCGAGCTCTTTCTCCCCCGCGCCGGCGGCGCGCGAGGCGACGATCGCGTCGATCGACGAGATGAGCGCCGTTTCTGCACGCCCGAGGAGGCCCGCGGTGCGGTCCTGAATCGCGGCCACGCGGGCGACGAGCTCTTCCTTGGCGAGACGATGGCATGTCTGGCACGCCCGCTCGACGTTCACGAGCGGGCTTCGCACCCAATGATCGGAGATCTTGACGCTTCCCTCGCGCATGTACGGCATGTGGCAGTCGGCGCAGGCGACTCCCGATTGGGCGTGCACCCCGGTGCCCCAGAGCTCGAACTCGGGGTGTTGGATCTTGATCATCGGCGCGCCCGTTTCCCTGTGGGTCCAGTCGGCGAAGCCGTAATCGTCGTAGTGTTCCTCGATCCCGTCGATCGTGCGCCCGCGGCTCCACGGGAAGGTCAGTATCTTGTCGTCGCCCTTGAAATAGTATTCCGAGTGACACTGCCCGCAGACGTAGGCGCGCATCTCCTGGCGCGTCGCCTTGGCGAGATCGACGCCGGCCTCCTCCATCGCATGCCGGAAGGCGGGCCGCGTGATTCGAAGGGCCATCGTTTCGGGATCATGGCAATCGGCGCACGAGGAGCCGGTCATCGCGCGCGATTCGAGGTCATTGTAGGGGGTTTTATTGAATGCGACCCAGCCGAGCTCCTCGATGAGCCCCGGAGCCTCGGCCGCGTGGCAGTTGATGCAGGCGCCGGGCTGCGAAACGACCTCGACGCGCTTCGTTTCCGCCTGATCGATCTGGGAGTAGTAATGGCCGCGCTCTTCCTTGTAATCGACGGCGAAGGCGTTCCCCGCCCAGAGGCGCCGGAGGAAGGGCTTCCGATCGAGCTTGTCGTACGGCTTCGAGCCGCCGTACGTCGTCTCGCCGTAGTCGATCTTCGTCTTGACGAACCCGTCGTACTCGAAGGGGAAGTTCTTTCCCCAGACGGCGGGGTCGATCTCCGTCCTCGAAACGTCGACCACCTTGATCGGATATCGAAGCGCCTCGCGCTTGCGCTCGCCGATGTTCACGAGAAGCGCCGCGACGACGATCGTGA
>DHHN01000025.1:0-2043 GCA_002403295.1 bacterium UBP1_UBA4771 | reverse complement strand
GTTCGCTCGCGATGCCCGACGTTGCCGTGGCATCTCGTGCAGTCCATGTCCTTCGGTTCGTTCAGCATCAGCAGCCGCGCGACCATGTCCCCGTGGCACCGGTGGCAGTTGCCGCGGGCGATCGCCGCGTTGAATCCCTTGATCATGATCGGATCCGGAAACCACCCCGTCGTGAAGGCCGCGCCGTGGTTCAGTCCGTTGACGCCCTTGACGGCGTATTTGCCGAAAATGTTCTTCGGCGTGTGGCAGCCGTTGCAGGCGGCGGCGGCCCGGTGGCTCGAGCGGTTCCACGAGTCGAACTGGGCGCGCATGACGTGGCAGTTCGTGCAGGTCGTCGCGTCGTCTCCGAAATAGGAGAATCCGCGCGCGTATATGAACGTGTAGACGGACAGGCCGGCGGCGGCGCCGAGAAGGATCGAGAGGACGTGCTTCCTGTTGAAGGCCATGCGTGTCGTCATCCCAATCGGCGCGGGGCCGATCCCGTGCGGCGCCGCCCGCCGCGCCGGATTCTCGTCACCAGTCGAGAATCCGCCGCTCCCCCTCGAGCGCGCGAATGCCGGAGACCTCCTGGCTCACCTCGACGACCCCGCGGTAAGCTCCCGCGGCGTCGTACACCGGGAAGTAGCGTATGTGGACGAACTGCCCCTTCGATTGAATCCAGAACTCCGCGACCGATTTCGTCTTGTCGCGGAAACTCCGTATGATGTCGTTCACCACGTGGACGCTCTTCGGCGGGTGGCAGTTCTGCACGGCGCGTCCGATGATGCCGGGGCTTCGCGGAAAGATCCGGTGTTCGCTCGCCGAGTAGTACCGCACGACGTCGTTCTCGTCGACGAACGTGACGTCGACGGGGAGCGCGCGCAACATGAGGTCGAGCTGCTCCGGGGCGAGGGCGCCTTCGGAGAGGCCGATCGCGGCCGGGCCGGAAGCCGGGACGCCTTCGGCCGCGGGGCCGGGGGCCGCGCCGCGACCGACCGCGCCCGCCGGCGCGCGCGCCGCCGGCGACGACGAAGCCGCGCCGCCCGCCGCCGCCTCCCCGGGAACCGGCTCTCCGTGCGCGAGGGCGAGCGCCTTCGCGATCTCTCCATCCCAGAGGTTCGACGGCGTTATCCACGCGTATCCGATATCGCTCTCGCCGCGCTTGATCTCCGCCCATTCGACGTCGGTGAGCTTGCGCGAGGCGGTCGGGTAGAGGATCCTTTCCTCGAGGAAGATCATCTTCTTGACGGCGTCCCGCAGCGACTTGACGCGCTCGCGGAGCGTCTTCCAGTCCTTCGCGTGAAGCGCGGTCTCGGCTTCCTTGATCGTCGCGCGGATCTCGTCGTGCTTGCTCCACATCACCTTCGTCGGACCCGTGAAGCCCTTGCGCTCGAGGGCGGGAAAGAGCTGGTATTCCTTGCGGGCGTAATGTTTCTCGATCTCCCTGAAACGTCCGAAGGTTTCGGCGAACGCCGCGACGGCCCCCATCTTCGAGTCGTTGTCCCGCAGGTGCTTCGAGCGCTTGTCGAGCTCCTTCAGGATACCCTTCGCGGCCTTGTTCTCCTGAAGGAAGGTGTATACCGGATGGCCCGGCACCTTGCTCGGCTTTCCGACCTTCTTCAGCGCCTTGTCGAACACCCGCACGTGAACGTCGCAGAGCCTTCGCACCTCGTCGACGGGAAAGCCTTCCTCGATGAGGGCGTTCTCCATCCCCGCGATCTCCTCGGGAGATGTATCCTTGATGAGCTTCGCGAATGTCTTCCGCAGTTTCTCGACCGGAACGCCCGCGTGAAGATCCTTGACGATCCTTTTCAGAATCTCCCGCCGCTCCCCGCGGTCGCCGCTCATCGGTTCGTTCATCCCGCAGCTCCTTATGTATGGTGAGGATCGGCCTTGGCGGACGCTACCGGTCGTAATGGCCCGCGGCCTCGGGCTGATACAGAACCTTCGCGATGCGAAGCCGCCGTTTCCCGCTCGGAACGTCCCACTCGAACTCCTCGCCGACACGGTAGCCGAGTATGGCCGTTCCGAGGGGGGCGAGTATCGAGATTCTTCCCTCGTCGA
>DHHN01000078.1:2604-9488 GCA_002403295.1 bacterium UBP1_UBA4771 | reverse complement strand
ATCCTTCTCGAGAAGCTTCGCGTAGTACTGCTCGGCCTTGTTGTAGTCCTCGAGATTGAGGTAGTTGTAGGCGATCGCCTGAATGATCGGATCGTTGTCGGGCCGCAGCGCGAGCGCCTTCTCGTACGCGGCGGTGCTGCTCTCGAAATCCTTCGTTTTCGCGAGCGTGTTGCCGAGATCGCTCCATGCCTCGAAATAGTTCGGCTTGATGCTGACGGCGGTCCGAAGCTGGCTGATGGCGTCGAT
This sequence comes from bacterium UBP1_UBA4771, assembly GCA_002403295.1. GTDB lineage: Bacteria > Krumholzibacteriota > Krumholzibacteriia > Krumholzibacteriales > Krumholzibacteriaceae > SSS58A. The sequence continues at coordinate 9,242 of DHHN01000078.1, read as the reverse complement.
GTAGTTGCCGCCGGCGAGGAACTGCTGCGCCGACTGATACGCGATCTCCGCGGGCCCGAGCTGTTTGTCGAATCCGCGCTCGTCCCGGACGATCCTGTCTCCGCCGCCGATGGTTTCCACGTCCGCCCCGCCGCCGCTCGCGCACCCGAGCGTGGCGCCGAGCGCGCATACCGAAAGAAGAACGATCGTTTTCTTGATCATAGCGCCCTTTCTTGCCGTTGCCCCGAACGTTCCGGCCGAAGCCGGGTGTCCTCGTGTTTCCCACGTATAATTAGGGCAGCCGCGCGCGCGGTGTCAAGGTTCGAGTTCAGCGCCCCTCCGCCGGGGGCGGCTGCCCGCCGGAAAGGGACTCGGTCAGCGCGCGCTGCAGCAGACCGATATTCGTCTCCGCCTGGGCGGCGAGCGCGGTTCCCGGCGCGAGCTCGATCACCGTCTCCCATTCCGCGATCGCCTCGCGGAGCATGCCGCATTCCCAGAAACAGATCGCGAGGACGAATCGCGGCTGGGGATCGCGGGGATCGATCGCGAGCGCGCGCTCGAGATGCGTCCATGCCTCCTCGTATCGCTTGCGCTCGAGCAGCACCAGGGCGGCGTGGGTGTGCGCGAGGAGGTCGCCGGGATTGATCTCGACCGCCTTCTCGAACATCCCGAGCGCCTTCTCGGGTCTGCGCCGCCCGTCCCAAAGAACGCCCATGTTGACGTACACCTTCGACAACGACGGATCGAGATCGAGCGAGCGCTCGTAATAGTGGAGCGCCGAGTCCTCTTCGCCGCTTTCGTGAAACGCCACGCCGAGCTGAAAGAACACCTCGGGATCGTCCGGCCGGGACGCGGCGAGGTGCCGCAGGTACGCGATGCGCGGCCCGGGATCGAGCCCTTCGAGCTGCCGCGAGAGCGGCACGGAGCTCTCCGGCTCCTCGCCGGCGAGGGCCGCCGCCGGGGGGAACGGCAGGAGAAGCATGAAGAGGATGAGTGCGCGGATCATTCGATCGCGATCCCCGAACGCCGTCTCTTCAGCGCTCGCTCCGGCGCCTCGACCAGGTCTCCGAGGCGCTCATGCTCATGGAGAAACGGAACACCCGCTCGTCGACGCCGTTGTCGCCGATCGAGCCGATCCGGCCGAACTCGAGGGAAAAATCGATCGCCCCGGGCCCCCCGGGAAGGTTGAACCCGCTTCCCAGGGTGAAAAACCGCGAACGGACGGGGCGTCCGGCGGGATATTCGAGGTGCCAGCGGTTCTCGTAGTATCCGGCCCGAAGCGGCACGCGGGCGAAGAAGCCGCCGGCGGCCGCCCGTCGCCGCTCGACGCCGAACGACACGAGCCGCTCCGCGCCGATCGATCCCGAGAGCTGCCGGTAACCGGCGGGATCGGGCGCCTCGCGCCGCCAGTAGTACGAGGAGAGCCACCACCGCTCGGTGATACCCGCCGCCGCACCGGCGCCCCACGACGCCGGAAGCCGGAAATCCCACGCGGCGGAGGAGTCGAGCGCGTCGTTCGTGTAGCTGAACGACTCGGATACGTCGTAGTCGATCGCGCTGTTCCAGCCGGCGCCGAGGGAGAGGCGCGAATGGGGATCGAGGAGCACCGAGCCGGACCAGGAGACGCCCGCGTAGCTCCGGTCCCGTCTCGACTCCACGTCGCCGAAGAGCTCGTTCCGGAATAGAACCGTCGAAACGTCCACGATCGATCCGCGCTCGAGGTTGAACGAGGCGGCGACGCTCGCCCACGGCGCAGCTTTCCACGCGGCCGTGAGCGGCGCGGCGAAGAGAGAGGCGCGATGCCTGTAGCGCTCGACGCCGGAGGAGCCTCCCTCGACCGCGAGCGGGTAGGAGAACTCTCCCCTCCCCTCGAACCGTTCCCGGTACCCGACGCCGACGGCGAACCCTTTCTTGAGCGGCACCCCGATCATGACGGTCGGCAGCTGGAAGCGGTTGATGTCCGCCGTCGCCGAGCCGCTCCGCACGCCGCTCGAGGAGAACGACTCGAAGAGCGAGAAGGTGACGCTCGTAATATCCGCGAGCGCGGCGTCGTTCGCGACGACGGCGTACGCGGAATCGCGGACGGCGTACGCCGAAAGGCCGAGCGCGCGGTGCCGCGCGCTCCCGGTGAAACGGTGCTCGCCGAGAAAGCTCGCGCCGAAGACTGACTGGGCGCGCGCGGGCGCGGCGGCCGAAACGAGGCAGAGCGCGGCGAGGGCCGCCGCGGAAACGCGCGTTTTCATGGCGCTCCTCCGAAATCGGCCGGCAGCGTGTAGTATATCTCGAGGTACGGCGCGTCCTCCCCGAAGCTCGCGAACGCGGCGCGCTGGATGCGACCCGTCTCGAGGTTCGACTGCAGGACGAGCCCCCGGTTCGCGCGGAGCCCCTTCAGCACGTCCGGCACGAAGCCGCGAAGGGGCAGCCTGATAATCTGCGAAACGACGGGATCCAGCGTGCCCTGATCGACGCCGGTGCCCTTGCGGAAATCGCCGGAGAGCGTGTCCGCCGAATCGGGCGCGTACAGATAATACGGGAAGAGGTACGTGAGGCCGAGCCCGAGATCCCCGGCCGTCGCGCCGACCCCGAGGTCGCCGCGCGTCTTCAGCACGAGGAACGAGGCGTGGACCGCCGCGCGCGCGGGGATGCCGACGAGGTCGAAGGTGAAATGGACGCGGCGCGCGAGGCCGCCGACGCAGCTCGGACCGGGCTCCGCGAACGTGACGACCGTGTAATCGGCCGCCGCGCCGAACGACCCGGTCGCGCCGCCGGCGTACGTGACGCGGACGGCGCAGGGATCCGTTCCGCGCTCGCGCGCGTTCATCTCGACCGTGCTGTTCGTGTCGGGCGGGGCCGCCCATACGACCGCGATCCCCGGAAGCGGCCGGCGGCCGGAGAGCCACGCGTTGACGGACGCCGTATCGAGACCGAATTCGATCTCGCCGAGGCCGAGCTCGTGCGTCGTCCTGCCGAGCGAATCGGGAATCGGTCCCGGCCGGTAGGCCGGCACCGCGACGATCGTATCGGCGTCGTCGAAGCCCTCGAGCAGCTCGTGGAACGAAACGAGAACCGACGCGTTCTCGGGCGAGACCGCCTGCACGGGCAGCCGCAGGCGCGCCGAGGCGACGGTCTTCGCGGAATCCGCGGCGGAGCGCGTAAAATCGAATTTCAGGAGAACGGCCCGGTACTCGAGCCCGCGCATCCGGCCGAGGACGAGGAGCCGCGCCGTACCGACGCCCTGGGGCACGCTCACCGCCGTCCCGGTCACCGGGATGACGACGCGGCGCGTCTCCCCCGCCTTGACGCCGTAGGTCCCGTCGTCGAGAAACCGCTCCATGACGGGCCCCTCGGGGTCGGAGCTGCACGAGGCGGCGAGCGCCATGGCGAGGGCCGCGAGCGCGTATGCGATGGTTCGTTTCATATCGATAATCGTGCCGTCGATTCGCTTCGTCGAACGCGGCGCGCAAGCAATACCACACCGCGCCCGCCGCGTCAAGCCGAATGCCGTCTCACGATCCTTTCACGGCGATCGAAACGACCGTTCCCGTGAAGAGCTCTCCGGCGACCGGAATCCGGGCCAGCGGCGCGAGCACGCGGTACTTCGGCGGCCGCCGCATCTCGTGAACGACCGAGAGCCGGGGAACCCGCTTCATCGCGCGCCGGTAGCCCGCGACGGTGATGCGGTTGAGCTCGGTGCGATACTCCCGCATGAGCTCGCGCATGCGGGAGCCCGGATCGGCCTCGCCGCGCTCGACGAGCGCGAGGACGAGGAGCTCGCGCAGCAGCCACTCGGGAAAAACGAGATGGCACCACGGCGCGCGGATATAGTCGTAGAGATGCGAGCCGAGCGGCGAGCCCCACGGCGTGAAGAAGAGCGCGAGCACCCCGCCCGGGCGAAGCGTGCGCTCGAACTCCATGAGCGCGACGAGCGGATCGGAGAAGTGCTCGAGGGAGTCGTTGGCGACGATGACGTCGAAGACCCCGTCGGCGAAGGGGAGCCGCCGCGCGTCACCCGCGACGAAGAACGGCGCCGCCGTGGACCGATCCGCCGCGAACGCGCGAGAGCCCGACACGCACGCGGCCGAGAGATCCACCCCGACGACGCGCGCGCCCGCCTCCGCGTAGGCGTACGTCTTGCCGCCGAGGCCGCAGCCGACGTCGAGCACGAGCTTCCCGGCGAGCGGCCCGATGCGATCGCCGTACTCGTCGAGGAGCGCCTTCCCCGTGCGGTATTCCCAGAGGGAGTACGCCTCGCCCGACTCCCTGCCGCCGACCCGCGCGCGCGGCAGGCGGCGGTCGAGCGCGTAGACGATCCGCGCGATGAGACGTTTCATGCGTTCACCCCCGCCGCCGGCGCCGGCGCCGGGGCGCGTTACCCGTTCGCGGGCTCGTCGGAGGAGCCCCGCTTCGCGCCGTAGAACAGGTAGAAACAGAGCGCGAGGAACGCCACGACGGCGATCACCTCGCCGACGGGCCGCTCGGCGATTCCCGTGTTGAGCTTCTCGTTCCAGCCGGGGAGCGCGATGAGCGCGCTCACGACACCCATGAGGGCGCCGCCGGCGATGAAGCCCGAGGCGATGAGCGTGCCGCGCTCGCGCCGGCGCGTGTTGACCTCGTCGTTTTTGCTCCGCGTCGCGACGAGGTGCGCGATGAAGCCGCCCGCGAGCATCGGCGTGTTGAGCTGGATCGGGAGATACATCCCGAGCGCGAACGGGAGCGGCGGCACCTTGATGAGCTCGAGGGTGATCGCCATGAAGACGCCCGCGAGGTAGAGGAACCACGGGGCGGTCGTGTCGGCCATGAGCGCCTTGATGACGGCGGCCATCGCGTTCGCCTGCGGCGCGGCGAGCGCCTTCGGTCCCGTGAACCCGTACACCCTGTTGAGAAGGATCAACACGCCGGTCACGCAGAGGGCCGCGACGAGGATGCCGACGAACTTGAGCCGCTCCTGGTTCCGCGGCGTCGTGCCGAGCCAGTAGCCGACCTTGAGATCGCTGATGAAGGCGCCCGCCGTCGCGAGCGCCGTGCAGACGACGCCGCCGATGATGAGCGCCGAGAGCATCCCCGCGTCCCCCCGCAGCCCCGACTTCACGAGGATGACGCTCGCGAGGATGAGCGTCATAAGCGTCATCCCCGAGACGGGGTTCACGCCGACGATGGCGATGGCGCGCGCCGAGACCGTCGTGAAGAGGAAACTTATAACGGCGACGACGACGAGCGCGATCCCGGCGATGCCCCACGTATCCACGACGCCGAGACCGAAGAAGAGGAAGATCGCGAGCAGGGTGGCGACGATGATGATGATCACGTTCGACATCTTCATGTCGCGGTCGGTCCGCTCGACCGCCTCCCCCGCCGCGGCGTCCTTCTTCGCGAAGATCTCTTTGAAACCGACGGTGAACGCCGAGACGATGATCTTCGACGACTTGAGAATGCCGATGATCCCCGCCATGGCGATCCCGCCGATGCCGATGTGCCTGACGTAGTTCGTGAAGATGTCCTCGGCGGCCATCTGCGAGACGGGTATGTCGGCGCTCCCGACCGGAACGCCGAGGTGGCGGCCGAAGTACCAGATCGCCGGGATGAGCACGAGCCACGAGAGCATGCTCCCCGCCACGATGATGGAGGCGTACTTGAGCCCGATGATGTAGCCGAGGCCCGTCACCGCGGCGCCGACGTTGATCTTGGCGACGAGCTTCGCGCTGTCGGCGACGGAGGCGAGCGCGGGCACGACGCGCGTCGAGACGACCTCGCGCCAGAGCCCGAAGGTCGCGACACAGAAATCGTAGACGCCGCCGATCACCGCCGCCTTGACGAGCACCTTCGCCTGCTCCCCGCCCCCTTCGCCCGTCACGAGCACCTCGGCGATGGCGGTGCCCTCGGGGAAGGGCAGCAGCCCGTGCTGCTCCTTCACGAAGTAGCGGCGGAGCGGCACGAGGAACACGATGCCGAGAAAGCCGCCGAGGAGCGCCGCGAGGAAGGTCTGATAGAACCGCACGTCGAGCCCGAGGATGAAAAGCCCCGGCAAGGTGAAGATCATCCCCGCGACGACCGTTCCGGAGGCCGCGCCGATCGACTGGATGATCACGTTCTCCGAGATCGTGCTCCGGCGGGCGAACATGCCGGCCATGCCGACGGCGAGGATCGCGATCGGGATGGCCGCCTCGAAGACCTGGCCGATCTTGAGGCCGAGGTAGGCGGCGGCGGCGGTGAAGACGGCCGCCATGACGATGCCGATCCCGACGCTGCGGACCGTCACCTCCGGGATGTTCGAGCTCGCGGGGACGTACGGCTGGTACGTCTCGCCGGGGCCGAGCACCTTGTAGGCGTTCGGCGGCAGCCTGCGCGGACCTTTGCTCTCTTCCATGCCTCCTCCTTGGAAGGAATGCCGTCGCATCGCGGATAACGCTTACATACGGCGAAATTAAACGCGAGGAACCGCAAGCCTGTCAACTGATTACTGAAGTTGCCAGCCGTTCTCGGCGAGCTCGAGGGCGACGTCGAGGGTGGCGACGATCTTGAGCCAGTGCATGTTTTTTGCGCCGCGCATCTCGGCGACGAACCCGGGCGTCACGTAGCGGCTGACGCGCGAGTCCGGCGCGAGGCGGCGGTCGAGCTCGTCGCGGAGCACGGTCTCGTACCAGCGCGCCCAGTTCTCGAGG
>DHHN01000078.1:1285-2595 GCA_002403295.1 bacterium UBP1_UBA4771 | reverse complement strand
GAGGATCCGCATGAGATCGTGGAGCGGTTTGCTGCCGCTCGTGAACGCCGAGAGCGGCAGCCCCTGAAGCCTCACCCGTCCGAGCCTCGGATGCCGCGCCATGAGCGATGCCTGCAGCCGGCTCTCCTTGTACTTGTCGTCGTTGATGAAGCGCCAGAGCGTGAAAAGGCTGTACTCGATCTCGCAGGCAAGCCGCATGATCCCCGGATCGACGAAGGGGATGCGGAACGAGGTGAAATGGTTCGCGATCGACGCCTCGCCGTTGAAATATCGCGGGAGCCCCTCGTAGATCTCGTAGGCGAAGTAGTTTTCGACGGGGCCGAACGGGCCGTAGGTTTCGACCATCCAGTTCATGCCTCTCTCGGCGCAGGCGTAGAACTCGTCGAAGCGCGGACCGAAGACCTTCTTGAAAAACGCGGCGTCGATCGAGATGCGTCCCGTCCGGTACGAGCGGTCCATGTCGTAGGAGAGCCCGTTCGGCGTCGGGACGTGCCCGCGGAAGATCGCGTCGGCGCCGATCCCGCTCAGCACGAACGGCCGCCGCGTCCCTCCCTCCGTGATCGTCCGGTAGACGTGCAGGAGGTAGGCGCGGTTGATGTTCTCGAGGCCGCCGGCGAGCCGGACCGTCTCGCGGGCGAGCTCCGGGAGACGGGCCTCGTACGCCTCGTCGAAGTATATCTCGCCGTGCCGCAGACCGAGACGCCGCGCGACCATGCGCGATTCGAGGATATCGCCGCTCCCCTCGCGGCCGTACGTGTAGGCGAAACAATCCCGCTCCCTCTCCGGCGGCACGAACGCGAGCACGGTTCGCGTGTCGTATCCCCCCGAGAGGGCGTGGGCGAACTCCCCCGTTCCGGCGAAGTACCGCGGCATCCGCTCGTCGAAGACGGCGAACGCGCGCTCGAGGGCCTCGTGTCCCTCGAGGAGCTTCGGCGCGCGGCGGAACCCCGCTCCGTAGCGCGTGAGCGTCGTCTCTCCCGATCGCAGGTCGTGGCGCAGGACGGTCGCCGGGGGCATACGGCGCACGCCCTTCCAGATCCCCGTCGATCCGACGGGGAAGCTGAAAAAGAGGTACTCGTAGAGCCAGTCGGGATTGAACGCGAAATCCGCCGCGCGGGGGAACGATGCGACTGCGGTCGAAACGATCGCCGAGCCTGCGTCGAGACAGTAGAAGACCGGGAAGAAGGAATAGAGGTCGCTCGCGACGTAGAGCGCCTCGTTCGCCGTGTCGAAAAAAGCGAAGGCGAAAAGCCCGCTCATCTCGGGGAAATCGCCGGGTCTCCCGCGGCGCAGCACGTCGACGAGCGAGG
>DHHN01000078.1:0-1208 GCA_002403295.1 bacterium UBP1_UBA4771 | reverse complement strand
GCGCGAAGCTCCTTGCGTTCGTCGATGCCGAAGGGATCGATCGCCGGAAAGAGCGCCGCGGCGGAGGCCTTCGCGAAGCGATCTCCGAACACGCACGTGAATCCAGCCATACGCCGTCTTCCTTCCCGCGAAACGGTACGATAGATGCAAGCCGCGCGCCGGGGTGCGGCAGGGCGCATTTTAATTCTTCACAAGCGCCCGGACAAGGGATAGATTGGGGCGGCGTTCGAAGAAGGGCCGGCATTGAGAGACGCGGAAACAAAACTCAATCCTCTCGGCGCGCTTCCGCTCGCCCTCACGGCGCTTTTCGTCGTCCTCGGCTTCTTCCCGGCGCTCTGCCCCTCGCGCGGGCTCCTCTTCCTCTTCTTCTTCGTCTACCTCGTGCTCGTCCCCGGCGCGCTCATCGCGCGCCGCGTCGCGCCGGAGGTCCGGGGGACGGCGTTCGTCCTCGCCTCGTTCGCGCTCGGGATGGCGGCGGTATTCATCGCGCTTTTCGCCTTCGCGCTGCTGCGTCTCGACGTCACGCTCCTCCGGATCGTGATGCCGCCCGTCGTGGTTCTGCTCTCGGTCGCGCGGCGCCGCCCGGAATCCGCCGGCGACGCGGCGGCCCGCGCAGCGGGTCCGCCGGTCGCGAGTCGGGGCCGCGCGCCGGCGATCCTCCTTATCCTCCTTCTCGCGGCCGTGTGCGCGCTCATCCTCGGCGCCGGCGATCCGCTCATTTACACCGCCGACTCGGCGGACCACATCGCCTACATTCGAACGATCGCGCGCACCCACGAGGCGTTTCCGGAACGGTTCTACTACGCCGAAAGCGGGCTCCTCACCCGCGACATCCGCAAGGGGATGGCGCACGCGCTCTGGGGCGCCCTCACGGCGCTCTCGGGCGGGCACGACGCGATGGCGATATGGCCGTACGTTTCCCTCATCGGCTCGACCTTTCTCCTCGTCGCCGTGTACGCGGCGGGGATATTGCTTTTCGGAAGCGCGTGGATCGGACTTCTCGCGGCTTCGCTCACCGTTCTCTTCCTCGACGGCGGGCTCGCGAGACTATCGCTCTCCGCCATGGGCGGAGGGTATCTCTTCGGCAGGGCGCCGTACGTCGCCTTCCTCGCCTTCGGCCTCTCGTGGCTCTCGACGGGCAGGCGGAGCCTTCTCGCGATCGCGGCCGCGGCCTCTCTCGCTGCCGCCTGCACGCACGTCGCGCACCT
>DHHN01000225.1:13709-15080 GCA_002403295.1 bacterium UBP1_UBA4771 | reverse complement strand
GGCGCGCTCGGCACGAAAACGGAAATCAAGAATCTCAACTCGTTCAAGGCGGTCGAGATGGGAATCCGCTTCGAGATCGAGCGCCAGGCGGGCGTTCTCCGGAGCGGCGGGCGCATCGAGCAGGTCACGAACCTGTGGGATTCGGCGCAGAAGAAGCTCCTCACGATGCGGAGCAAGGAGTACGCGCACGATTACCGGTACTTCCCCGAGCCCGATCTGCTCCCGCTCGACGTCGACGCCGGCTGGATCGAATCGCTGCGGGGGACGATCCGCGAGCTTCCGATCGAGCGAGAACGGAGACTCCGCGAGGCGTACGGGCTTCCCGCATACGATGCGGGCGTTCTTTGCGCGGAAAAGGAACACGCGGATTTCTTCGAGGCGGTCGTCCGGTCGGGAGGCGATCCGAAGCAAGCCGCGAACTGGATGCTGCGCGATCTCCTGGAGGAATTGAACGCCGGCCGGCTGAGAATCGAGAGACAGGGCGACGCGGATCGAACGCCGGTGCTCGTCTCGAACCGCGTATCGGACGAGGGAGCGCGGGCCGCCGTTTCGACCATTTCGCCGCGGTCCTTTTCCGGGCTCATCCGAATGATTTCGACGAGCGCGGTCAGCGGCTCGGCGGGTCGCGAGGTGTTCAAGGAAATGGTTCGGTCCGGCGAGAGCGCCGAAGCGGTCGTCGCGCGGCTCGGCCTCGCGCAGGAGAGCGACAGCGGCGCGCTCGAGACGTGGATCGACGAGGTGCTCGCGGAGAGCCCGGACGAGGCCGCCCGTTACCGCGCCGGGAAAACGGCGCTCCTCGGCTTCTTCGTCGGGCAGGTCATGAAAAAGAGCCGCGGCACGGCGAATCCGAAGCTCACCGGCGAGCTCGTCCGCAAGAAGCTCGCGCCCTGACGGGGCCGGCCGTCACCGGTTCCCCCATCGCAACGCGAATCGCACGCTTCCGAGCATGGCCGCGAGGGCGCAGAGGGCGTAGATCGACGAGAGCAGGACGAGATCGGCCCCCGCGAGCGCCCCGACGAGCCGCGCGAATGCGGCCCCGAGGGCGCTCGACCGCGACGCGACGAGCGCGCCGAAGGGCTCGAGGGCCGTCGTGATCTCGCGGCCGCGCGAGAGCAGGGCCGCGCCGGCGGCCGCCATGGCGATGCCGGCGACGGCGGGCGGCGCGAGGAGGATGCGGGCGAGCGCATGCCCCCGCGCGCGGCGGGGACGCTCGTCGAAGCGCGCCTCGGCCGCGCGCCAGGACGGCAGCGTGTTTCCGAGCGCGACGAGAGATATCTCGAGGCGCTCGAACTCGGCGAGCGCGCGGCGGCACGCGTCGCAGGAGGCGAGATGCCGATCGACGGTCGCGCGATCCGCCGCCGGGAGATCGTT
>DHHN01000225.1:10973-13687 GCA_002403295.1 bacterium UBP1_UBA4771 | reverse complement strand
TCCCGCCGCGCCGCGCGCGAGCATCCTGCGGAGAGCGATCTTCCCCCGGTGAATATGCGTTTTCACCGTCCCGACCGGCAGATCCATGGCCTCGGCGATTTCATCGTACGATTTCTCCCCGCGGTAGCGGAGATCGAGCGCGATCCGCTGCGGCTCGTCGAGGCGTTCCATCGCCCGATCGAGGAGCCGGGCGGCGTCGCCGCCGGCGAGCCGTTCGTCGGGGCCGGCGCCGGCCGATCCGATTTCCCCGCAATCGTCGAGGGGCACGTGGTCCGTCCGCCGCTTCGCGACCGCGTTGAGCGCCTCGTTCCGGGCGATTCGGTAGATCCACGTCGAGAGCTTCGAGGCGCCGCGGAAGTCCGGAAGTCCGCGGTAGATTCGTATGAAGACGTTCTGCGCGACGTCCTCCGCCTCGGTGCGATTCTGCAGCACGCCGTGAACGACGGAGTAGATGAGCGCATGGTGCTCCTCGAGGATGCGGCGAAAGGCGCGCTCGTCGCCGCGGCACGCCTTCTCGACGACGCTTCGTTCCATCGGCAGCCGCACGCATTCCTCCATGCCGGTATGACAGAAGAATCCCCCGGAGGGTTTCAGAAATTATCGCACGCCGCGCACGGCCCGAAAAGGATTTCCTCGGCCGGGGAACAATTCTGAAACTTTCCGCCCGGCGCTCGGTCATACGTGTCGGAAGGCCGCTCGAACGATCGAGGCGGCCCGCGGGCAGGAGAAAGGAAAGGAGCCGGATATGTTCGACGTAGGACCTGAAACGCTTGCAGTGCTCATCCCGATCATCGCCGTCTTCGGGGGCATAACGATCGCAATCGTGGGCATCATCTATCGGGGGAGGGAAGAGGAGCTGAAGCGCAAGGAGAGGATCGTCGCGATGGAGAAGGGGCTTCCAATCCCGGAGGAGCCCCCGACCGCGCCCCGGAAATCGAATCACTTCCTCGCGCTGCTCGGCTGGGGGCTCGTCATAAGCTTCATATCGCTCGGGATCATCATCTCCGTTTCCGTGTATTCGGGGATCGAGAACGGGCTGTTCGGGCTCATCCCGCTCGGCATGGGCGCCGGGCTGCTCGCCGCGGCGTCGGTCGCCAGGAAAAATTCGAATTAGGCGAGCGGGCTCAACCCGCTCGGGTTTCATGGCGGGAGGCCGATGGAGCCGCAGGCCTCCCGTCGCGCCGCGCGCGCGGCCCCGGCGCCCGCGAAAGCGCTTCCCCGCCGTTTCCAATTCGCTGGACACATCCGAGAAAATATGCTAAAATCGCATTGAGCAAGCGGTTATGCCGTACATGTGAAGTCGATTCCAATGGCGGCGGCGCCTGCGAAATAGGTATTGCGACCCGCGTCGAACAAGAGGGGGAGGCACCATGAGGACTGCTCTCGCTTGCATCGTTCTGCTGGCTCTTGCCGGCGGCGCGCATGCCCTTTCGATCCAGCACATCTCGAGCGATGCCGAGCTGAACGCGCTCATCTCGGATACCATATTCGTGGCCGAGGGAAGGATCGGCGACCGAGGCGGCGCGGCGACCTTCGAGCTCGACCTCGGGCAGAGCACGGCCGCGCCGGCCGTGACGCGACAGTACGCGTGGCAGAACGGGGTCGTGGAGCCTTTTTCGCTTGTCTACGATATCGCGACCGGCAACGTGACCTTTTCCCTCGGCGGCCAAACACTCGTGTACCACACGCCGTTCATCAATTTCGGCGATATATTCGTTCGCACCCGGGCCGTGTACGCGGGGACGAGCGTCGTCGTGAGCGATCTCGTGCTCGACGGAGAGAGCGTTGGAAGCGCCTCGAGCGCGACGGGCCCCGGGCTGGATATCGTCTGGATTTCCGGGGGAACGCTCATGGACGGTTTCACGCTCACGGGGAGCGCGGTGCTCTCCTGGACCGGAACCCCGCCGAGTCAATCGAACCTCGCGTTCCAGATCAAGGTGGCGAAGCTCGCCGTCATCGGCGTCGAGGGGAGCACCTGGGGAGGTATAAAGGCCCTCTTCCGCTGAACCCCGTTGGCATCGAGCGGGCGATGTTCCTGGAAACCCGGCCGTCGAGTTTGCAAAAGACCCGGCGGCCGGGTTTTTCATCGGCCGGGCGTCGGACGATGACCGGCAGCGACCCGCCGACGCCCCCGGAAAATTCATCTGGATTTCCGGGACGCCTCAATGCTAGGCTTTCGTCCGGCGGTTCGGCACGGCGGCTCGTGCGGCTCGCCCGCGGGAATATGTTCCGGGGTTGGATGAAGGGAGGACGATGATGAGGAATGTATTCCGTTTTTTGTTGCGTCTCGCGTTCTGCCTGTGTGCGCTCTCCTCGCTGCCCGCGCCGTGCGCGGCGCAGATCGTCGTGAACGAGTTCGTCGCGGATCCGGCCCGCGACTGGGACGGCGACGGAACGACGAACCTCCGCGACGACGAATGGATCGAGATACGAAACATCGGCGCCGCTCCGGTCGACCTCTCGGCGTACCGGCTCTCGGACGCCGAGGGCCCGAGGGTGTTCCGGTACGGGTTCGCGGGAACCCTCGAACCGGGGGCCGTGCGGGTCGTCTACGGGAGCGATTCCCGGGCGTGGGAGGAGGCGAACGGTTTCCCTCTCTACGGTCTCAGCCTCAACAACGCGGGGGACGTCGTCTCGCTCTACCGGCTCGACGGGGCCGATACGGTGCTCGTGGACAGCTACGCGTTCCGCGAGGTCGCCGCGCGCGACGACCG
>DHHN01000225.1:3199-10826 GCA_002403295.1 bacterium UBP1_UBA4771 | reverse complement strand
AGGGATGATTCACCTCTCGGCCGCCGTGCCGCCGCCGGGGATATTACCGCTTTACGGGCGCCGCGCCCCTGTGTTACCGTTTTCGCGGGATGTCGGCCATGACGGAAAGCAAGTACTGCAACAAGATCAATAACTGCTGGGAATTTCTTTCCTGCGACAAGAACGATTGCCCCGCCTTCGGACAGGAGAGCGCGGCGTGCTGGGAGATCACGGGACATCGGTGCGGGGACAGGGTCTTTCCGCGCCTCGAGGAAAAGCTCATCCAGTGCTGCTTCAAATGTCCGTTCTTCAAACAGCTCAAGGAGCGGGTGAAGGGCAGGCGCTGGGTCGACATCACGCTTCTCGAGACGCTCGAGGACGCCCTCGTGCGCTCCTCGATGTACTCGAAGAAGGTCGAGGATCTCTACATGGAGGTGATCCGGCGGAGCAAGCTCATGAATCTCCTCGGCGAGGTGAGCAAGATCATCGCCCATCTCGACAAGGAAGAGGATATCCTGCTCGCCATCCTCACCGTCATCACGGCGAAGCAGGGGCTCGGCTTCAACCGCGCCTTCGTGTTCCTGCGCGGTCAGGAGTTCGACCTGCTGCGCGGCAAGTACGCGCTCGGGCCCTCCTCGGCCGAGGAGGCCGACAGCATCTGGCGCATCCTCGAGAAGGACGAGAACCTGTCGCTCGACAAGCTCGTGAACAAGGGGCAGAAGCTCCATACCCTCCGCAACAGCCCCCTCACGAAGACGACGGGCGAGCTCGCGATTCCCATCAACGATCTCGACGGCGTCATCATCCGGGGGATGCACGAGGTGCGTTTCGTGAAGAAGGACGATCTCGCATCCGAGGCGGACCGGTGCGTCGCCGCCGCTCTCGGTCTCGAGGATTTCTGCATCTGCCCGGTCGCGACAGCCGAGGACAGCCTCGGGCTGCTCCTCGTCGACAATATTTTCACCGGCAAGGCGATAACGGCCGAGGACGCTCATCTTCTCGAGATGATCGTGAGCCACGCGACGACATCGCTCCGGGCGGCGCAACTCAAGGAATCCCTCAAGAAGAACGTCGAGAGCCTCAAGGCGACCTATCGCAAGCTCAAGGCGTACGAGGAGCGGATCATGAAGGCGGAGCGCCTCGCGATCTCCGGCGAGCTCACCTCCTCGGTCATCCACGAGATCAAGAACCCGCTGGTCGCGATCGGCGGGTTCGCGCGGAACCTCTACCAGTCCAAGGATATCACCGGCGACGACCGCGAGAAGCTCGAAATCATCATGAACGAGGCGCTTCGCCTCGAGCGATATCTCGAGGGACTCCAGTCGAAGGTGAGCGAGCTGCGGCTCGAGGAGGGCGACCTCAACCAGGTGCTCGAGGACAACTGCCAGCTCCTGAAAAGGGATTTCGAGGATCGAGGGATCACGCTTCTCGTGAGTCTCGCCCCCGACCTCCCGCACTGCCAGTTCGACGTCGTCAAGATTCACGAGGTGTTTCTCAACATCCTCCAGAACGCCGTCGAGGCCGTTCATTCGAACGGCGTCATCCGGGTCAGCACGTGGCGGGACTCGGAAACCGTATGCGTCCAGATCGCCGACAACGGCAAGGGAATTCCGAACGACCAGATCAACAAGGTATTCACCCCCTTCTTCACGACGAAGGAAAAGGGCTCCGGGCTCGGGCTCGCGTTCGCCCAGCGCATCGTGAAGGACCACGGCGGCGCGATCTCGGTGACGAGCGTCGACGGGACGGGCGCCACGTTTCTCGTCACGCTTCCGCTCGTGCGGGAGCAGAGCATGGCGCCGGTCGAGGAGCAGACCGCCGGCTGAGCTCCTCGCTCTCGCGGCCGCATCCGCCGTTGACAAATCCTCGCGATTAATATACGCTCCAACGTCTTACGAAGGATTCGGCGGTGACCGGCGGTTTCCCGCCTCCGCATCGAAGGGGAGAGGTTCGGTATGGCCGGATTCGAGAAGGGAACGATTCAGCTCTATACGGGCGACGGCAAGGGAAAGACCACGGCCGCGCTCGGAGCGGCGCTGCGGGCGCTCGGCCACGGGAAACGCGTGGCGGTCGTGCAGTTCATGAAGGGACGGCTCTACGGCGAGCTTGCCGCCGCCGCGCATCTGCCCGGGCTCACGATCGAGCAGTACGGCCGGGACGAATTCGTCGATCCGAAGCGGCCGGACCCCGTCGATCGCGAGCTCGCGGAAAAGGGATGGATGCGCGCCGAGGAGATCCTCGGGGACGCGTCGATCGATCTCCTCGTCCTCGACGAGATCAACGTCGCGGTCGCATTCGGGCTCGTCGATCCCGCCCGGGTGATCGCCCTCATGCGGCGCAAGCCCCCGGGCCTCGAGCTCATTCTCACCGGCCGGTACGCCCCGAAGGAGATGATCGAGCTCGCCGATACGGTGACGGAGATGCGCGAAATCAAGCACCATTACGGGTCCGGTGTGCAGGCGCGAAAGGGCATAGAGTACTGACGCCGACACGATGAAGAGAGATCCGGATATCGCACGGCTCCTCGAGGGTCTCGCGGGCGGCCGCGTCGCGGCGGCGGCCCGCCTCATCACGATCATCGAGAACGGCGGCGATCGCGCGGAGGCGGTCATGGACGCCGTATTCCCGATGACGCGGGGCGCGTACCGGATCGGATTCACGGGTCCTCCGGGGGCGGGGAAGAGCACGCTCGTGTGCCGGATGTCGCGGATCCTGCGCGGCGAGGGGAAGCGGCTCGGCATCATCGCCGTCGATCCCACGAGCCCGTTCAGCGGGGGCGCGCTCCTCGGGGACCGGATCCGAATGCAGAGCCTCTCGGACGATCCCGACGTCTTCGTCCGAAGCCTCGCGAGCCGCGGCAGCCTCGGCGGCATATCGAGCTGCACGGACGAAGCGGCGGACCTCCTCGACGCGTTCGGCAAGGATCTCGTCCTCATCGAGACGGTCGGGGTCGGCCAGTCGGAGCTCGAAATAGCGGAGAAAGCGCACACCGTCGTCGTGATCCTCGTCCCGGAATCGGGCGACGGCGTGCAGGCGATGAAGGCGGGGCTCATGGAGATCGGGGACATATTCGTCATGAACAAGGCGGATCATCGCGAAGCCATCGGCGCGGCCCGCGAGCTCGAGGAGACGCTTCGGATCAAGGACGTGCCCGAAGGGGGCTGGCGGCCGCCCGTCGTGCTCGCCTCGGCGACGCGGGAGACGGGCATCGACGAGGTGCGCTCCCGCATCGGGGAACATCGCCGCCATCTCGAGGAGCGGGGCCTGCTCGCCGAGAAGCGGCGCCGCGTGCTCTTTTCCCGCGTCCGCGGGGCGTTCATGGATCGCATGGAGCGGCGGGTCTGGGATCACGCGAGCGTGCGATCGGCCATCGAGCGGGGGATGGAGGACGTCTACGGCGGGCGGCTTTCGCCGTACCGGCTCGTGCGCGAGCTCGAGCGGCTCGTCGTCGGCGGCCTGAAGATGTGACCGACGGCGCGCTCGCGCCGAACCGAACGGAGACGGACCATGGCAACGGACAACGGAAACGATCGCGCGGAGGCGAAGAAACGCTGGAAGAGCGCCTTCGACGAATGGGGCGTTCAGGACGCCGATTTCACGACGGTCTCGGGCGCGCCCGTGGAACCGCTCTACGGTCCGGAGGACGCGGCGGGTCTCGACTACCTGCGCGATCTCGGCCTCCCGGGCGAGTACCCGTTCACGCGCGGGGTGTACCCGACGATGTACCGGGGGCGGTTCTGGACGATGCGCCAGTTCTCGGGTTTCGGGACGCCGCGCGACACGAACGGGCGCTATCACTACCTCCTCGATCACGGGCAGACGGGGCTCTCCGTCGCCTTCGACATGCCCACGATCATGGGCTACGACTCGGACCATCCGCGCGCCGAGGGAGAGGTCGGCCGCTGCGGCGTCGCGATCGATTCGCTCCGCGACATGGAGATCCTCTTCGACGGGATCGACATGGCGAAGATCACCACATCGATGACGATCAACGCGCCGGCCTCGATACTGCTCGCCTTCTATCTCTGCGCCGGAGAGAAGAAGGGCGCGCGATTCGACGAGATGGGGGGGACGATCCAGAACGATATCCTCAAGGAGTACATCGCCCAGAAATCGTGGATCTTCGCGCCCGAGCCGTCGATGCGGATCATCACCGACATCATGGCCTTCTGCGCGGACCACGTGCCGCGCTGGAACACGATCAGCATCAGCGGCTACCACATACGGGAGGCCGGATCGACGGCGGTGCAGGAGCTCGCCTTCACGCTCGCCGACGGCTTCGCCTACGTCGAGGCGGGGATCGCGGCAGGGCTCGACGTGGACGAGTTCGCGCCGCGGCTCTCGTTCTTCTTCAACGCGCACCTCGATTTCTTCGAGGAGATCGCGAAGTATCGCGCGGCGAGGCGCATCTGGGCGAAGCGGATGAAGGAGAAATACGGCGCGAAGGATCCGCGATCGTGGCTCCTTCGTTTCCACACGCAGACCGCGGGATGCTCGCTCACCGCGCAGCAGCCGGAGAACAACATCGTCCGCACCGCGTATCAGGCGCTTTCGGCGGTTCTCGGCGGAACGCAGTCGCTTCACACGAATTCGATGGACGAGACCCTCGCCCTCCCCTCGGAGAAGGCCGTCCGCATCGCGCTGCGCACGCAGCAGCTCATCGCGCACGAGACGGGGGTCGTGAACACGATCGATCCGCTCGGCGGTTCCTGGTTCGTCGAGGCGAAGACGCGCGAGATGGAGGAGGCCGCCGAGGAGTACTTTCGAAGAGTCGAGGAGCTCGGGGGCGTGGTGCAGGCGATCGAGGCGGGATTCTTCCAGCGCGAGATCGGCCGGGCCGCGTACGAATATCAAAAAGCGGTCGAGCGACAGCGCAAGATCGTGGTCGGCGTGAACCGCTTCCAGCTCGAGGACGAAACGATCGAGATTCCCATTCTCAGAATCGATCATCAGGTCGAGCTCGACCAGCGAAGCGCCGTTCGCGAGGTCCGTGCCGGGCGCGACAACGACAAGGCCGCGCGCGAGCTCGTCCGGCTCAAGGCCGCGGCCGAGGGGACCGATAATCTCATGCCGGTCATCCTCGATTGCGCGCGATCGTATTGCACCGAGGGCGAGATCATCGCCACCCTCAAGGGAGTGTTCGGCGAGTACATCGAGCCGCCCGTGTTCTAGATTACGCACGCATTCGTCGGAGGTGTGTCCATGGGGAAAACGATCAGGGTGCTCATCGCCAAGCCGGGCCTCGACGGCCACGACCGCGGGGCGAAGGTCGTCGCGAACGCCCTGCGGGACGCCGGCATGGAGGTGATCTACACGGGGCTCCACCAGACCCCCGAGATGATCGCGGATGCGGCGGTCCAGGAGGACGTTGACGTCGTGGGGCTCAGTATCCTCTCGGGCGCCCACATGACGATGTTCCCGCGCATCCTGGAGCTCCTGAAGGAGAAGGGTGCCGGCCATATCCAGGTCTTCGGCGGGGGGATCATTCCCGCGGAGGACGCGGAGCGGCTCGAATCGGCGGGCGTCGCGAGACTCTTCGGCCCGGGCACCGATACGCGGGATATCGTCGCTTTCATCCAAAAGAACTTCGGGCAGTGCGCATGAAATGATCGGAAGGAGGAGCTCATGAAGGAAGTGGTCATTGCGGGCGTGGTGAGAACGCCCCTCGGGAAGTTTCTCGGAGGGCTCACGCCCTTCGGCGCGACACAACTCGGCGCCATGGTGGTGAAGGAGACGCTCCGGCGCTCGGGGGTGCCGGCCGACCGCGTCGACGAGGTCATCATGGGGAACGTCATCTCGGCGGGGCTCGGCCAGAACCCGGCGAGGCAGGCAGCGATCTACGGCGGCGTCACCGAGACGGCGGGTGCCCTCACCGTGAACAAGGTCTGCGGCTCCGGGCTCAAGGCGGTCGTTCTCGGGGCGCAGGCGATCATGCTCGGCGANNTGCGCCAGGCCCGAACGGGATACCGGCTGAACGACGGAGCGATCGTCGATACGATGGTCTTCGACGGCCTCTGGGACATCTACAACAACTACCACATGGGCAACACGGCGGAGCTCGTGTCGGAGACGTACAAGGTGTCGCGGGAAGAGATGGACGAGTACGCCTACCACAGCCACCGCAAGGCGGTCGAGGCCCACGAGAAGGGATATTTCCGCGACGAGATGATGACGGTCGAGATCCCCCAGAAGAAGGGCGATCCGGTGCGCATCGACCGCGACGAGGGGCCTCGCCCCGACTCCTCGGCAGCGGGCATGGCCAAGCTCAAGCCGGTCTTCAAGAAGGACGGCACGATCACGGCGGGAAACGCGTCGCAGATCAGCGACGGGGCCGCCTCGATGATCCTTCTATCCGAGACGGCGGCGAAGGAGTTCGGCGTGAAGCCGCTCGCCCGCGTCACGGGATACGCCACGGGCGGCATGAAGCCCGAGTGGGTCATGATGGCGCCGACGGTGGCGATACAGAAGCTCCTGAAGAAGCTCGGGGCCTCCGTCGACGATTTCGACGCGATCGAGCTCAACGAGGCGTTCGCCGTGCAGCCGTGCGCCGTCCTGAAGGAGCTCAAGATGAACCCGGCGAAGGTCAACCTCAACGGCGGCGCGGTGGCGCTCGGCCATCCGATCGGATGCTCCGGCGCCCGCGTTCTCGTGACGCTGCTGCACGTGTTGAA
The DNA here is from genome assembly GCA_002403295.1 of bacterium UBP1_UBA4771. Taxonomy (GTDB): domain Bacteria; phylum Krumholzibacteriota; class Krumholzibacteriia; order Krumholzibacteriales; family Krumholzibacteriaceae; genus SSS58A. The sequence goes on along the minus strand of DHHN01000225.1, from coordinate 4,176 downwards.
ACGCACCGGCGGTCGCCGCGGCCTCGCCTCGCTCTGTCTCGGCGGCGGCAACGCGGTGGCGCTCAGCGTCGAAATGATATAGGGAGGAACGGAATGGACGTGAAAACGGTCGCCGTCATCGGCGCGGGCACCATGGGCAACGGCATCGCTCAGGTATTCGCCCACAACGGCTTCGGCGTCGTCATGATCGACATCAAGGACGAGTTCGTGGCGCGGGGGATATCAGCGATCGACAAGAGTCTCGGACGCCTCGTCAAGAAGGAGGCCATCGACGAGAAGACGAAGGGGGCGATCCTCGCCCGGATCAAGGGCTCGACGAACGTGCGGGACGCCGCCGGCGCGGACCTCGTGGTCGAGGCGGCGCTCGAGGATTTCGAAACGAAGATCGCGATCATGAAGGAGCTCGACGCCCTGTGCCGGAAGGAGACGGTTCTCGCGACGAACACCTCGTCGATTTCGATCACGGCGCTCGCGGCGCGCACCTCGAGGCCCGATCGCTTCATCGGAATGCATTTCATGAACCCCGTGCCGGTCATGAAGCTCGTCGAGATCATCCGGGGGCTCGCGACGAGCGACGAGACGACCGCGCTCGTCGTCGAGCTTTCGAAGAAGCTCGGGAAGACGCCGGTCGAGGTCAACGACTATCCCGGCTTCGTGGCGAACCGCGTTCTCATGCCGATGATCAACGAGGCGGTCTACTGCCTCATGGAGGGGGTCGCGACGGCGCCGGCGATCGACGAGGTGATGAAGCTCGGGATGAACCATCCCCTCGGGCCGCTCGCGCTCGCCGATCTCATCGGGCTCGACATCTGTCTCAACATCCTGAACGTGTTGTACTGCGGGCTCGGCGATCCGAAATACCGCGCGTGCCCGCTGCTCAAGAAGATGGTCGACGCGGGATACCTCGGTCGCAAGACGGGAAAGGGCTTCTACACGTACGAAAAACAGTAGCCGCATCACGGTCATCGACGACGCGG
>DHHN01000225.1:0-3072 GCA_002403295.1 bacterium UBP1_UBA4771 | reverse complement strand
TGGGCGACGAACTTCGAAACCGTGCTGTTCTCGCCGATCCCCTCGAGGAGCTCGATCGTGGTGTTGCCGGTCGAGAGGAACGCGATCTTGACGCCGCGCTCGGGAACGAGCTTTTCCGCGATGCACGGGATGCCGAGCGCGTCGCAGAAGATCCGCTTCGCCTCCTCGAGATTCGCGACGGCGACGCCGATATGATCGATGGCTTCGAGCCTGGGGTTCACCTCGTTACCTCCGCGTAACAATCGACAGGGTTCCGAAACGCGCGGAACGCGCCTACGACGCGGCGCCGGGCGCGTACCGGCCGAACACCGTCTCGAGCGCGGCCGATATCTCGCCGAGCGTGCAGCGTCCCTTGACGGCGGCGACGATGAGCGGCATGAGGTTTTCGCTCGAGCGCGCCGCGCGCGAGAGATCGTCGAGGAGCCGCGCCGCATGCGCTCCGTCGCGCTCCCGCCGGAGGCGCTCGATGCGTCCGCGCTGCCGGTCGGCCACGGCGGGATCGATCCGGAAGAGACCGCTTCGGACCGGTTTCGCCTCGGCGTAGCGGTTGACCCCGACGACGCCGATCGCGCCTTCCTCGATCCCTCTCTGGTAGCGATAGGCGCTCCGCTCGATCTCGCGCTGCGGAAACCGGGCCTCGATCGCGGGGATCATTCCCCCCATCTCCTCGATCGTCTTCATGAGGGCGACGGCGCGCGATTCGATCTCGGCGGTGAGCCGCTCGACGAACCACGAGCCGCCCACGGGATCGACGGTGTCGCAGACGCCCGATTCCTCGGCGATCACCTGCTGCGTGCGAAGCGCCGTGAGCGCCGCCTCCTCGGAGGGGAGGTTGAGCGCCTCGTCCTTCGAATTCGTGTGGAGGGACTGCGTCCCGCCGAGGACGGCCGCGAGCGCCTGGAGCGTCACGCGTATCACGTTGTTCTCGTACTGCTGGGCCGTGAGCGTGCAGCCGGCGGTCTGCGTGTGAAAGCGCAAGAGCATCGATCGTTCGCTTGTGGCGCCGAACCGCTCCTTCATGATGCGGGCCCAGAGGCGCCGCGCCGCGCGGAACTTGGCGATCTCCTCGAACAGATTGTTGTGTACGCCGAAGAAGAAGGAGAGGCGCGGGGCGAAATCGTCGACCGCGAGCCCCGCGGCGACGGCCGCCTCGACGTAGGCGACCGCGTCGGCGAGGGTGAAGGCGATCTCCTGCACGGCGGTCGAGCCGGCCTCGCGTATGTGATACCCGCTGATGCTGATCGTGTTCCACGCGGGGGTGACGGTCTTGCACCACGCGAAGATGTCGGTCACGAGGCGCATGGACGGTCCGGGAGGATAGATGTACGTTCCCCGGGCGTAGTATTCCTTGAGGATGTCGTTCTGGATCGTTCCCGATATCTTCGAGAGCGGCACCCCCGTCTCCTCGGCGAGCGCAGCGTACATGGCGAGCAGGATCCCCGCCGTCGCGTTGATCGTCATGGACGTGCTCACGCGATCGAGGGGGATATCCTTCATCAAGACTCTGAAATCGTCAATGGAATCGATTGCGACGCCGACTCTTCCGACTTCGCCCTCCGCCATGTGGTGGTCGGAGTCGTAGCCCATCTGCGTCGGCAGGTCGAAGGCGACGGAGAGCCCCGTCTGCCCGCGCTCGAGGAGATACCGGAACCGCGCGTTCGTTTCCTCCGCGGAGCCGAAGCCCGCGTATTGGCGCATCGTCCAGAGCTTTCCGCGGAACATGTTCGGATACACCCCTCTCGTGAAGGGGTACATCCCGGGAAACCCGAGTTCGTCGCCGTAGCGTTCTTCCGGGAAGTCGCGAGGGGTATAGAGCGGCTCTATCTCGATGCCGGACGCGGTCTCGAAGACGGGGCTGCGCTCGCCCCCCTTTGCCCGGAAGGGCTCGTAGGCGCGCTCCCGCCATTTTCGGATTTCGTCCTCGAGGTCGTGATCCATCGCGGCACGGCTCCTAGAGCGGGATATTCCCGTGCTTCTTCGGCGGCAGCTGCTGCCGCTTGTTGATGAGGTTCTCGAGCGCGTGGATGATCATCGGCCGCGTATTTTCGGGCATGATGACGTCGTCGAGGTAGCCGAAGCTCGCGGCGATGTACGGGTTCGCGAACTTCTCCGTGTACATGTCGATGTATTTCTGGAGCTCGACGGCGGGATCCTTCGAGGAGGCGATCTCCTTGCGGTAGAGGATGTTCACCGCGCCCTCGGCGCCCATGACGGCGATCTCGGCGGTCGGCCAGGCGATGTTGTAATCCCCGCGGATGTGCTTGCTCGACATGACGCAATACGCGCCGCCGTACGCCTTGCGCGTGATGACCGTCAGCTTCGGCACCGTCGCCTCGCAGTAGGCGAAGATGAGTTTCGCGCCGTGGCGGATGATGCCGCCCCACTCCTGGTTCGTTCCCGGGAGAAAGCCGGGGACGTCCTCGAAGGTGATGAGCGGGACGTTGAACGCGTCGCAGAACCGGACGAAACGCGCGCCCTTGATCGAGCTGTCGATGTCGAGCACGCCCGCCATGTGGAGGGGCTGATTCGCGACGATGCCGACGACGTGGCCGTTCAGCCGCGCGAATCCGACGACGATGTTCTTCGCCCAGAGCGGCTGAACCTCGAAGAAGGAGCCGTTGTCGACGACGAGGTGGATGACGTCGACGATGTCGTACGGCTGCCGGGGATCGTCGGGAACGATGTCCTTGAGCTTCGGTTCCCGGCGTCCGGGATCGTCGGACGGGGATAGGTACGGCGGATCCTCGAGGTTGTTCTGCGGGAGGAAGGAGAGGAGCTCCTTGATCATGTTGATGCAGTGCTCGTCGTTCTCGGCGACGAAGTGCGCCACCCCGCTCTTGCTGTTGTGCGTGAGCGCGCCGCCGAGCTCCTCGAAGGTCACATCCTCGTGCGTGACTTTCTTGATGACGTTCGGACCGGTGATGAACATGTGGCTCGTATCCTTCACCATGAATATGAAATCGGTGATGGCGGGCGAATAGACGGCGCCGCCGGCGCACGGCCCCATGATCGCGGAGATCTGGGGCACGACGCCGGACGAGAGGGTGTTGCGGAGAAAAATGTCGGCGTAGC
>DHHN01000044.1 GCA_002403295.1 bacterium UBP1_UBA4771 | reverse complement strand
GCGGCTTCTTCAGACTCACCCCGCTCCACCGGTTCCTCGCGCGGCGCGTGGCGCGCTTTCTCTGCGTCTCGAACGCGGTGCGCGCGCACTACGTCGCCGAGGGGCTCCCCGCCGAGACGGTCCTGACGATCCACGACGGGATCGATCTCGATACGTACGCGCCGCGTCCCCGGGAACGCTCCGACGGGATGCTCGTCGGATGGTTCGCGCGCTTCGAGAGATGGAAGGGATGCTTCACCTTCGCCGAGGCCGCCCGCGCCGTGCTCGCGGCGGATCCCCGCGCGCGCTTCATCATGGCGGGCGCCGGCCCCGAGGAAGCGGCCGTGCGGCGCATGGTCGAAGCCGATCCGGTCTTCGGGGACCGGTTTTCGATGCCCGGATTCCGAACGGACGCGGCCGACGTCATGTCGCGATGCGACGTCGTCGTGAACTCGTCGATCGAGCCCGAGCCGTGCTCCAACACCGCCCTCGAGGCGCTCGCCCTCGGTATCCCCGCGGTCGTCTCCGACGTCGGCGGCAATCCGGAGATCGTCGAGCACGGCGTCAACGGACTCGTCTTCGAACACGGAAGGAGCGCGAGCCTCGCCGCGGCGCTCCTCGCGCTCGGCGCCGACCGGGGACTGCGCGAGCGGTTCGGAGAGGCGGGAAGACGGCGGGCCGAGCGGCTCTTCGACGCGCGGAGATACTCGAGCGACCTCGCCGCCCTCTACGCCGAAATTCTCGAAGGATGATTCGTTCGAAGGATCGTCCGGGCCGGCGCGCCCCGCCCCGGCGGCCGGCGCTCATTCCGCGAGCTTCACGCGAATGTATTTCTTCTTCCCCGCCCGCAAGAGCAGCGCGCCGCCCTGCGCGTCGGCGAGCGTGACGAGGGCGTCCACGGCCTCGATGCGCCGGTTGTCGACGTAGGCGCCGCCCTGCGCGATGAGGCGCCTCGCCTCGCCTCTCGTCTTCGCGAGCCCCGCGTCGGCGAAGAGGGCGAAGGCCGGGATCCCTTCCGCGAAGCGGCTTCGCGCGATCTCGATCGTCGGAACGGCGCTTTCGTCGATCCCGTCTCCGCCGCCGAAGAGGGAACGAGCGGCGTCCCGCGCCCTCGCCGCTTCCCCCTCGCCGTGGAGGAGCCTCGTCGCCTCGAACGCGAGCGCTTCCTTCGCCTCGCGGAGCCGTTCGCCCCCGAGGGAGGACAGACGGCGCACCTCGTCCATCGGCAGGAACGTGAAGAACGAAAGGAAGCGGCCGACGTCGCGGTCGTCCGTGTTGATCCAGTACTGGTAGTACTCGTACGGGGATGTGCGCGAGGCATCGAGCCAGAGGGCGCCTTTCTCCGTCTTTCCCATCTTGGCGCCGGCCGCCGTGACGAGGAGCGGAAAGGTGAGCGCCTCCGCCTCGCCGCCGTCGACGCGCCGTATGAGATCGGCGCCGGCGAGTATGTTGCCCCATTGATCGTTGCCGCCGAGCTGGAGCGTGCAGCCGAACCGCCGGTAGAGCACGAGGTAATCGTACGCCTGGAGCAACATGTAGTTGAACTCGATGAAATTGAGCCCCGTCTCGAGCCGCATGCGGTACGATTCGGCGGCGAGCATGCGGTTCACGCTGAAGTGGCGGCCGACGTCGCGGAGGAACTCGATGTAGTTGAGCGGGCGGAGCCAATCGGCGTTGTCCACCATGATCGCGCGATCGTCCGAAAAATCGATGAAATGGGCGAGCTGCGCGCGCAGGCCCCGCGCGTTCGCGTCGATCTCCTCCACCGGCATGATCCGGCGCATTTCGGTCTTGTCGGTCGGATCGCCGATCATCGCCGTGCCGCCGCCGACGACGACGATGACGCGGTGGCCGCCCCGCTGCAGGTGCGCGAGCGCCATGATGGGAACGAGGCTGCCGGCGTGGAAGCTCGACGCGGTCGGATCGAAGCCGACGTAACAGGTCGTCGGCCGATCGAGCATCGCGCGAACCTTCGCCTCGTCGGTGACCTGCTCGAGGAGCCCCCGTTCCTTGAGTACGTCGTACGCGTTCGCCATCGCCGGGTCCCTTCCGTTCCCGCCGGTCGTTTCAGGCTTCTATATAAACCACGGGGCGGGGCGGCGGGCAAGAGAAATCCGCCCACCCCCGCCCCGGCGCCGGCCCCTCGCGGGGGCGCCTCGCCAAACGATTTGACTTGGCCCGGTCCTGTGCTAGAATGCGCGTATTTACGGCGGAGAGGAACGATGGAAACGGTCGAAAAACTCCTCGAGACGTGGGGCAACGCGATCTGGGGCCCGCCGATGATCGTTCTGCTCCTCGGAACGCACCTCTTCCTCACCGTGAGGCTCCGGTTCGTCCAGCGGTACATCGTCAAGGCGATCAGGCTCTCCCTCGGCCGCTCGCGCGAGGGCGCGGGGGACATCAGCCAGTTCGGCGCCCTGACGACGGCGCTCGCCTCGACCATCGGAACGGGCAACATCATCGGCGTCGGCACGGCGATCGCGGCGGGCGGGCCGGGCGCGGTGTTCTGGATATGGATCACGGGCGTCTTCGGCATCGCAACGAAGTACGCCGAGGCGGTGCTCTCGATCAAGTACCGCGTCGTCAACAAGGAAGGATTCATGGCGGGCGGTCCGATGTACGTCCTCGAGCGGGGCATGAAGCAGCGCTGGCTCGGCGTCGTCTTCGCCTTCCTCATGTGCATCACCGCGTTCGGCATCGGCAACATGGTCCAGTCGAACGCGATCGCGACGATGGCCAAGGAGACCTTCGCCGTGCCGACGTGGATCACCGGTCTCGTTATCATGACGCTCTCCGCGGTCGTCATCCTCGGCGGCATCAGATCGATCGCGGCCTGGTGCGAGCGGCTCGTGCCGCTCATGGCGCTCATCTACGTCGGCGGATGCGCGACGATCCTCGTCATGAACATACACGGCCTGCCCCATACGCTCCGCCTCATCCTCGACGGCGCTTTTTCCGGGCAGGCGGCGGTCGGGGGGTTCATCGGGGCGGGCGTGCGCGAAACGATCCGCTACGGCATCGCGCGGGGGCTCTTTTCGAACGAATCGGGCCTCGGGAGCGCGCCCATCGTGGCGGCGGCGGCGCAGACGAAAAACCCCGTGCGGCAGGCGCTCGTCTCGTCGACGGGAACGTTCTGGGACACCGTCGTCGTGTGCGCCATGACGGGACTCGTGCTCGTGAACTCGGGAGAATGGATCGACGGCGCCAACGGCGCCGTCCTCTCGAAGGAGGCATTCTCGCAGATACCGGTCGTCGGGCCGATCGTGCTGACCTTCGGGCTTCTCACCTTCGTCTTCTCGACGATCCTCGGCTGGTCGTACTACGGCGAAAAGGCCGTCGAGTACCTCTTCGGGACGCGCTACGTGCGCTATTACCGGTGGCTCTGGGTGGTCTGCGTGATGCTCGGATCCGTCGCGACCGTCCGGCTCGTGTGGTCATTCGCCGACATCACGAACGCCCTCATGGCGATTCCGAACCTCCTCTCCCTCATCGTCCTTTCGGGCGTCATCGCCGCCGAGACGAAGAAGTACCTCTGGGAGGGAAGCATCGAAGCGCCGTCGGAGTAGCGCATCCGACCGAAGGCTCTACGCGACGTACACCGTCTTCACGTTGACGAACTCCCGGATGCCGAAGGCCGAGAGCTCCCGCCCGTATCCGCTCTCCTTGATGCCGCCGAACGGGAGGCGCGGATCGGACTTCACGAACGCGTTGACGAAGCACGAGCCGGCTTCGAGCCGCTCCGCGGCGAGGCGCTCGGCCCGCGCGGCGTCCCTCGAGAAGATCGCCGCGCCGAGGCCGAAGATCGTGTCGTTCGCCACGGCGATGGCTTCCTCCTCGTCCCGGACGGCGACGATCGCCGCCACGGGCCCGAAGAGCTCCTCGTCGCAGGCGGGCATGCCCCTCTTCACCCCGGAGAGAACGGTGACGGGATAGAACGCGCCCGGACCCGGAGGAATCGCGCCGCCCGCGAGGAGCGTGGCGCCCGCCGCGACGCTCGCCGCGACCTGCCGGTGAAGCTCCTCGCGCAGATCGGCTCTCGCGAGCGGACCCACGTCCGTCGATTCGTCGAGGGGATCGCCCGTTCGGCGCGCGAGCATCCGCTCGACGAGGAGCGCGGCGAATGGCTCCGCGACGCGACGCGGCACGATGAACCGCTTGGCGGCGATGCAGCTCTGGCCCGAGTTCGTGAGCCTGCTCGCGGCGCAGATCTCCGCGGCGGCGGCGAGATCGGCGTCCTCGAGCACGACGTACGGATCGCTCCCGCCGAGCTCGAGCACGGTTTTTTTCAGCAGCGATCCGGCGCGCGCGGCGACGGCGCTCCCGGCGGGGGCGCTCCCCGTGAGCGTCACGGCCCGAACCGCCGGGTGAGCGACGAGCGCGTCCACGCCCGCGCTCCCCACGAGCACCGTGCGAAAGGCCCCCGCGGGAATACCCGACGACATGAACACGTCCTCGATCGCGAGCGCCGAGCCGCAGACGTTCGAGGCGTGCTTGAGAACGCAGGTGTTTCCCGCCATGAGCGCGGGGGCCGCGAAGCGGAACACCTGCCAGAAGGGGAAATTCCACGGCATGACGGCGAGGATGACGCCGAGCGGGCGGAACGCGACGTAGCTCTTGCGCGCGTCGGTCGCCACGAGCTCGGGGGCGAGGAAGGACGCGGCGCGTTCGGCATAGTACTCGCACACGAGCGCGCATTTCTCGATCTCGGCCCTCCCCTGCCTCACGGGCTTCCCCATCTCGAGCGCCATCAGCCGCGCGTATTCGGCGGCGCGCTCCCGGAGCAGCGCCCCGGCGCGTTTCATGGGCGCCGCGCGCTCTTCGAACGCCGTCTCTTTCCAGAGCGCGAACGCGGCTTCGGCCGACGCGACGGCGGCCGCCGCCTCCCCGGGCGACGCTTCCGCGAAGTCGCGGATCGGCTCCCCCGTCGCCGGATTGATCGAGCGAAGCGTCATGGCGCATCATCCTCCCGCGGCGCGCGGCCGCTTGTACAGATAGACGAAGAGACCCGCGGAGAGCGCCATCACGACGGTCCAGAGGATCGGATTCTCCGCCACGATCGCCGGAAAGAGCGCCGTCGCCGTGCCGAGACCGATGACGGCGCCGCCGAGGTGCGCGTCGTGGCCGATGTTTCCCCATCGTCCCCGCATCCCGAAAAAGGAGATGAAGATGAAGAGAACCGCGAACGCGTACGACGGGATCGGAACGGGAAGGGGAAACACCATCACGCTCCCGCCCGGGAAGAGAAAGATCGCCGCGTAGACGACGCCGCAGACGCCCCCCGAGGCCCCGAGGGCGCGGTAGTTCTCGTCGCGGTGGAGCCACAGCGAAAGCAGGCCGCCCCCGAGAATCGCCGAGAAGTAGATCGCGACGAGCGGCGCGGCGCCGTATACCGCTTCGAGAGATCCGCCGAACGAGTAGAGGCTGAACATGTTGACGAAGAGATGGCCGAGGTTCGCGTGGAGAAAGCCGCTCGACACGAGCCGGAC